>JAJFJL010000079.1 GCA_021774055.1 Nitrosomonas sp. | reverse complement strand
AGAGTTCTTCCGTAAATATTTTTCGTGGCATAACATGCTAGTTTCTGATATAAAATTAAATATTACAGGAGTTTTATATTGAAACTCAAGGAGATGATGCAAAACGGCAACAGCCCCTAAGGTATTGAAAATTAATTTACTATAGATTAGCTGCTTTAGCTAAGACTGAAGTTCATCATAATGATTATTAATACACAATTATGGCTATAAGTTATAACTACAAAAATTTATTATCATCAACAAAAGTTGACTTATCTAATCCCATGAGCGCGGCAGGTAATGGTAACAAACGTACGTTACTTAGGTTTTTCATGTTATTTTTATTAATACCGCTATTCGGTTTATTAATTATCAGCCTATCTGTTCCTAAAGTTGAAAAAGAAACCTATGCTAACCTTCAGGCAATTGCTGATCTAAAAACTACACAAATTAAACGCTGGATAAAAGAGCGCAAGGCCGACAGCCAAGTTATTTTTGAAGATCCTGGGATCGTTGCTAATCTAGCGGTACTAACACAAGATACTGATAACAATGAACTAGAACAATTACGTGTTCGACTTGAATCAATTGTAAGAGCCTATGATTACAATGCAATTACCTTATTGAATATACAAGGAAATAAAATACTGAATGTAGGTGATCCGCGCCACGAAAGTTTTTTTCACTTTAGTGGCCATAAAGAACTGATGCGTCAAGCATCAGAAACCGGTCAGGTTCAATACGGAAACTTTTTCTATGATAAAGCAAACGACACGACTTGTATGTTTTATGTTATTCCATTATTCCATTCAAATCTAGAAAATGGCACTCCAAATCAAATAGGCACTGTAGTACTACACATTACCCCAACCCCTTTTTTATTCCCTTATATTCAAACTTGGCCAGTAAATAGTGCCAGCGCGGAAACTTTGTTGGTACGCCGCATTGGAGAATCAGTTTTGTTTATGAATAAGTTACGGCACCGTAAAGATTCTGCAATGAAACTACATTTCCCTTTAAACTCACCAACATTACCAGCTGCTATTGCCATTAATCATAATGCTCAGGGTATAACAGAAGGAAAAGATCATCGCAATATTGAAGTATTAGCTGCTTATCAACCAATTAGTGGTACAGATTGGCATATCATCGCCAAGATAGATCGTGATGAAGCATTGCAACCCTTATTTACTCTGGCCTGGCAAATTAGCATTATTATCTTCGCTGCGCTAAGTATTCTAAGTGTTTTATTATGGAGGCATTGGCGTCAGCAAAAATATATTTATAACTTGCTATTAGAAAAACAAAAAACTAAAGCAAATCATCTGTTACAACAGTTTTTTAACTTGCCTTTTATCGGTATGGCTATTGTTTCAGCTGAAACTCAAGAATGGATAAGGTTTAATAACAATTTTGCAACTATCTTAGGGTATTCAAATAAAGAAATTAACCAAAGAAATTGGTTAACACTGATTCACCCAGACGA
This sequence comes from Nitrosomonas sp., assembly GCA_021774055.1. GTDB lineage: Bacteria > Pseudomonadota > Gammaproteobacteria > Burkholderiales > Nitrosomonadaceae > Nitrosomonas. The sequence goes on along the minus strand of JAJFJL010000079.1, from coordinate 8,686 downwards.
TAGAAAAAAAAGTCTTATCAGAATCATACGTATTATTAGAGGAAGAGCTGATAACTATGTTGGAAATATTCGCCTTCTTCGCAAAGATGCCACAAGTATTATTACTAATATTAATATTAGTTGGTTGCAAAAACCTGATGAATCGATTAATCACTTTATTATTGCGGTACAAGATGTCACTAAGCAGAAACAGGTTGAACTTAAGCTAACACAGTTCAAATATACTCTTGATCAAACTTTAGATGGTGTAATGATATGTAGTGCTGAAGATTTTCGCTTTATCTATGTCAATCAAGGTGCAATCAACCAACTTGGTTACAGTGAAACTGAGTTATTACAAATGACTCCGTTAGATATCAGGCCTGATATGAATTTAGAGAAATACCAGCAAATCGTGCAGCCGTTAATTGATGGCACTAAGCCTTCGATTGTCATTGAGAGCTTACATCGTCATAAAGATGGGCATGAGTTTCCAGTAGAGACCTCGCTACAATTCATACAAGATAAGACCAGTGAGCCTCGTTTTATAGCTATTATTAAAAATATTACGCAACGTAAAATTAACGAGTCCAGGATTCAGCGGTTAAGTCAAATCTATGCGATATTAAGTCAATGTAACCATGCAATTGTACATTGCAGCTGTGAAACAGATTTGTTTGCAGAAATTTGTCGTAGTGCCGTGCAACTGGGTGGCATGTCGGTTGCTTGGATTAGTTTACTTAGTAAAGATAAGCAATCAGCCTATATTGCTGCTTCATATGGTGAAAATGCTAAACATTTACAGACTACAGATCTTTCTTCTAAGACAGATGTTGTTCTGAAAAAAAACCCAATATATATTGTTATTCATGAAGACCGTCCATTATGGCGACAACAGAGTGATGAACTTTATAAAACGGCTGGTTTTAATTGTAATATTGCAGGTTGTCAGTCAATGGCAACGTTACCTATCCATCGTAACGGTATTATTACTGGTACTTTCACTGTTTGCACACAAAGTAAGGGTGTCATTAATAAAGATGAAAGAAATCTATTACTTAAAATGGCAGCAGATATTAGTTTTGCTTTAGACAACTTTGAAAGAGAAGACAAACGTAAATTAGCAGAAGATCACCTTGAAGAAAAAATATCTGAATTACAACGCTGGCATGATGCAACTTTAGGTAGAGAAACTCGTATTCTTGATTTAAAGCGAGAAATTAATAAATTGCTTGCTAAAACAGATCAACCACCACGCTATCCAAGCGCAACCACCTTGGATTAAAGTATAAATGAACTCAGAAAAAACATTTAAGCGATTCATTGATGAAATACAAATTTTGCAAACACAGCTATCCTCTGCCTGTGAAATAACCATAATTTGCGATAAATCTGGACGGATCTTTTATATTAATGACCCAAAGCTAGTGCTATGTCTTGAAAAATCAATCGGCCAAGCATTTGAAAGTGTTTTTCCATTACAGAAACCAAATGGCTCTAAGTTTTTATTATGTGAAATAACAAAGACAGGCAACCAAGAACAAGACATCTTCAAGCTAGAGTACCAAGGGGAAACATTAGATTATCGTATCAAGGTAACTCCATTACTTGATAATCAAAATGAAAAGCTAGGTTTTGTTATTTCATTACTAGATGTTGCTGAGTGTAAACAGACAGAAGAAAGAGTTAAAGCAATCCATACTGAATTAGCTCAGATGCTATTGTATGCTCAGCAATCTCGTATGGTTTTATTGAGTGTAATTGAAGATCAAAAACAGGCAGAAGCTGAGTTGCAGCTTGCTGCCAAAGTATTCGAACAAAGTAACGAAGGGATTATTATCACTGACTCAACACATAACATCATAAAAGTTAACAAAGCTTTTAGTAAAATTACTGGTTATGAAGAATCAGATGCTTTAGGAAATAATCCCCGCATGCTTTCTTCTGGCGAGCATGATAAAGAATTTTATCATGCTATGTGGAAATCTATTAATGAACAAGGCTATTGGCAAGGTGAGGTGTATGATCGTCGTAAGGATGGTAGCTTATATCCTGAATTGCTTTCAATCCGACAAGTAAAGAACAAAAACGGTAGAGTTACCCAGTTTATTGGTGTTTTTAGTGATATTACTGAACGCAAAGCTGATGAGGCTAATATTAAACAACTAGCTAATTATGACACGCTTACAGGACTGCCAAACAGAGTGTTATTTGCTGACCGTATTGATAATGCCTTAAGTAAAGCGCGACGTAATTATGAACAATTAGCGGTTTTATTTATTGATCTTGATCGTTTTAAAAATGTTAATGATACCTGTGGTCATAAAGTAGGCGATGCATTACTAATAGAATTTTCTGAGCGTATGGTAAGTGTTATTCGTAGCGAGGATACAGCCTCACGTCATGGTGGCGATGAGTTTCTCCTAGTATTACCATCAGTTGACACAAATGGTGCAGCACATGTCGCACAAAAGTTATTAGAACTAGGTGGTAAACCTTATCTAATTGGGCAACATGAACTGAATGTTACGTTGTCTATCGGTATAGCAATGTTTCCTGATGATGGAAAAACTTTTGACAATTTAGCAACTTTTGCTGATATTGCTATGTATCGTGCCAAGCAAGAAGGTTCTGATGCTTATTGCTTTTTTACTACAGAAATGCAGGATAACTCTGTTCGTTCTATGGCACTAGAGAATTCCATGCGACGTGCATTAGAACGTAATGAATTTCATTTAAATTATCAACCACAAATTTCACTGGAAACTGGTCAGATTATTGGTATGGAAGTATTGCTGCGTTGGCAACACCCTCAACTTGGCTTAATCCCACCTACTGAATTTATTCCTATCGCTGAAAATAGTGGTCAAATTCTTGCAATTGGCGAATGGGTGTTAAAGAGTGCAGCCAGGCAGCTAATGATTTGGATAGCAAATGGTATGGAGCCCATTAAAATTGCAGTGAATATTTCAGCAATACAATTTCGGCACCCTAGATTACTTGACACAATTATTCGAATAATTGAAGAAACAGGTATTCCACCTCATTTATTAGAATTAGAGCTAACCGAAGGTGTAGCTATGCATAACCCACAAGAAGTAGCAAATGTGATGCAGAAACTACATGAACAAAATATTCATTTATCAATTGATGACTTTGGTACAGGCTACTCTTCATTAAGCTATTTAAAACGTTTCCCAGTTTACAAACTGAAAATTGACCGATCTTTTGTTATGCATATTACTGAAAACTCAGAAGATAGAGCGATCATTAGTGTGGTTATCAATTTAGCAAAAAGTCTTGGTATGCGGGCTATTGCCGAAGGTGTTGAAACAGAAGAACAGCTTCTCTTTCTAAAAGAAAATGGCTGCAATGAAATACAAGGGTATTATTTAAGCAAGCCATTATCTGCGGAACAATTTAAAATATTTGTAGATAAATTCACAGAATCACCAGAGTAAATCCATTTATTTAGTAGATAACGTGCCGAATTAATAAGCTCAGATGCTGTCATTCCCAGCGGCCCACCTTGTTTCTGTAATAATACATCTGCTGCCGCCCCATGTAAGTAAACAGCCAGCAATAATGACTGTTCAACATTTAAGCCTTGGGTTAATAAAGCACCAAGTATACCTGAAAGCACATCTCCTGTTCCTGCACTACTCAACCCTGGATTACCACTGGTATTAATATAATATTTACCATCGGGTGTTACGCAAATACTACCAGCACCTTTCAACACTGCATAACAGTTGAAGCGTTGTGCTAACATCATAGCCGCTGCCATGCGGTCATTTTGAATATTTACAGTTTCTTTGCCAAGTAGGCGTGCTGCCTCTGCTGCATGCGGTGTCAATATAGTAGGTGCTTTACGTTGTTGTAATTTTTTAGCTAAATGTGCATGAACAGCAATATGATTTAGAGCATCAGCATCTAGTACTAAAGGCAAATTAGTGTCTAATGCTTGGTCTAGCCAAGAGCATGTACCAGGATTTATTCCCATACCAGGTCCAACAACTAGACAATTAAGGTTATTTAACTTAAATAGCTCACCAGATTTACGTAACATTAATTCAGGTTGAGTGGTATCTACTGTGAGTACATCGGTAGCTATTAAACCTAAATAAACACGACCAGAACCTAATTTTAAAGCTGCTTTTCCAGACAATAACGCTGCACCTACCATTCCAGATGAGCCACCGATTATGCCAACACTACCAAATGTACCCTTGTGACTATTAGCTGCTCGTGGAGGTGGTAACAAGCTATTAACCAACTGTTTATTAATTATCCAAATATGAGGAACAAGCCATGCAGAAAGATCAAGGTCTAACTCACATAATATAATTTCTCCGCAATATTCAACTCCGTTATTAGTAAATAGACCTGTCTTTAAACCAATAAATGTCACTGTTATTGTTGCTCGAATGGCTACACCATAGACACACCCATCATCACTTCCAAGACCACTAGGAATATCTAATGCGAGTATTGGCACAGACATTGCATTAACAAGATTAACCAGTTGTCGATATTTTCCTTCTAGCTTACGGTTATTATGCTGACTTAGGCCAATCCCCAATAGCCCATCAATCACTAGATTCCAAATTTTACCGGTTGGTATTTCATATTGTATTTCACCCTCAACAGCTAACCAAGCATCCAGTGCTTGTTTGGCATCATAAGGTAATTGTTGGCATGTAACTGTCAATACCAACGTAACTTTAAATTGCCATTGTTTTAGATAGCGTGCAACCACAAAGGCATCGCCACCATTATTTCCTGGTCCGGCTAATATCAACACTCCGTCTTGCGTATTGTTTAGCAACCGATTAGCTGCTATCTGTGCTGCAGCTAATCCAGCTTTCTCCATTAAGTTAGGTGGGTTTGTTAAGGCTGTTGCAATTCTCTCAACTTTACGAATTTCTGCTGTTTGATAAATCGCTGTTAGATTAGTCATTGTATATTTAAGTTAGGAACGTGCATAAAATAACTTGAGCACCTAGCTTTGTCTTTATGTTCATCTTCTGCATTATGTAAACAGTTACATAGCCGTGCTATGCGCCTGTTTACACGCTTTGAATATGAGCATAAATCCTGTGCTAGTTGCTCAAGTTATTTCATGCGCGTCCCTTAGGGTGCATGGAATGCACCCTAACTAATACGTAGGTAAAAGATATTTACTATCTCACCCATACTTCTTCCGCCCAATCATACGTTTCCTATGAGCACGTTTAGCATCAGCTGCTGACATTGGTCCAGGTTTCTTGTCAGCATAAGGGTTTTTCCCAGTTTTAAAATCAACCCTAAGTGGGGTGCCTTCAAGTTTAAAGGTTGTGCGGAAGGTATTTTCTAGATACCGCCGATAAGTTTCTGGTACATGGTTTAGCATGCTGCCATGAACTATTATTAGAGGTGGATTAGAACCACCTTGATGGGCATAACGTAATTTTGGGCGGGACATGCCGCCTCGTGGCGGTGGATGTTTTTCTACTGCAGCTAGTAAGGTACGGGTCAGCTTTGGAGTTGGTAGTTTGGCCATGGCGGCGGCATAAGCTGTGTCAATAGATGGCAAGAGACTTTTCATACCACTACCGCGTAAGGCTGAAATATAGTGTAGTTTGGCGAAACTTAGGAAGGCTAGTTTCCAGGTGAGTTCACGTTTAATGGTTGCGCGCTGATACTCGTCTAAACCATCCCATTTGTTAACCACTACAACTAACGCGCGTCCTGCTTCTAATATAAATCCAGCAACATGTGCATCTTGGTCAGAAATTTCATTACTTGCATCTAAAACAAGTACTACTACGTTGGCATCTTCTACCGCTTGCAGGGTTTTAACTACAGAAAACTTTTCTATAGTTTCAAATACTTTTCCTCGGCGGCGTAGGCCTGCCGTGTCAATCAAAGTATAACGTTTACCATTACGATCAAAATCAACATAAATACTATCACGAGTGGTCCCTGGTTGGTCAAAAGCAATTACCCGCTCTTCACCCAGTAATGCATTGATTAATGTTGATTTGCCAACATTTGGTCGCCCTACAATCGCAATTTTTGGATGTTTTTCTCTATCTTCTTCTTCAGTTGGCTCAGGAAAATCAGCTAATGCAAATTCCACTAGTTCGTTAATGTTGTCTCCGTGTACCGCAGAAACTGCACACGGTTCTCCTAAACCTAGTTCATGAAATTCTGCAGTTATTACAGAAGTAATCATTCCTTCGGTTTTGTTTACTACTAATAGAAGATTATGACCAGTTCTTCTTAGTTGTTCTGCAATAATTTTATCTTGCGATGTTACTCCTTGCCTGCCATCTACAATAAATAATATTTTGTCAGCTTCATCAACTGCTTGCAAAGTTTGCTTAGCCATGGCATGCAAGATACCTGCTTTGACTACTGGTTCAAAACCACCAGTATCTACTACTAAATGTGGTTTGTCGCCTAATCTACCATGACCATAATGACGATCACGAGTTAATCCAGGAATATCCGCAACAATTGCATCTCGACTGCGAGTCAGTCGGTTAAATAATGTTGATTTGCCAACATTAGGCCGACCAACCAGTACAAGTGTAGGCTTCATAATTTATATTATATTTTGGATAGGTTGAAACTTATTGATTGTGGTCGGTAGTAAATACGTAAATACCACCTTCCAATGTTTGTACCATGAAGCCATTCGGTAGCAATTTAGGTGGAGTTATAATGGCGCTACCATCAGTTGCAGAACGAGAAATCACTGCGCCATCGTAGCCTCTTAGCAAAGTGACATAACCTTGAAAATCACCAACCACAATATTATGATTCCATACTAACGGGGCGGATATCTTTCTACTACCCAGTCTTTCTTGTTTCCAAACACCAGCACCACTTATTTTGTCATAGGCAATAACTGTCCCGCCGTCTTTACTTACAAAAATATAATCATTATCCGCAGCAAGTCCGGCACTACTTGATACTTCTCGTGCCCAAATTTGACTACCATCGGTTAGGTCAAAGCAAGCAACCCGCCCTTGATAAGCAACAGCACAAACTAAATGATCATCTGCAACTGGTAAACTGGTTACATCTGTCATACGCTCTAGTTCGGTAACACCACTTGGTTGTGACACGGCTGACTCCCAACCAATATTCCCGTTTAGTAAACTAATTGCGGTTAGTTTTCCACCGGCGAATCCTGCAAATACAGCGCCACGTGATATCAGTGCGCCTGCAGCACTGCGTACGGTTAACGAAGGTGTTGCTCCTTGATATACCCATTTTCTACTACCATCAAGCGCATCTAATCCAAAAATTCTACCATCTCCAGTACGTACAACAACAGTGTTATCTTCTAATTGTGGTGCATTTAATACTTCGCTACTAACTTGCGCTTGCCACTGACTATTGCCGGCCTCATCATAGACCAACACTTTACCTTTAAAAGTGCCAACTAAAACCATTCCATTAGCAACACCTACACCACCGGATAATTTATGTTCGGTATCAATACGCCAAATTCGTTCACCTGTTGTTGCATCAAAACGGGTGATATCACCACTTTCGTCGGCAGCATATATCGAATCATTATAAAAAACTGGTGTAAAGGCTGATAATTCACCGTCACCAATACTTCCACGCCACAAAAGTGGTATTTCGTCTAATAATTCTAATTCAGCAAGTTCATCTTCATCGACTTCAATTTCTTCTTCATTAAAGAACAAATCTGTAATTTGCTCGCCAATTGTGTCAAGTGCTCTAAAATTGAACATGCTTTTAACACTTTCACAGCCAGAAAAAAACGGCAATAAAATCAGTAGTAAAATAACTCTTAATTTGATCATTGTTAAAACTATTGACCAACTTCACCTAATGCATCAAGTTTCATTTGCACGATATTATAGTAATTATTATTGTTATTATTTACGTTAAAATTATTGATCGCTGTTTGATAAGCACTTTGTGCTTCAGCAATTTTACCTGCGGAAACCAGAATATCACCTTTACGATCCGCATAAAGACCAGTAAATGCCAGGCCGTGCTTATTGCCTAGAGATTTTAACGCTTCGTCATATTTACCTTCATCCAGCAATAATCCAGCCATTCTTAACCTAGTTAGATCTTTTAACTCTTCTTCCTCTGTATTGTTAAGTACCCATTGTAATTTTTGTTTGGCTGTTTTAGTATCATTAGCATCTACATTAGCGTGTGCTGCAATTAGTGCAGCACGTGTGGCATAACCACTTGAAGGGAATCCTTCAGTCAATAAATGTGCCGCATCATTAATTCTTGTTACATCACCATCCTCTTGTACCTGTTGCAATAGAACGTATAAATCGGCTGCCTGTGACCGTTGTTGCTGTTGATAATAATTCCATGTTTTGGTACCAGCAATGCTTGCGATAAAAACTGAAAGAACAATAACCACCATGGTGCCGTATGCTTCCCACCATGATTTAATTCCATCAAGCTTATCTTGTTCGTCTAAGTTATATGTTGCCATGTTTATTCCTGTTAGATTTAATTAAATCAATTACTGTTGTTAATACAACCCTTATTTGAGGTTTTTCTTCCCGTAATGGTTTGAAGCTAATTTCTGCAGCTTGCGCTTCATCTTCACCAATAATAAGTGCAAAGTATGCGCCACTTGTATTAGCTTTTTTCATTTGTGATTTAAAGCTCCCTCCTCCACAATGCAAGATCGCTTTAATCCCTTCATTTCTAC
>JAJFJL010000078.1 GCA_021774055.1 Nitrosomonas sp. | reverse complement strand
GTGTCTCTATCAATTACTACGCTAGGGCGCGCAGTATCCGGTGATGATTTTATCAAGCATAAGATTAAGCATATAAATGAAAAAAATGTATCGGTCATTGTATAGTGCACATAGCTTACAAATTACAATGACTGACACCTTTTTGACACCCTTTCTTTGCATCACTCTCATGGCAAGCGCATTAAAACAGACAATGTATTAATATACAGCACATTACACAATTAAAGTTTTTCTTGTAAGACCTTGCAACTATTTGAATTTAAACCACAATAGATCTTTAATGCGATTACCCTGGCATCACTCTCTATTATAAATACATTTTTGTGATTACATATCAAACTGTTAACTATTTTTGAGGAAGCTCTACTTAGAGCTGTTTGACAGATAATTCAAATTCCAGTATTTTGCCCCTTGTAGAAAAATAATGTTTGTTTTTTTGTTCCGATCTTAGGTAAGCTTGTTTTTATGGAATCTATCCGTATAAATTAGTGTGACAACAAAGTAATAATCCGCTACAAGCCCCATATATTATACTGTTGATAAGACAGTTCCCGTATCCCGGCTAGAACTTAATAGAGTCTGAACTACCACCCACTAAAAATAGGTTAGTTAGCGTATTTGGTGCAGACGAAAACTAATATGCATAAATCGTAACCGTTCACGCACCAGTTAACCTATTGTTTTTTTAAATAAACATATTGCTGCAAACAAGCTACTGACAATAAACATGGATAGTGCAATATATTGAAATCACAGTATAAATGTTGCTTGCAATAATAGGATTAGGTACAAAAACTCTCAGTTCAAGAGTCATCTAATAATTCACCCTTGTATGAATCTAATAATCTAAGGAACTCTCATGGCCATCACCAATGAACAACAAACACAAATCTTTAAAACTATCGTTGGTCTATTCAACGGAGGGATTAGTGCGAGCAATCTCTCCGCAATAGCAGCTGCAATTGATAATGGAGTAAGCATATCTGCTTTATCAGATTTTGGGGCTGCCAGCCCGTTATTCACCAACAATATTATGGGTGGAAAAGTCACAGTGCAAAGTCAAGTTGATGTGATGATGAATCACTTTGGCTTCGTTGCTGATAGCGACCCAGCGAGTGCTGGTTCTATAGCTGAGCAGTTCTTCACAGATACCATCAGCACAGGTCTTGGTTTCGGCGTGATTGTTAATACGGTTGTTAATTTTCTGTCCGATCCTAACGTGCCGATACAATTTGCTGATGCCGCCGCATTGCTCAATAACAAGGCATTAGTTTCGGAAGTATATGTAGGAATAAATCCCCCTGACGATTTTGCAACAAATGTTGCACTATTAGCTGATGTGACAGCAACTAGCCCGACAACACGTGAAGAAGCTAATACGTTTGTAGACATTTTTACTGCAAATAAAATTTCACTAACTAGCGGAGTCGACAACGTAACAGGTACTATTGGAATCGATGTCTATTCCGGTGTCTTCGACCCAACTGGTAATGCTACGACAATATCAAATGCTGATGTTATTAATGGCGCAGGCGAAACCGATCTGCTAAATATTCGTGTTGGAAGCACTTCAGCAGGGGGAAGCACTATTGCTCCTGTTTTAACCAATGTTGAAAATTTATTCCTCACAAATCAAGCTACAACAGATCCGTTTACGCTTAACTTCATCAATATTGAGAATGAAGTACAGGTTTGGGATAAGGGCTCTGTTTCAGGTGCCAATACCAGCGCTATCAATGTTAACCCAACAGCCACTGTTGGTATGGATGACACCCTTGGCTTTTATGAAGTCAATTTCAGTGGTGACCGTTCGGGATCTTCTGATGCATTCACATTGGCACTCAGAGGTGCGGGTACGACGACGCAACAGACAAATTTCAGTACGGTTACCACTTCGGGAACGAATGATGACACCTTTGAGGTCGCCAATATCTCTAGTACAACGATTCTGTCAAATATAAGCCTTGGTGTTGACCCAATGACGCTCAAAACAGTCAATGTTTCAGGCGACGCTGCTTTGATACTTGGTGGTCATAATAATTTCACCGGTTTGAGCACGGTCGATGCCTCCCAGATGACTGCAGGCGGCCTTAACATTGATGCCCGCGACAGCGAAGAAGCCAACTTCAATTTCACGGGTAGTTCTGCTGACGATCGCGTCGTCTTGAAGAACAGCACAATTAACACCTCAAGTTCGCTTGATGGTGGCGCGAGCAAAGACACGCTCGCCACACAAAACTTTAACAATCTGAACACAACAGTAGTCAACAATGTAACTGGATTTGAAGTTCTCGAAGGTGTTGGTGGTGCGGAAGGCTTTGATGCAGCAAGCTTCACCGGTGTCAACGAGTTCCTTTTTACCGGAACTACTAGTTCAAACAACGGCTTTACGATAAGTAGCATTGAAAACAACGACCTAATCGCGTTATCGACCGATATCTCATCGGGTGGGAATTTTGCCCTTCGTTTAGAAGGCAAGAACGCAGGCAACACAGCCACTGTTGAATTGCGTGCCATCAATGAAACCAATGGAGAAACAGTCCTTACGGCCACATCCAATAATAACGATAGACATGGGATTGAACTACGGTCAAATATTGCATCATTCACGCTTGACTCAACAGGTACAGGCACAAATGCAAACGTGATCGAAACAAACCAGAATAACAATTCTTTTGGTTATGCGTTTGGAAATTCAACTACCCCAGTATTCAACATTACAGGCACCCATGACTTAAGCATTATGGCCAAGGTAGGTGTTGACATTTCAGATGGAACCAAATTAGCAGGTTTTTCCAAAGCGGCAAATGTCGATGCAAGCACGTTTACGGGAGTTTTACGAATCGCGGGTTCCTTGTCTGATGATGTGATCAGAGGTGGTAGCGAGGCTGATATCATCTATAGCCTGGGTGGTGCTGACGTGCTTACGGGTAATGATGGAGCCGACCAGTTCCGGTTGGCAAAATTCTACAACAAAACCGATACGATCACCGATTTCGTCAAGGGTACGGATAAGGTCGGCCTTAATCAGTTTAATTTTGACAATACGACAGAAACACAGGCAGGTGCAACACTGTCGACTACTGACTATGTCGAAAACCGTTCAGGGGTCACTTCCATCGGTAACGCGGATGCAAAAAAAGTGATCGAGTTGCAGACGTCCTTGGACGGCAATCAGATTGCAACAGATAGTGGTGCAGCAGTTGAGGCCTATGTTTTGGTTCACAACACGACATCTGGAAAAGCTGAGTTGTGGTATGACAATGATTGGAGCACTGCTGGCAGCCGCAGCCATATTGTCACATATGATAATGTTGTGGATTTGGTTGGTGTTCAAGACTTCTCCAATTCAGATTTTGTGGAATATACGTATTGATAACGTTTATGACAAAATGAATTGAAGCAGGCATTCTACTGCAGGTTGTTATTTTCCAATAGTTTAGTAAAAATCACCGCCTTTATTAGGTGGTGACTTTGACTCTATGAATGAAGAGTGAGCTTAGGGTTAAGGTCAAATCTATTAGCCCATTTAAACTTAACTGCCCCCCCCTTAATTCAAGGAGTTCTGTAGTGTAGGTAAGGACTAAACTCATCATATTTTATTTGTCACGCACCTCTTCAATTAATGGTCTTTGCAACTACCTTACCCATCCTACATAAGCGGCGAATTTTAGCTCTGTAGAGTGCAAAACGCAGGGCATTGCACCGCTTTGTTGATAGTGTCTCTGCACAAAATAATGCAGCGTACATATATCAATTAGTTACCGGAGGTGCTACCAATAGGAACCGCCAAGAAAGTTATTTTTGAATTAAACCCATTATCATAGCAGGCGTTTAGTGGTGCCACCTTCTCTGGAATAAGTCATGTTTCTCCTTCTCAAGAGAAATACGTAAGATTTTGTGCAAAAAGGTGTCAGTCATTGTATAGCTCGCATGGCTTGCAAATCACAATGATTGACACCTTTTCCTCATAGCATGGTATAAGTTTATGGTTTATTTCTGATCCGATCGATCTGGATATCTCATTTTATCTTCTTGTGATACTGCGTTAGTAATCATTTCTATGCGTTCAGTTTCCTGCTCCGAGAGTCTTAGAGCAGTGTCCTGCCAATGCTTGTGTTCGTTAGTGTTCAGCCAATCCTTCCACATCACGCTTATGGTAAGTAAGCATGTAATGATTACCAATAAGATGAATACTTGAGTGCCGCTCATAATCATGTCCTCCCATCATTCATAGGTATTGCCAAATTAACTCTCACAAGGCGCTCAACACTGAAATTGCAGCCTTTATACTAACGTAATCTTTTCCTAAGACCAAAGACTCCTTGTCTCAAATCACGATAATGGCTGGCCGATACCAGATGGCATCCAAGATTTAATGGGGTCACTGAACCATTCACTTCCCTATTGTCGCTCAGGTACAGTTAAATTTGCAGCACCCTCAGCCCGATCCACGTCGATCATGGCACTTACAACAGCAGTCCATGCTTTAGCGATATTGTCGAGATTGTAGCCACCACCACCCAGCGCCACCACGCGGCCAC
>JAJFJL010000077.1 GCA_021774055.1 Nitrosomonas sp. | reverse complement strand
TGTTGTGCATCGAATAAACATTTCTATAGCGTGACATAAAAATCGGGACGAAGCAATAGGGCGTGTAATATTATGGCACCGCATTTAGAAGCGGGAAAAATAACCACCTAATTAAGAAGACTATTATTTTTTGTGCTAACGAACAATCAATGGGTTATGGAGATTCCGGCTATGGTAAATCGAAAGATGGGCTAAGGAGCGCGCATTAAATAACTTGAACAACTAGCTTTGTATTTATATTCATCTTCTGCAATTATGTAAACAGTTACATAGCCATGCTATGCACCTGTTTACACGCTTTGAATATGAGCATAAATCCTGTGCTAGCTGCTCAAGTTATTTCATGCGCGCCCCTAAGTTCCCCCTTAATTCTTTCGTAGAGTGGGAATTGCCACATCCATCGCCAACTAATTTATATATGATGTCACAATAATCAAGTGGTTATTCTATTGCATATCATTACCACCTAATTCCCTAAGGGAGGGGCATCATGAAACGATTGTTTATTACTATTGCATTGCTTATCTTGACAGCTAATTGCTATGCTGTTTCTGCAAAATATAATCCGTTATTACAAGATAAGGCTAGGGATGCAGGAGGTCGAATTATTAATATTTCTTTGTTGGTAATAGACCAATCTATCTTGGTTAATCGTTTAGGTGCCACTATCCCTGATGGAAAGATGTATGTATTAAGGCAAGATGTTGTGCCATTAGATCACCCTTATGACAAATATGGTAATGATGCAAATACTCCAATAGATAAGACTAAATTAACCCCAGGCAATGTTCGTCTACGTAGCTATAAACGCCCCCGCCCGGTAACCTTACGCGCCAATGTTGGCGATACTTTAGAGATTCATTTAACCAACCTAATGTCGACAGGTAGCGCCAAACCTATTGATTGTAGTGATGAGACATCAACTGAAGCAGCAAACAGCTGTGCCACTATTCAAGTGATGGGGCTAGATTGGCTTGATAATCCAGATAAAAAAGACAAGAAAGATGGTAATCGTAACAGCCTGCGTATTGCACCAGGAGAAGAGCAGGTTTACCGTTTTTATGCCAATGATGAGGGAGTATTTATGCTCTACTCGCCTAACGGTCAATCAATTCCTAGCAGCCAATTAGATTATGGTTTGTTCGGCAGTGTTAACGTGCAACCTGAAGAAGCCGAATGGTACCGTAGTCAGGTTACACATGATGATTTAAAGCTAGCAAATTATCAGGTTTCGTCTAGGTTTATGAAACAATTATGGGACAGATCTGATAATAGGGCTTGTCGTAAATATATACCAAGTACACAGACTGGTTTGCCACAGGGATTAAGTTTAAGACGTAAGAATCTTTATGACGCAGATGGACTTCATTGTCCCGTAGGTGGCGTGGATACAGTATGGCAATTACAAATACCAACACGCCATGGCAACACGTCGATTACCTCAGAAGTTACGATTGATGCTGACGGTTATATTAAAACTTTAGCAGGTCAACCACTGGTAAATTATCAAGCAATTTACCCTGCTGATCATGCCCGTGCCGGTATACCAGTGCTTAATATGCTGCAACAGGATAGTGATAATAAATATGAATTAGTTCACACTGATTTAACTGCTATCATCACTGGCCCTGATGCCGGACGTTTTCCTTACTATCTAAATAGCCCTAGTTTCACCGAAAATCCAGCTATGCCAGATCGGCGCCAGCCTTACCGTGAATTTACCGTGGCGTATCATATTGCGCCTAATGTTACACAGGCTTTTGATGAAGTTTTTTCCAAAGGGCCATTGTCCACTATGTTGTCAGCTGGCCAAGATGGCTTTGCTATCAACTATGGAATTGCTGGTATTGGCCCAGAGATCTATGCCAACCGTGCAAATCTTGGCCCAATGGGATTCCACCAAGATGGCGTTGATTTATTATTTGAAGAATTCTTTCTTAGCTCTTGGGCCGTTGGTGATCCAGCAATGATTGTGAACAACCCAGCTAATACTGGTTTACGTGCCAGTGTCGCTTATTATCCTGATGACCCTTCTAATGTTTACCATAGTTATATGCGTGATCACGTTAAGATGCGAATAATGAATACTGGTTCGGTAGCACCGCATGTGCATCATCAACATGCACATCAATGGTTACATTCACCGAATAGTGACAACGGCCATTATCTTGATAGCCAAATGATTAACCCTGGTTCGACTTACACCGCTGAAATGACTTATAACGGTAGCGGCAACCGTAATCAAACGGTGGGTGATTCAATCTTTCATTGTCATATCTATCCTCATTTTGCCCAAGGAATGTGGTCCTTATGGCGGGTACATGATGTATTTGAAGAAGGCACAGAATTAGAACAATCCGGCATGCCAAAACTTGGTGCACGTGCCCTACCAGATGGTGAAATTGCACGTGGAACACCGATTCCAGCGATTGTACCCCTACCCTCATTAGCAATCGCCCCGATGCCTGCTGAAGTTATATTATCTGAGGATGGTCGCCGAATTCATGTTACCCCCGATGGTTACAGCACTAATGGTGATCCTATTTATAGTAAAAACCCAGGTTTTCCATTTTTTATTCCTGGTGTAGCCGGTCATCGTGCACCTCACCCACCCATGGATTTTGCTTGGCAAGAAAATGAGGATCTGACACCAGCATTACATACCAAAACAACGGCGACGCCTTTCCGTAAACCTGGCGACATCGTTTATTTAGATGGTGGTTTGCCACGTCATTTGGTTCTAGGTGGTGAGTTAAAACGAGAATTTCATACTCGTTGGGACTTTACTAAAGACGTTAGCGTGATGCAGGCAATGGAACTACCCGAAGGTGGTACTCCGATTGAGTTGGTGGCAATGCAAGCCCATGCAACTAGAAGTCATGCTTCATACCAACCGGATGGGCAGCCTGGCAATTTTATTTTAAATGGTTTGCCGCCAGTACCTGGTGCACCTTATGCTGCACCAGAAGTTGATGATAACGGTAATTCAACTGCCAATGTCCGTCGCTATAAAGCAGCTGTTGTTCAGAAGGATGTCGTTTTTAATAAGGAAGGTTGGCATTATCCACAACAACGTTTTATCACGTTGCTTGAAGATGTAAAACCAACCATGGATGGGATCAAGCCACCAGAGCCATTTTTCTTTCGGGCTAATACTGGTGAAACAATTGAGTTTTGGCACACCAATTTGGTACCTAACTATTATGAGTTAGATGATTTTCAGGTAAGGACACCAACCGATATTTTAGGTCAGCATATTCATTTAGTGAAGTTTGATGTAACTTCTTCAGATGGTAGTGGCAATGGTTTTAATTATGAAGATGGTACTTTTAGCCCAGATGAAGTACGCGACCGAATTAAGGCAATTAATGCCGCTGGCGGCTTGTACCATTTTGATAGTAAAAAACAATTTGTTGCTAAACAACAAAGCCAGTTAGCAGTGGTTCCATATTCGGATGCATATGGTGACACTTTGGGTAATCCACCCGCAGGTCAAGATTGGGACGGCGCACAAACTACCGTACAACGTTTTGATACCGACCCATTGTTAAACAATATGGGGGAAGACAGAACCTTACGCACAGTGTTTACCCACGACCATTTTGGCCCTTCAACCCATCAACAGGTTGGTTTGTACGGTGCTTTATTAGTTGAACCAGCCGGTTCAATTTGGAAGGATGCCGTTACCGGTTGTCCAATGCCAGATACAGGAGAATGTGTTAAGCGTAATGATGGCGGGCCAACTAGTTGGCAGGCGGTGATTGAAACCGTGGATAGTGATGAAAGTTATCGTGAATTTGCTTTTGCTATGGCTGATTTACAGCTCGCCTATCTACCAGATAGCATTAGCCAACGAGAAAAAATAACAACAGTTTGGTTTTCAATCAATGAAGATCAAGAAAATATTATTAACGCATTAGATAAAACGAAAATTTCACCAAGCTTACGTGATGATTTCACTGCACAAGGTGCAATTCTTGCAGCTGATGCTTCAGTTAAGGTTATCTCTCCTGGAGAACAATGGGAGTTAAAGCCTAATAGTGCGGATAAATTTGAATTAACATTAAATGGAAAGAGCATTGATGTTAAGACACTAACCTTAGAAGCTAGTTGGTCAGACCCTCAGCAAGCAATTTGGGCACCAACTGGCACAGGCGGAGCACCATATCCAACGGTCATCTCTGATCCAGGGGGGAGTGGCAATATTGGCGCATGGGTAACAAACTATCGTAACGAGCCATTGGATGTTCGCATAACAGATGCTAAGGGTGAGCAATCCTCTGGTGACGCTGGAGACCCTGCTTTTGCCTATGCCTCTATTGAACGTGGTGGGCGAGCACGTCTTAATAGTCAACCAGTTGGCGGTGCCAAGATAGGCAGCAGTAAATTCCGTTACCCTGAACAAGCACTAGTTCCAGAAGGTGAAAATGGCGTGCAAGCTACTGATCCATATACACCACTAGCTCGTGCTTATGCTAATGATAAAGTACAAATACGTGGCATTGTCGGTGCAGTTGATTCAATTCACTCGCTACGAATACAAGGTATGAAATGGTTGGCCCAACCTTCTTACGACAACTCTGGTTTTCGTGATACCCAAGGAATGGGAATTTCTGAGCATTTTGAGCTGAACTTCCAATTGCCAGCAGCAGCCAAGGACAGTGCTGCACCAGACTTTGTTGACTATTTATACGCACCTTCGACTTCAACCCAAGGTCAGGCTAAAGGCGCTTGGGGTATTATGCGAGCCTATCGGGAACCTGTAGATAAGCTGGTCGCATTACCGCAGAACAAAACTACCAAACAGCAACGCGCAGATGGTTTCTATACTATTCCTGACGGTGCTAGCAGACGGAGTTATGATATTAGTATTCATTATAGTAAAGCCAAAGACATACTTTATTATAAAGTCGACGGTAAGCGGCATAACCCACTAGTATTACGTGCCAATGCGGGTGATTGGTTAACGATAACACTTACTAATAAAGTTCATCCTGATCAGATAGATGATAAATTATCCACTCAATGGGGAGAAAACGATAAGAACAAGTCAGGCAGCGCTTCTTATGATGGCATCCAAGACTACCAGGCTTCATTGCAAGCCGGACTAAACCCAATGCTATTAGCTTATGATAGTTCTAATTCTGCTGGTATCAATATTGGATTTAATACAGCACAAACTGTCAAGCCTGGCGAAAGTCGCACTTATACCTGGTATGTCGGTGATATCCATTTGGATGAAGATGGTAAACAACAATTAACACCAATAGAATTTGGTGCCATTAACCTAACTCCTGCTGATCCATTGTTACAACCTTCCTATGGTGCTTATGCAGTACTGGCTGTGCAACCAACTGGCGCCACTTGGGATAAAAAACATCAACATAATTTAAGTCTAAAAATCAATGGTGCTAAGGGTGATCATTTATATACTGAGATTGTAGTTGTTGATAATCATGCTGCATCTAAAACAAAGGTTAAGGCTGGTAAAGAAGTACGTTTCAGAATATTAAATTCTAGTGCGGGTGGTTCTCCTGGCAACACTTCAGATGGCGTTAATATGATTACTATTGAAGGGCACGGTTGGCCAGAAGAGCCATATGCAAAAGGTTCTACTATAATTGCACAAAATCCACAGGCACAATGGATGGGTACTCAGCAGGTAACGCCTCTGGAAAGTTACAATTTGCTTTTACCTAGTGCTGGTGGGGATAAAAAAGTAACCGGTAATTATGACTTTTACTATTACCCTAAAGGGCCTGATGTAAAACTAGGCACTTTAAAAGTAGAATAGTTGTTTTGATATGAAAGTATTGCTTATTAGCTTAGTCATGGTTATCGGAGGTCTAATAACCATGACTAGTAGCTGGGCGGATCAACAATGGGACCGTGTAGAACAACAAGGGATCCAGGTTGACTTCTCAATCTATTCTCCAAACGATACAGATGCAGACGATAACAGCGCCCTTGTTGCTGGTAAGAATCGTCTGTTTCGTTTTGATATTCATGATAGTAGCGGGACACCATTAAAAGGACTCTACCCTGCGGCTTGGCTTCATCCTCGCTCAGAAACAGATGGATTAGATAACTTAGCATGTCAAAATAAGCTAAAAACTTTTCTTGGTGGAGGTTTATTATCACAAGCTGAATTAGATCTGAATGTGTATCATGTTTTAACATTAAACGATGATGCTTCAGTATCTGTGGTTGATCCTTTGTTCGGCTTTGGTGGTTCAAAACTACTTAACATGCTACCCCTACCTGCAATGGGCTACGACTGGGCAATAGCAAATAGTGGCAACACAGTTTATATTTCTATTCCTGAGCTTCATCAGCTAGTTAAGTTAGATACCTTACAGTGGCAAGTTAGTCATATATTAACTGGCGAATCTTGGCAAAATCCTAAACAGCTTGCGATACAACCAGACCAACATTATTTATGGTTAGCTGTAGATCAAGGACTGGCTGTATTTGAACGTGAAAGTTTTAGTTTCGTAAAACAGTTATCGTTAATTACAGCTAATAGAGCTAAACCTGATTTAACTGAATTTGTTTTTTCACCAGATAGTCGCTATCTTTATGTGGCAGATAAAACTAGTGGAATCTTATCAGTTATTGATACCGGCTCACTTAAGGTAATAAAACAATTACAGCTTGGTGAACAACCATCTTATTTAGCTTATTCCACTCTGGCTGAGGCGGTATATATTAGTCATCAAGGAGACGGCCAAATTATAGTAGTGGATGGTCAAAATCACACCATAATTTCTCAAGCACAATCAGAACCAGGCTTGGGCATGATACGTTTCTCACCGGATGGTCGTTGGGGTTTTATTGTTAACCCAACAACTAACCGACTATCTATTCTGGACGCATCAAACAATCAAATTGTACAAACTGGCCTAGTAGAACCAGGGCCAGAATCTATTAGTTTTAGCTCTGAGCTAGCTTATATCCGTCATCGTGGTAGTCATACAATATTAATGATTACCTTAGCTAGTCAAGAGATCGGAAAACCTGGCCGCCCTATTCCTGTCGCCGATATGCCTGCTGGTGATCAGCCCGCAGGCTTATTTCAACACCCAACACCAGCAGCAGGTATTGTCCAAGCACCTGGTGCTAATGCTGTGTTAATTGCTAACCCTGGCGATCAAGCAGTTTATTTTTATAAAGAAGGTATGGCCGCACCTATGGGCCAATTTGGTAATTATGGTAAAGCACCACGTGCCATATTAGCCATTGATCGAAGTTTGCAAGAAACCCAACAGCCTGGTGTTTATCAAACTATTGCAGCCCTACCAGAAACTGCTGGACTATATGATGTAATCTATTTCATGAATAGTCCACGTTTTATGCATTGCTTTGAAATTCAAATCCAGCCTGATGCGAATAGTCTGTCAGAACAGGCAAGCGTTACTGTTAGTGCATTACCAGCAAACACAGATAGCTTCAAAGCAACACATGAAATTCAATTAAACTTTCAACTACAAGGTGACGCAGAACAAATAGCTACAGTTACACCTACATCCACACCTATTGATGCTCTGGTGATGTTAACTTCTGGTCGCTGGCAACAAAAATTCAAGCTGCATATGCATAGCGATAATAGTGACATGCTTTCTTTACGTTTTACACCACCACTAAGCGGCGTTTATCGTGTATTTCTAACTGCAGACAGCATCAAATTAAACCATGATGCACAACAATTTATGTATCAAGTAAAGTAATAATGTATTTAAAAATCAAACAATATTGTTGCTTGATAATATTAATTTGTAGTATTAATTTAGTATTTGCCAATAACAACACACAAATATATAACCAATCATCTCTGCAAGCTGCTGATGTTTATGTACTTAATCAAGACAATCAGAAAGTTCGTTTTCATGACTTAATGCAAAACAAGCTGGTGGTTATTAACTTTATTTTCACTAGCTGTGAAGTTAGCTGCCCAACATTAGGTTACCACTTCAGTTTCTTAGCTAATGAAATGAGTGAGTATATGGGCAAAGAGCTACAACTGATCTCTGTCTCGGTTGATCCAAATGTAGATTCTCCGGCTCGCTTGAAAGCTTGGAGTGAAAACTTTGGTGATGTTCCTGGCTGGGTACAAGTCACTGGTGAGACTAATCAAATAGAAGCCTTACTTAAATCTTTACAGGTTTACAGTGCGGATAAAACTGAACACTCTTCTTTAGTTTTATTAGGTAATCAGATTAGTGGGGAATGGCTACGTATGGAAGGATTAAGCTCTATATCTGCTCAAGTACAGCAGCTCAAACAATGGCTTAAAGAGCGGTGATCCGTTTATTACTCTTATTCCTCTGGCCAAACATATTATTAGCTCAACAGCCAATAACAGATAAAATTGGTGCCGCCATTTATCAACAAGGACAACTAAATACAACTGTTAAGGTATTAATTGGCCCTGATGCAATCCCTGCCCCTCTAAAACTATTTGCTTGTACAAATTGTCATGGCGAGAGCGGCGTAGGTAAACAAGAAGCTGGCATCACCGCGCCAGATATTCGCTGGAGCCAATTAACTAAACCATATCAATTTACTAGTATTGATGGTCGTCAGCGCGGCCCTTATAATCGTGCACTATTAGCGCGCGCGATTACCAACGGCATTGATGCTTCTGGCAATCAACTTAATCACCATATGCCGCGTTATCAGCTAGTTGATCCTGCACTAAACAAATTATTAGATTACCTTGAGCAGCTAGAACATCTCAACAATGCAGGTATAGCTGATGATTACATTAACATCAGCATCTTATTGCCTGATATCAACAGTGCTGAAGGTCAAGCCTTATCAGCAATATTAAAGCCTCTAATCAAAGCTTATTTTGATCAAATTAACCGTCAGGGCGGTATTTATAATCGTCTCCTACAAGCGCATTACAGCCACCAACAAGTTACACCAGAGGATATTTTTGCCGTACTTGACTTACGTTTCCAAACAAGCAACTTATCTTCGCCCACAATTCTTACCATTGCCGCCTATGGCGAAGAATCGTCTAACAACCAACACCATTACACACTATACCCCACACCAGAAAAAACTAAACAAATTCTAATCGATGCTATTTATCATCATTTAGCATTAGCGCCAGATCAGATCATAGATCTTGAAGCGCATACTAACGACAACTGCTCAATAATAAATAATAAAGCAAGCGCCTTCTTTATTTCATCACCCAACAACTCTCAATGTATACAACAATGGCTAACAACATGGCGCCAACACCCCTCCCCTCCCAGCTTGTTGTTAGCCAACCCTTCTGCTCAAGATTATTTATTTAAACAACACCCATCACCTGTCTACACAATTTTACCAATGTCACTGCAAGATATTTCTCTACGTGGTCAACGTAATTATCAACAATTGACTAGAGATTACTCTTTGTCTCAACAACAAATTATTTTTCAATTTATGACACTAGCTAGCGCGGAAACAATGATTAGCGCCTTACAACAAACTGGTCGTAACTTAAATCATGCTACTTTTATAAAAACACTGCATAATTTTTATGAATTTGATAGCGGATTTAGCTCACCAATAACTTTTGGGGTAAATCGGCGTTTAGGGATACAAAGCGGTCGCGTTAAACAGCTAAAAGTAATTAACGACCAAATAAAATGGGGGTTACCTGAACAAAAGTAGTCTATCCTTTTGATATCCAAAAAATGGCACCCTTCATACCTACCCCTCGTAGGGCGCAATAACCGCAGGACATTGCGCCATTTCACTTATATAAATCGGTGCAATGCCCTGCGGTTATTACACCATACCGAGCTCGAAATACCGGGGTCAGAGTGAATTATTTAAAACAAAGGTTAACTTACTCCGACCTCGTTATTCCGTTATTTTATACCCATCACACCGCAGTCCATCCCCCGGCATTCCTCCGCGCGCTCCGTCGCGCGTCTGACTGCCGGCTGCTGGCCTGCTTACTGGGTAACAATACCCTCCGGGTATTGTCCTCCTGGCCTGACCTGTACTCAATGACCTCGGGCAAGCCGGAAGCCGATGTAGTGGTAAGCGAGGTCAGGAACGTACCTGTGCCGGGAGGCAGAACGGCAGTGCCTGCCGTCGTTGAACCACGAGCCGCCGCGCAACACACGGTAGCGGGAGCCACCTTTATCTATCCACGCCGCTCCGTCAGTTGGTGCGTCATCATAATTGTCATGCCAAGTATCCTCACACCATTCCCACACATTGCCGTGCATATCGTACAAACCGAATGCATTGGGCGGATAACTGCCAACTGGGGCCGTCTTATCCAAACTTCCGTCAAAGTTCGCCTGTTCCACAGTTAGACCTTCACCGGTGTTGTACGACCCAACTGTTCTCGCACGGCAGGCACATTCCCATTCCGTTTCACTCGGCAACCGATAATTTTGCCCTGTCTGTTCAGACAACCAGATGCAGTAATCCTGTGCATCATGCCAGGAAACATTAATAACTGGCCGGCTTTTTCGTCCCCAACCTCGATCATCTGTTTTTTTACGGTCGGTACTCTGGCAAAATAAATCGTAATCATCAAATGTTACCGTATACACACCCATAGCAAATGGCTCAGCAATATGCACTTCATGCTGCGGTCGCCCCTCATTATCCCCTAGGCCAGCCTCATTTTTGGGAGAACCCATAAGAAAACGTTCAGGCGGCAGCGTTACCATTAACGGCCCTTCACCACCTGATTTCAATTTATCGCGAAAAGTTTGGCCTGGAGTGTGTAAGGTATGGTTTAAATGCTGCTGTAATATCGTTAATAATTTATCCAACCCTGCATGGTTTTTATCATTTACCCATCCAACCAGATCAGCACACTGAATACGACCAAACCCGTAGGGAATTTCTACCTTTTCAATCAAAGCCGGGAAAAGAATGTCTTTACGTTTACCGTACTCCGCTTCTTCGAGCACATGATCACTGTCACGAGAAGTTGATGACCACAATACTACTACAGCTTTAGCAGCCTGCAATTGTTTTTCAATTTCACGGTGCCATCGTAGGCCAACATGTATATTACTATCATAGGACTTACGCATTGACAACAGGTATAAATATTGGATCAAGATTTTTAATCTCTGGCATAGTGCGCTGAATAAATCCAGTAATAACGCTATTAA
>JAJFJL010000076.1 GCA_021774055.1 Nitrosomonas sp. | reverse complement strand
AGGGGTCACGTATATTTTACAATACATCAAAAGGATGAATCTATTTCGTAAAATACTAAATCTATATGAACGGCGATTTATAAATAGAGCCGCATCTAAATACTTTTCTTATATATTGTAAAATACACATGACCCCTTGCTCTTTTACACATGACCCCTTGCTCTTTTATTCTGGATGGAATATCGCTTTCATTTGGCCATAAGCAGTAGATGCGAAGTGAATGCTGTCTTCAATTATGAACGCCATGTTGAGCAAAGATATCTTAAATGACTGCAGGACCTCTGTCCCAGAGATTTGATCACTCATTACCTGGTCCTTAAAAACGCCAACAACCTCTTTGAAAGCCCCCTCATGCACATCTGTCAAATCAACTATTAGCATGTCTTTCATATTACTGGGTGAGGATATGGGCTCAAGAAGCGTTACGATGAATGGGCCAGGACGTTGGAATTTTTCGTGCGACGCTTCAAGTGCAGATACATATGACTTTGCTAAGTTTGTGTCTGGGAGATTTTGATTCTTGTCTGCTGGAATAAGGAAGATATTTATAACCCAACTAGGGATGTCAGCAAAAATTTCGCCTGTACTGCTCGTGCTGCCCTGAACTGCCTGAATAAGGCTATAAAAATTTCTTACTGTCTCTGACTCTTGATAGGTTCTTCCAACGAGTATGTACGAGTATGTGGCATAATTTTCTGGTTCGTCACCGTATTCTCGTAGATATGACCACGCGTGAACAGTTGGCAGAATAACACTAGTATCAACAGACGATGTAGCACTAGCATATTCTTTCTCAATAACAAGTTCTAGAGGACTTTCGAATGCTTGTGTTTGATTCGAAGCGCTTGTTATAGATTCTTCGTGAGTGCATCCTGATAACACAAGCAGAGTGATAAACACTGCAAATATTCGTAGTTCGAAACGATTCATTTTTTGTCCTTTGATTTGATGATGCCTAATTTTTTCAGAATAACAACTGTAATCCATCCAAAAGCGGTACCTACGAGAGCAATTACCACCGGAACCTCTGTTGCAGTGGTTTCTTCTAAGTATAAATTAAAGCTCATAGCAACGATTGCAATCCATAATATAGCTGCTACATAGAAGTATCCGTTCTTCAGCATATTAAAATCCTTCTGTCGTATATATAGTGAGATGTGAAGTCCTGTCAATAACACAACTACGAACTACGGGGTCAGGTCTAGATTCGTGGTCCCTGCGCATTCATGGGCAAACTACCCGCCCTGGGGGTTACCGCCCTGGGGTGCAGGTCTAGATGCGTACACTTATTTACTAGACCTGATCTCGTGTTTGTGAAGCATCTAAGGCCTGACCCTGAGGGAGCTGTGGACCTAACCCCGAGGGTGCTGTGTTCTTTGAATTTCACCCCTTGAATTTCGCGTTCAACCCTCAACCCTCTGAACCACATCCTCCATTGTATAATGGACAAACTGTGCGCCTAGTTCCGTCAGCTCATAAGGTTCGGTATTATCAAACGCTGATTTCATTAAGCCTGAACTAGAAGAACCTCGATTCTTTGCTTGTTGCTTTACATACTGACCAACAGAATTTGTAGGTCGGTGTTGTCGAATAACACTACCCATACTTAGATCGCGAACGAGCAATTTAAATAAGTCTGCTTCAGCTGAATCTTCTCTTGGCCTAGTGTCATGAATACGATCCCAGATTCCACCACGGCTAATTCCGGGATTTTGATATATTTCTTTTATGACAAGAAAATGTGCTTCATGGTAAAGATTGATCCAGTCTAGGAACAACTTCACAAGATCATCAGGGCAACGTGCTGTTGCGCCTGCATTAGTTAATAAGCGCCGAATAAAATCTCGTTTTTCTTGCGTTTCAGACTGATCCCATTCTCGAAATCCTTGCCTAACTAATGACAGATACTGTGGGGACTCTATACGTCCTTGAACCTCCTCTCCAAAGCCATCAAGTCTTGTAAGAATTTTAACGAAGGTTGAGGCTAACTCTTGAACTTTACCTTGATGCTCTTCTAGCCATAGCCGAGTCAAATCATTGACTTTACCCTGCTCATTTTCCGCATCAATTGCTGAACTAGCGGCTAAAAATCCGCCCACCCACGGAATACTTCCTAGAGCTGCCAATACAAAACGGGAATACTTCTTTCTCTTCTCTCCACCCATAGCCTCAGCTAATTCTTTTTGTATTTTTTCTACAACCTCATTGTTGGCTGTGGTTAGATCTGTTCCTTTTTCTTCACTCATGACTCCCTCACTTAACTATTCAGTATCAGACAAACATACCAAACTCATCAAATTATTAATGTAGCAATTCCCACTCCACACCTCAATTCCCCATCAAATCATGAACCACAACAAAATCCCCACATTTCTCCCTAGCCAATTCAACCACATGTTCATGATGAATAAAATAAAGCGCCTGTCCCTTCATCGCCATTTGCTGTAAAAGTTCTAGAGCTGCGGATGCAATAAATCAATGGGGTCATAAATCATTCCTTTGAAATTTGCTAGGTAAATCACATAACAATCGATTGAGAGTGTACCGCTCACCTCGGCATTATCCGAGTCGCGTAGCAAAGCGGGGCGGCTCGGATAACGATTAAGCTAAGGGGCAGCAAAAGCCGCGAGGCTTTTGACTGTCCCGCTCGAGCGCCTTGTTATACGCTTTTTGCATAGTCCACTACTTCTTGATCTGTTAGTTCGTGACCGACCCAAAGTTTTACTTTACGGGCTCCAGCACCGTGCGCCAACTCAAGAAGAACTCTCTCTTCAATTTGAGACAGACCTCCCTCAACCATGTTCATTGGGTGTATGATCACTATAGGTCTTGGATTGAATGTCTTTTTCTTACTAATTTTAACTATTCCTTCTTTCAGTGTTTTATCTGCATTAGAAAAATGCCCAACCAGTAACCGCTTTGTTGTAAAAGGTTCTGTAGCCATAACTGATGTAAATTTACCAGTCGTGATGTTCTTAAGTTCAAATTTATTTGGATGAACTTTTAGATAAATAGTATTTGAAAAGAATTCTCTAAACATGTTCATGCGTATAACTATTCAGTATCAAGCAAATAAGCTCGATATTATTTAAGTATTCACCATAAATATAGGTGAATATGCCTTGATATTAATATCAAGGCACTTCACCTCAATACCTCTAGCTCTGTTCACAATAACATTCACTTATATCTTAATATTAAATTGCCAGGTCAATTAGTAATTATAAGTAATATTGTCCGCCAAATAAGGTGCATTAGTAATGACCTTTACCGCAACTAATATACCAAACCCATCAAATTATTAATGTGGCAAAACCCACTCCAAACCTCAATTACCCACCAAATCATGAACCACAACACCCCCTCCACACTTCTCCCTAGCCAATTCAACCACATGTTCATGATGAGTAAAATAAAGCGCCTGCCCCTTCATTGCCATTTGCTGTAAAAGTTCTAGAGCAGCCGATGTCCGAACATTATCAAAAGTCTCCATAATGTCATCGGCAATAAAAGGTAGGGTGGTTCCACTAGAACTAAATTGTTGGTATCCAGCGAGCCGCAATGCCAAATAAAGTTGGAAGCGGGTACCTTTTGACATATCAGCAGCAGCAATTGATCGCTTGTCATCTGTTCTAAGTGCTAATAAAATTTCTTTTTGACCATCAGGTTGTGTTTGTAAATCGCTGTAACGTCCATTAGTAAGTGTTTGAAAAGCTTTTGCTGTGTCTGATAGCATGTTGCTGCGGTGTTTGTCTCTGTAGCGCGCTAAGGCTTGTTCAGCAACCATTACCCCTAGACATAGGCGTAAGTTTTGTTTGGCTTGGTCTGCTATGCTGATAATTACAGTTTGACGCTCTTCTTCCAGACGGGCGACGGCATCGTCGCCGCCGATATTTTGTAGTTTGTCGCTGGCTGAGCGAAGGTCTCCTATGGATTGGGTGACATCTTGTTCAGCTAATGAGATGTCTTGCTCAAAAGATTTTAGTTGTGCTTGCGCTCCAGGGAGGTCTTTATCTGCAAGTAATTCTATGGCATTCTCAATACTGGAGGCACCTAGTCGTGTAATGATGCGATTTTCTAATTCAGAACAGTCTGAACGAAGGCGGGTTGCTTTTTTAGAATGTTCAACAGCAGTTACTAAGTCTTCAATTGTTTCAATATCAATACAGGATGGAAAATATTTAGTTTTTTTCTGTATATCTGCGGTAATTTCTAACAGTTCTTGCTCAGCTTTGATTTCTTTTTCTTTATCTTCTGCTAGCTCCTGACTTAATTCCTCGTAACGGGTTTCAATTGATTCTGCTGCGGTAAGTTTTGTTCGTATCAGCTCGGCTAATACTAATGGATCGGCTGCCATACCTTTCTCTGCTTCTTCTGCTATTTCAGCTAGTTTTCTAATTTCAGTGGCAAAATTTGAATAATCATCAGCCATCGCATCTATACGCTGTGCAAGTTCTTCTCGCTTAGCTAGCCATAGATTAATTTCACGTAGAGTCGGCAATGCTGCTCTAAATTCTGCTGGGGTGCTAAAGGAAATAGCTAAGTCAGATACTAGTTTTTGCCATGTTTGTTTGATTGTTGCCAGACTATGTTCAAGTTCTTCTATTGCTTCATTACGTATCTGTAGCTCTGTTGATGCATCGCTGGTATTTTTTTCTTTCGTGGCTTTGCGCTCTGATTGTTGTGCTACAACAGATACACTTTTTCTTGCCAAATATGTTAATTCTGGTAATTTAAGTTCAGTATTAACTGCAAGTGCTTTGCTAAGTGTTTCCTCGGCACAAGCTACTTGTTGCTGGAGTTTAATTAATGCTATAGATTTTTTATCTAGTGTTGTTACTGCAGTATGTGTTGTTGAAAGTTTGTGTAACCAATTAGCAAGGTCTAGAACGTTAAATTCTTGTGGAAGATGAAGTGTTTTGAGGTGTGCAGAAATAATCTTATGTTCAGTGGCAATAGCTATTTTAAGATCATCTATCACTTGCTGAAAATGCTGTTCACTTATTTCCGAGTCTTTTTTGCTTAATTGTATTTCACGAATACGTACCAACCGTTCTGTCATGCCTAAACGTGCATTATGTGTTACATCACAACTTATCATTGCTTGATGAAAAGTTTCAGCAGTGTCGGTTGTCATATTTGATAGATGATTATTCCATGATTCATCCCGAATTGATTGGATGCTGTTAGCTTCTTTATCTGAGATTAAGCTTTCATCATTCTCAGCCTCAATAATCCTGGCTGAAAGTTTCTTGGTTTCTAATCTGGCATGATCAAAATCTTGTTTAGCTTTTTTTAGATCAAGCTGTAGTGATGTCCATCGATTAGCTAATCTTGTTGCTTGATCTTGGCTTATTTGAACCTTTGGAAGTTGATCAATTTCATCTGTCCATGGAACAAGATCTTGTATACTTGCGCTAACTTTATCCTTGGCATCTAGAACCGCCGCATGATTGTTTTGTAGTTGTTCTATAAGCGCTTCTGGTCGGATATGATCTAGAATTTCATTTATCGTATTATCGACATTAATATTCTCTTTAGAGGTCAGATCATCTGCAGTCAATCTTGCTAATCTTCTCTCAGCTGTTTTTTGCTCAGTCTTCGCAGTGTTTAGATTTTGTTCCAGTGTAATCCAATCATTTGCCAAATTTTCTATTTGCAAAAGAAGTGGTTCGGCAATCTGTTCTAGCTTGTTATCAGCATAATTTAATTGTTTAAAACCACGAGCAATATTTGTATCTAGAATTTTAATATCTACTCTACGACTTGCTAGGTCTGCATCTGCAGTCTGGGCTCGTGATTTAGGAATATCTAGTAAAGCTTCAATATGTTCTTTAATCTTTAAAATTGATGGGCTTCGCTTGAGCTCATTATATTTTTGCTGATTACGTAAAATTCTATTTGATGCTTGTTTTTTATCAGTTTGGGCTTGGTTATTTCTAGACTGAAGAGTATTTGTTTCATCAATCAAGCTGTCGGGAATATCTAAGAAATTATTTAATTCTGACAATGCAGCTTTAATTTCTTTTAATTTAGGCAGCAGCGGCAAACATTCTAAGACTGCTTCAAGACATAATTTTTTATGTATTAAATGATCCTGTTCAGTTTTTATTATGTCATATTTCAACTTGGCATCATTTTTTGTTTTTAATAATATCTTGAAAGTATTGGCATTAGTATCAAGTTGCTTGATTTCTGCATCAAGACGTTTGATATCTTTTTTTGCTTCACTAAGATATGTTTTATGGGCTCTAGCTTTATGGAATAGGTCTACTTGTGCGCGCGCTTTATCAAGCACCAGACCTAAGTCAGAAAGACCTGCTGCGGCAGAAAACAATAGTTCACCAAGATTACCTTGGCTGGCTAGAATATCTTCTCCACCCGCCTCAATAGTTTCATCGTCGAGAGAGAACATTGCGCGGTATTGTTCACGTGTGATGCCGCTTAATGCATGAAGAAGTGTGGCAGGATTGGCGGGATCACCATTAATATCCAACAGGTCGTTACGATTTTTTTTAATCCGGGCAAGCTCGACGGTGGTCCCATCAATATCCAAGGCTCCACCCACCAGCATATTGTCGTACTCATGTAGAAAGTTGTATGAGCTACGTAGTGGGATGCCAAATAGAAGATCTAGATAGCCTTCAAAAGCGGTTGATTTACCAGCTTCATTTGGACCAAAGATGATATGTAAATCTGGTTGACCTACTTTTGCTGAGCCAAAATCAAGTGAGTAATCAGTAAAATGTCCGTAACGGGTAAGATCTAGACGACGCAGGCGCATTAGTTGTTACCTTCGGTATGATCACTCATCATGCGCGCACTGATATCTGTAACCCCTTCATTAAGCAGCAGCTTAACAATTTCTAAGCGCTCGGTTTCTGTGCCGCCAAATTCATGTCTAGCTTCAGGTGGTAGGTTCCCAACAAGCTCATCTGCAATCTGTAAAGCTAACTCAGAAAAAGATTCTTCATCAGCAAGGCCTTGCATAATTGACTGTAATTCTTGTTGTGCATTGGCAGTGTTTTTTTCTGTTTCAGGAAGAGTAAGATGGTTTTCAATTTTTTCTATCCATACAGAACCTATGGATAGCGCTAACTCACGTATTTGTTCTACTAGTAAGTCATGGTCGCGCCGAATCTGCCAAGTGAGTGATGTTTTTCCTTCAAGCACAATCCGCAACACATTATGTTTGGATCGGCAATCTGCGGCTTTTTTTAAAACTTTGCTGATCTGTTTAACTGCATCACGCCAATCAGTTTCACCATCAAGAGAGCAGGATATACGGTTAAATTCAACAATTGAGGTATGCCGTTCTTCAAGTGTAACCGCACCATTATCTACAGTTACCAAGGTTAGTGATTTTGGCCCTGTTTCACCAATATCGCGCCCTTGCGGCATTCCTGGCATAACTATATAAGGTTGCTCAGCATGGACTTGGCGTTTATGCACATGACCTAATGCCCAATAATCATAACCATGCGATTGTAAATCTTTAACGCTACATGGTGCGTAGTCGTCATGACCTTCTGCACCAGCAAGGCTGGTATGTAACAGACCGATGTTAAACCAGTCAGCAACTGGGGAGTTGTATTTAGGCAGTAGGCTATCTGGTGCGTGTGGTTTTGCAAAACTGACGCCATGCACAGCTACTTGGTATTCATCAATACGTTCTACACTACCATGCCCAGAAAACACTTTTACGTTTGGAGGGAATTCCAGCTCTTTTGTTATAACGCTCTCAGCATCATGATTGCCTCGGATGATGAAAACCAAAATATTGTCATCGTTAAGACGTTCCATTTGGTTGATCAGATACGCGGCGGTCTTCATGCTGCGCATGTTGCCGTCGTAAAGATCTCCCGGAATTAACAGCGCGTTAACTTGTTCTTCTAAACAAATATCGACAATATGTTTGAGAGCAACTCGTGTTGCGCTGCCAACTAATTCAAATAACTCTTGATCTTTTAACGCTAGGCTACGTAACGGGGCATCTAAATGTAGATCTGAAGTATGTACAAAACGAAACATTTAAGTTCCAGCAGGGATGTCAGGATTGCTGATCAGCTCTTTTATCCCGTTCAATTAATGCATAAGCTGAGTGATTATGGATAGATTCAAAGTTCTCTGATTCAACTATATAAGCATCAATACGAGTATCTTTGTTTAATACATCTGCAACATCACGCACAATGTCCTCAACAAACTTAGGATTATTGTAAGCTTTTTCAGTTACATATTTTTCATCAGGGCGCTTTAATAGGCCATATAGCTCGCATGACGCTAAGTCTTCCGCGACTGAAATAATATCTTCTATCCATACGAAGCTATTAGTGCGAACTGAAATAGTTACATGGGAGCGTTGATTATGTGCACCATAATCTGAAATTTTCTTGGAGCATGGACAAAGGCTGGTGACTGGCACAACAACCTTCATAGTGAATTCATAATTACCTTGCTTGATTTCACCAATGAAAGTGACTTCATAATCCAACAAGCTTTGGACACCTGAAATAGGCGCAGATTTGTTAACAAAATAAGGAAAAGTCATTTCGATATGACCAGATTCAGTTTCCAGCTTGGTCATCATGGTATGTAGAATACTTTCAAAAGATTCTACTGAAATTTCTCGCTCGTGGCTGTTGAGGATTTCCACAAAACGGGACATATGCGTACCTTTGAAATTATGCGGCAGGTTCACATACATATTGAAAACAGCCACCGTATGCTGCACGCCACCATCTTTATCAGCCACTTTTACTGGATGACGAATTGCTTTAATACCAACCCGATCAATTGCGATACGTCGTGTGTCAGGTGCATTTTGTACGTCTGCAATCGGTAGGTCTGTTTGTTTAGTCATCATAGTTAACTTTTAAATAGCTTGTATTGACTTAATAATACCTGCTTTGTCTAAGCCACAATTCGCTAGCATTTGAGCAGGGTCGCCTTGATCAATAAAGGTATCTGGCAAGCCTAGTTGCAATACTTTTATTTTGTCATTTTTATTTTTGATAGATTCTAAAACAGCACTACCAGCACCACCCATGATGGTGTTTTCTTCTACTGTTACTAGCAACTCATGCTCGGCTGCAAGTGTAGCCACTAGATCATCATCTAATGGTTTAATAAAACGCATATTAGCAACTGTCGCATTTAATTCTTCTGCTGCTTGCAAGCATGGAGCTAGCATACTACCAAAAGCTAGTAAGGCTATTTTTTTCCCTTTACGACGAACTTCTCCTCGCCCAATTGGTAAAGCCTGCATTTCTTTTTGTATCTCGGCTCCAGTTCCGCTGCCACGTGGATAACGAACTGCTGTTGGGCTATCTATTTGAAAAGCGGTATAGAGCATTTGTCGACATTCATTTTCATCGGCAGGTGCCATTACCGTCATGTTAGGAATACAACGTAAAAAACTTAAATCAAAGCTACCTGCATGGGTTGGCCCATCAGCACCAACTAATCCGGCACGATCAATAGCAAATACAACTGGTAGATTCTGAATTGCAACATCATGAATTAGCTGATCATAAGCACGTTGCAAGAAAGTTGAATAAATCGCCACTACAGGTTTCAGTCCGTCACAAGCAAGGCCAGCGGCAAAAGTAACCGCATGTTGCTCTGCAATGCCAACATCAAAATATTGTTTTGGGTATTCTTGTGAAAATTTAACCATGCCTGATCCCTCACGCATGGCTGGGGTAATACCAACTAGGCGAGAATCTAATGCGGCCATGTCACACAACCAATCACCAAAAACTTGGGTATAAGTTGGTTTAGTTGCTGAAGTTGCCGGTTTGGAGACAATTCCTTGGTCTGGATCAAATTTACCCACGCCATGATAGAGAATAGGGTCTTCTTCTGCAACCGGATAGCCAGCTCCTTTACGAGTTACCACATGTAAAAATTGCGGGCCATTTAGATGCTTAACGTTATTCAGCGTAGTGGTTAGTACTTCAAGGTCATGACCATCAATAGGACCAATATAATTAAAGCCAAATTCTTCAAACAAGGTGCCCGGAGTTACCATGCCTTTCATATGTTCTTCCGCACGTTTAGCAAGTTCTAACATTGGAGGCACAACTCTAAGCACCTTCTCTCCAGCTCGCCTAGCTTCTGCATAAAAACGACCTGACATTAGTTTAGCCAGATAATTATTAAGTGCGCCAACTGGTGGAGAAATTGACATGTCATTGTCATTTAGAATCACCAACAAATTGGCATCCATTACACCTGCATTGTTTAATGCTTCAAATGCCATGCCTGCGGTCATAGCACCGTCACCAATCACTGCAATTGCCCGTTGTTCAGTTCCTTTTTGCTGTGCGGCAACAGCCATGCCTAATGCGGCACTAATTGAAGTGCTGGAATGAGCTGTACCAAACGCATCATATTTACTTTCGTCCCTGCGTGGGAAGCCAGCTATGCCATCTTGCATACGTAATTTAGCCATACCATATCGGCGGCCGGTTAAAATTTTATGTGCATAGGTTTGGTGGCCAACATCCCAGACAATTCGATCATCAGGCGTATTAAAAATGTAATGCAAAGCAATGGTTAATTCAACTGTGCCAAGATTAGACGACAGATGTCCACCTGTTTTTGCAACAGACTTAATTAGGAAACTACGTAATTCCTCGGCAAATTGTGGCAACTGTTTTTTATCTAGTGCACGTAGCTCATGAGGAAAGTTAATGGTATCTAGCAAAGGGTACATTTGAAATTAATTAATTAATTCGGTTACGATTAGAGAAAAATTAGAATTTACGCTGAATGATAAAGTCAGTGACTTGTCTTAGTCGTGTTGCTTTGTCATCAAAATCTTTTAATGCATTAAAAGCATCTTGGCGTAATGTATCAGCTAATTCACGTGCCTGACTAACTCCCAAAATACTGACATAGGTTGGTTTATTATTCTCGGCATCTTTGCCAGCAGTTTTGCCAAGTGTTGCAGTTGTGGCTTCTGCATCCAGCACATCATCAACAACTTGAAAAGCTAAGCCAACACATTTAGCAAAATGATCTAACTGTTCTAGTTGCTTGTCGTTTAAATTACCGCCACAATAGGCCCCTAACATCACTGCAGAGCGAATCAGTGCGCCAGTTTTATGAATATGCATAAACTCTAGGTCTGGCAAAGTTAATGTTTTACCAACACTGTCTAAATCAAAAGCTTGACCACCAGCCATGCCGCGTGAACCTGATGCCTGCGCCAATTGTTTGATCATTTTTAGTTGTATTGATGGATCATCTGCTAGGCATTCTTCAGATAACAATTGAAAAGCTAAGCTTTGCAAACTATCACCGGTTAACAAAGCTGTCGCTTCATCATATGCAATATGACAAGTTGGTTTTCCGCGCCGTAAAACATCGTCATCCATACATGGCAAATCATCATGCACTAACGAGTAGGCATGAATTAGCTCAACTGCCGCAGCAGCAGTTGTTACACGCGCGGTATCTGCTTGGTTTAATTCACCAGCAGCAAAAGAAAGCAACGGACGCACCCGTTTACCTCCCCCCAAAACACTATAACGCATCGCTTGATGTAAACGTTCAGGAGTAGTATTTGCTGCAGGTAGATGTGATTCTAGAAAGGTTTCTATATGTGACTGGCAATTGCTTGCCCAAGTTTTAAAATCAGCGTTCATCAGTACCAGGGGTAGAAAAGTTTTTCAGCATATCAGCTTCAAGAATTTGTACTTGTTGCTGTGCATTTTGTAGGGTGCTTTGACAGTATTGTAATAACTCAGCACCACGTTTATAAGCAGCAAGCGAATCTTCCAATGGCATGTTTCCAGTTTCCATCTGACTCACAATCTGTTCTAGCTCAGCAGATGCTGCTTCAAAACTTTCTGGTTGGGAAGCTTTGCTCAGTTTAGAAGATTTAGCTTTAGTCATTAAATACCTAGTTATGAATAAACCCCTAGATCTTCAGGATCTAGGTAAAACCGATGAAAATAACGCAATTAGCAGTATCAGGTCAATCCTATTTTAGCATTGCT
Organism: Nitrosomonas sp.; assembly: GCA_021774055.1. Lineage (GTDB taxonomy): Bacteria > Pseudomonadota > Gammaproteobacteria > Burkholderiales > Nitrosomonadaceae > Nitrosomonas. Next base: position 32,101 of record JAJFJL010000076.1, on the reverse strand, counting down.
GCTAATACAATAACCTTTTTAGATATGTTTCTTGTTAATTATAGTGATCTATCTAAGCTAATAACGGGTGTCTGACGAGCCACGTGGATCGCTAGCTGTATAGGTTTTGCCAGTTTTTTTATTAACATAAATTAATTGCATATTTCCCCATTGTCGTGTTGCAGTTTCCACCGTATGTCCTTTTAAGGTTAATTTGGCAGCCCATTGATCATCAAATAAACCCGGTTCAATTTGAATGCGATCAGGTAAATATTGATGATGGAAACGAGGCTTGGCAACCAACTTTACCGGATTGGTTTGTTGATTATCTACATAATCAACAATTGCTAACAACAACATACTAATAATACGTGAACCACCAGGTGTACCAATAATCAATAAGCCCGCCTCATCTTCTACGAAAGTTGGCGACATACTGGATAATGGACGTTTACCTGGTGATATTTGATTGTTTTTCATGCCATATAAACCATAAACATTAGGTACATCGTCAGCAATAGAAAAATCATCCATCTCATTGTTAAGCAACACCCCAGTATTGCCTGCCACAAAACCAGAGCCAAAAAATGTATTGATACTCATAGTGGCAGCCACGCGATTCCCTGCTTTATCAATAATTGAGAAATGTGTAGTTTCTGTTCCTTCTGGCTGTTCTAATTCAATAGAATCAATTTTTGATATTACTTTATTTAAATTTATGCTTGCCGCACGTTGCTGCGCGTAGGCTTTACTGGCTAACTTTTTTTCAGGTACTTTGACAAAATCACTGTCACCTAAATAGCTAATTCGGTCTTGATAGGCGCGACGTAATGCCTCTGTTATCAAATGTGCCTGATCCCATTGATTAAACTTAGATAAAGCAAAATTTTCAAGAATGTTAAGTCCTTGCGCCAAGGTTAGTCCGCCTGATGAAGGTAACGATGCAGAGGTGATTTCTGTGCCTCGATAAGTAAACTTAACCGGTTCTCGCTCAATTATCTGATAATTGATTAAATCTTCTGGTTGCCAGATACCTCCTGCTTGATTGACAGAACGAATCATTTCTTTGGCAACCGGACCACGGTAAAAGCCATCATGACCATTTTCTGCAATTGCCTGTAAAGTTGCTGCAAGCTGTGGTTGGCGTAGCTGTGTATCTGAAATTGGTACAGTCGATGTATTTAGAAAGATGTCTGCTGCATCATGATCACGGCGTAATTTTTGTTGATGATTTTCAATTGTTCTGGCTAAACGCGAATCAATGTTGAATCCGTCACGTGCTAAGGCAATAGCTGGGGCAAGGCTTTGTTGCAAAGATAATTTGCCATAATTTTTTGCAAGATGCACCAATGCAGCTGGTGTGCCAGGAATTGCCGCGGCAAGTGGCCCATTTAATGAAGCACCATTAATAGGTTTGTTATTTGCATCCAAATACATTTTTTTAGATGCTTTACTTGGCGCCATCTCACGCCCATCAAGCATAATATCGCGACCATCACTAGCTTGATGTAATAACCAAAACCCTCCGCCACCTAATCCTGACGCATAAGGTTCCACTACTGCTAATGCAGCACTTACCGCTATTGCTGCATCAAATGCGTTGCCACCTTGCGCTAAAATAGTTTTGCCAGCTTTGCTTGCTAATGGGTGTGCTGATGCAATCATATTTGAATTGGCAACAGCAATATTCCCCCAAATAAGTAGTGAAAATAGCAATATTATTGGCCGTACAGATAAAACAATTAGCGAATATTTCATGCGAATCTCTTGATTTATGTTATGGTTGCCGACGATTGAAATACAAATGCGTCTTATTAGCAACATTGCTTCAAAGACAGTAAATACATGCATTTAAAACAAGTCTTTTGAGTTAGATGTGAGATAATCCTTCTTTTAACCATAACACCTATCTATTCTTGTCCCTACGTTATTTTCAACTTGCATTTTCTGAGATTTTTCTGAGTCTGTGGCGACACCGCCCTTTGGTATTACAAATGATCAAACGTGAAGTAATTGGTCGTTATCGTGGCTCATTTTTAGGATTAATCTGGTCTTTTATTACCCCTATTATAATGCTAGCAATCTATACTTTTGTTTTTAGCGTGGTTTTTAAAGTTCGCCTAGAAAATAGTTATAACAGTGATAATAAATTTGAATTTGCTTTGCTGCTTTTTGCTGGATTAATTGTATTTAACTTGTTTTCTGATTGTTTATCACGCGCCCCAGGATTAGTTGTAGCTAATATTAACTATGTTAAAAAAATAATTTTTCCACTTGAGATTTTACCTTGGGTAATTTTAGGTTCCGCCTTGTTTCATGCAGGCATTAGTATTTTGGTTTTATTGATATTTTTAGTTATTATCGGACAACCTATTTACCTTACATTACTGTGGTTACCAATCGTGATTTTGCCATTATTATTCTTAATTATGGGATTTTCTTGGCTGCTGGCCTCAATCGGTGTGTTTGTACGTGATATCGGTCAGTTTATTGGTTTAGTTTTAACCATGTTGTTGTTTATGAGTCCAATATTTTACCCAGCATCTGCTTTGCCGGAAGAAATTCGTAGTTATTTATTTCTTAACCCACTAACCTTTATTATTGAACAAGCTAGAATGGTGATTTTGCATGGTATGTCGCCGAATTGGTATGGTTTGTTAATTTATTATGTTGTTGCGTTGCTAATTGCCTGGGCTGGTATGTTGTGGTTCATGAAAACACGCAAAGGATTTGCTGATGTCCTTTAGGTTAGCTTCTAATACAGCTGCGATTGAAGTCAACAATTTATCCAAATGCTACGAGCTTTATAAACAGCCAATTGATCGCTTAAAACAATTTATCTGGCGTGGCAAACGTCAATATTACCGTGAATTATGGGCTTTACACGCAGTTAACTTTACCGTGCAGCCTGGTGAAGTTGTCGGCATTGTCGGACGTAACGGTTCAGGAAAATCAACCTTATTACAATTGGTGTGCGGCACTTTGACACCAACTAGCGGCCAAGTGCAAGTAAATGGACGGATTGCAGCTTTGTTAGAATTAGGAGCTGGTTTTAATCCTGAATTTACTGGGCGTGAAAATGTTTTGATGAGTGCTGCGATTATGGGGCTTACTCAATCTGAGATTGCTACACGTATTGACGCGATTATTGAATTTTCTGGTATCAGCAATTTTATTGATCAACCAGTTAAAACTTATTCTAGTGGGATGTATGTACGCTTAGCTTTTTCTGTAGCAATTAACGTTGATCCTGATATTTTAGTTATTGATGAGGCTTTGTCAGTGGGTGACGGTGAATTTGCTCGCAAATCTTTTGATCAAATTATGGCATTAAAAGACGCAGGAAAAACCATCTTATTTTGTTCGCATTCGTTATACCAAATTGAAGCGATTTGTTCCCAAGCAATATGGCTAGATCAAGGGCGCATGATGTTGTTTGATACTCCTGCACGTGTTGCTACAGAATATAACACTGAATTAATGCGTCTAGCGACAACCAAAGAACATTCGCAGCGTGCTAATGACAAAAAAACAGCAACAGCCTCAACTACAGCCTCAGCCACCCCAAGTGCTGCTCGAATTGATAAAGTCAAAGTTAGCGCTAATGGAGAGTCTGGGCAACTGTTAGCAGTGCGCTCTAAGGAAACTGATGTTGTTATTCGGGTTGATTTTTCTTCTGATCACAGTTTGCCAATACCTACTATTGCGATTGGTATTCACACAAAGTCAGGACACGCTGTAACCAGTGCTGGCTCATTTTACGACAAGGTTATATTACACCGAGAATCTGATGGACGAGGATTCGGAGAAGTTATATATCCCAGCATCCCGTTGTTAAAAGGTGACTATACAATCAGTGTGTTTCTTACTTGTGAACGTATGGTTCATGTTTATGATTACGCTGAACGCTGTGCTGAGCTGGTTGTTGAACAGTGTGGTCTTGAGCAAGGGGTGGTTGTTTTGCCTCATGTATGGCGTGATGCCTTGACTATCCAGGAATAGGTGACATGGTAGTACAAAACAAACCTGTTGTTACCGATCTCTCTTTCCCGCTTAATGTTTATACATACCTGTTGTCGATGACCACTGAAAAATTGTGTCATCAACATCACGCTTGGTTTGATAATTTATCTGAACCGATTGTTATTACCCAGGAACAATCAACTAAAGAGTTACTTACTTGGTTACCACCACCTCCGGCACGGATTCTAAAAGTTGGCGCCGATATTGGTACAACGATTACTGCGCTACTTGAACGTGGTTATGATGTGTTTGGCGTAACTCAGGATAAGGCATCGGCTACCTATACTCGCAAGCAATATGGGAGCGAGTTTCCTGTCTCTATGACAGGCTATGAAGACTTTGAGCTGACGCCTAGAGCATTTGATTGCATCTTGTTACAAGAAAATATCCAGCATATTCCACTTACTCAGCTATTCTCACGTGCAGCAATTTTGCTACGTCCTGGCGGGAGACTAATTATTCTGGCTAAAACCACCTCTGATAAATCTGAAGATGACTATCAAGTGCACTCTCTTAATGATTTAAAAACTGTTCTTGGTAAAGCCACGCAAAATAAATCTGAAGTCGATAGTAAACTATATTCTCTTGATAAGTTGAAGCTGGAAGCATCTAAACATTGTTTTGATCTTGCCAAGGAACATAATTTATCCTCCTGTGCACAATTAACGTTAAATTTTTTATTAACCGCAATCACTAAGTATCGTGACGATTTACATCAGTTATTTATGCTTAGTGACACACATATAAATTCACTAAACACCTCCAGTCAGTTAGCTAACCGTAACTATGCCATAGGTAATTATAGCTATACGGCACTTTGTTTTCATGCAACTAAATCATCCACACGCTGGCTAGCCTGTGATATGCCTGCATCACAGTCTCAAGAAATGTTGACACTTTTTCAGGAAGTTTTTAAGCAAAAGCTTGGTGAACCAATGTGGCATTGGAAATATGCTGTTAAAAAAAGCCATGCCTTCGGTGTTTGGAATCGAGAAGGTCATTTAGTTGCGCATTACGCAGGCTTTATTCGTACGCTGTCGATGTTTGGAAAAAGCGTTCCTGCACTCCAAATTGGAGATGTAATGGTGCATACTTCAGAACGAGCAGTAATGACAAAATATGGCGCTTTCTTTCAGGTAACATCTGGTTTTTTTGAGAAATATGTTGGTAAAGAAAAACCTTATCTTGTTGCCTTTGGGTTTCCTAATAGGCGCCATATAAGAGTTGGGCAACGCTTAAAGTTATATGCTTCAGTTGAGAATATCTTTAAAAGAAACTGGTTAGCTGGAAACACAAAACTACCATTCTGGCTAACTCTTGAACCATTATTCAAGCAACCAAATTGGACACAGATAGCCGAAAAATTGTGGCAAGAAATGCATCAAAATAGTCATGATTTCATCTTAACCCATCGAGATTCCTCTTATTTGAAGTATCGTTACCAAGATCGACCTGATGGTAACTACCAAACTTATCTTATTCGTAATCGCTTAACAAAATCTGCAAAATTCATCGTGGTTGTTAAGAAAAACAATGATTGTCTTGATTGGATAGACTATGTTGGCCCGCCCGCAGTTATTCCGCTTGCGATCAATGTGACTCAGCATTTGGCAAAAAAGTCATCTACTATGAAAGTAACCGCGTGGTTAACAGGCTGCATGCTGGAAAGTTTTTCTGGTAGTAATAAAGCATTAGAAAGTACAGAAGAAACTGATGTGGAAATTGCTCAATCAGACTGGAAGCTTTCCAAAGGTTTGGCTGATACAACTCGTGGTCATTGGTGGTTGATGTATGGAGATACTGATTTTTTATGAGTTTAGATATACAGTCATTTGGTGGCGATTATCGACGTATGCTTTTTTTATCTTCAATTGTATCTCACTTACCGTTGTCGATTGCTTATCAAATTGCCGGGACGGCAGGAAGATTACAGGGGCCTTTACGTTGGCAAAAAGAAACTTGCCATAATGCAATGGCAACTAGCAAGTTATCTATTATTGATTGGGATAGTTTATGGCAGCAATGGGTAAATGATCATGGCGCTTTCTGTGTAAATGTGTTTCAGCATGCTACCTGGGATCAAGCCTGGTTTAATCAACATGTGGAAATAGATACAGCTTGTCTGGAAAAAATTCTATCACCAGGAAAAGGTTGTTTATTTCTAACCTATCATCATGCTTTCCACCATACACTTTGTAGTTTACTTGGCTTAGCTGGATTTCGTGTAAATGCTCTTGCTGCACCAGAGGAAACCTCAGTAATTTATGATTATATTGGTGCATATGTTCGTCGTTTGCATCAAGGTAGTACCAAGCATTTTAACGGTGGCAGTTATCGTTTTTTTAGTACCTCAAGACAAGCAGTAGAAATGACCAAAGAGTCACTTAACAGTAACTCTATATTAATTTCGCTGAATGATTTTACATCCCCTGGGAAAACAGCTAATGATGAGGTTTGTCACTTATTAGGCCGCTCCATCTTAGCACCCAGTGGCAGCGTTCGTTTGGCGCAACGTTTAGGCACACCGATTGTTGCTGGAATTGCGGTCCGTGAAGGAACCAATTATAAGATTATTTTTCGTCAGTTAGATGACGGCCTGGCACATCAGAAAGTGATGCAGTCTTATTTCGATTTTCTTGCGGAACTATTAGTTGAGCGCCCTTATTTCTGGGATGGGTGGAATTGGTTCAACGATTTACCAAAAGAAAAATAAAACCAAACCTGGATGGAGGGCACCCACCTCTTCATTATTTGGTTTAAGGTAGAGTGCGTTTTACGCACCAGCGTTATAAATGGTGCATGGAATGCACCCTACGTATAATTTTTTGTAGAGATATGAATAATGGAAATATTAAATTGATTAATTTATCAGCTATATGGTCTGCATGTCATGATCACCTTAGACCTTTTAAAGATCATTTGCCATTACAGTCTGATCAGTTGCGTAGCTGCTCAGTTTGTAGTGGAGCAGCAGCATTTCATGTTTGTGCGCATTTACGATTTGGTGAAACAAACTGGGTAGAAGAGGCAAAGGTTTTATATTGTCCTGATTGTGACAATTTTATGTTGGAAGAAACTGAACTGTCTGACATACACTTGAAGCAACCAGAATTATCTAAGCAACCGATTACAGCTGTCGAAGCAAAGTTATGGTTTGATCAGCCAACTTTCCTTAATATTGAGCCAACTACACGCTGCAATTTTAATTGCTGGTATTGCATCGGTCGACATATGAAGCAGGAAGATATTAATGTCGAAAATTTCGCCAAAGTATTAGATAATTTTCCGACTGTAAAAACTATTGCTTTAGTTGGTGAAGGTGAGCCGCTACTACACAAAGGATTCTTTTCTATGGCGCATATGGCCAAAGATCACGGTGTCCGAGTAATGATAATTTCTAATGGCTCAGCATTTAGTCAAAGTGTTATCAAGAAGCTTTGTGCGGCGGAAATTGCTTATATAGCTGTTTCTATTGATTCTGCTGATGCAGATACTTTTGCTAGCTCACGAATAGACGGAGAATTAACTAAAATTTGGCAAGGCATTGAACGTTTGTGTCGTTATCGTGACGAAAATGGCTACAAATATCCGCGTATTGCTGTTAAAGGTACACTTTTTTCGCATACTAAAAACGAATTGCCTTCCATAATTGAAGAAGCCAAACGGCATGGGGTTGATATTTTTGAAAGCTTCCAGCCGTTAAATCCAATGAGCACCTACACTCCTATCTATCCTAAAGATAAGCTGGTTGAACTTAGTCAGCTCGATCAAGTGACGGCAGCTATTAGTAAAGATAGTGGCGCTGCAGCCAGCAGTTTACAATCTATTAATGAGTTTTGTATCAAGGAAGGGATTGAGATTGATAAATCGGGGCGCCAGAATGGTATACGTAAAAACTGTGATGAACAGTGGATTTATTCGTTGTTATCTGGTGATGTTACACCTTGTTGTCAAATTAAAACCCCGATCGACCCACTTTGGAATTTATTCGATCATTCTTTAACTGATATTTTGCATGAACCTTATTATCAAAATACACGTTTTAACCTGTGGAACGGCTTGTTTCCTAAGTATTGTGAAGGTTGTTGGAAAATAGGATAATTTAAAGTAGGGAGCGTTTTACGCACCAACATTATAAATGATGCATGCAATGCTCCCTACTTTGTGGCTGGTATGAAAGGTATTAGGGACGAGGAAACAATAAATCATCCATTTAAACTTGTCCTTTTACTCTGATTTTTCGTTGGTTCTACGGTTACATAGAATAACTATGCGCCCTACGAACCGTCTCAAATCAGAGAGAAAATGACTTTGCCTAAATTGGATGATTTATTATTTCCTCGTCACTTAGTTGGCTTGGTTAGATAATTTTTGCTCTACAAAATTAGTAAGGTTACCAAGGGTTTCAAAAGTGCTAGAACTGATTTCATCATCATCAACAGTGAAATTAAAATGTTTTTCTAAAGCAATAATCACATTAACAACTGTCATTGAATCTAATTCTGGAATATTTCCTAATAAAACTGATTCTTCAGTAAGCGTGTTTTTTCGTTCATCGAGACCTAGTGTGTTAGATAGAATGTTTCTTACTTCCTTAAAATGCTGCATTACTACTCCGTGAATTTTTGTTGGTCGCTATCAAATTTGTTCCCTAGTTCAATGTTTCAAACCAACAAGCCATTTTTCATACAATAATCCAGCAACTTTATTTAGTCTGGTAATACGTTCTGGTAGATCTATTAACATTTCTTCGCTAGATTGCACCGAAGGACAAATCTGACTAGCAATCTCATCTTCACCAGAGCTACACCAGTTGCGTACCATTTCTGCGGTCATTTCTACATGACATTGCATTGCTAAATGGATGCCTATTGCGAATGCTTGGTTTTCGCAATAACGACTAGATAGTAATCTTGTTGCCCCATTAGGTATGCTAAACATCTCGCCATGCCAGTGAAATGATTCAAACTCAGTACAACCATCAAACCATTCATGTGCAACTGGGTTATTCGCAACATTAGTGGCACCCCAACCCATCTCAGGTACTGAATTAGATTTAATCTCACCACCCAAAGCTTTTGAGATTAATTGGCCACCAAGGCAATGTCCTAAAACTGGAACATCACCAGCCATTGCCTGTTGAATTAAAGTTAATATTGACTTAATCCAGGGAATATCATCGTTAACACTCATTGATCCTCCCATTAACACTAGCCCACTAAATTGATTGATGTCGGTAGGTAATGCCTCACCTGCATCTATTTTGATAAGCTGCCAAGGGATATGTTTGTTATCTAGATAGGTTGTGAAATACCCAGGTTCTTCGATAGACAGGAATCTAACAATTGCAATTGGTTTCATAAAAAGTTTAGCTGTTACCTGGATCCTGCAAGTAATCGCAGGATCCAGGTATTAATCCACATGTTCAAAATTCTTATACCAAACATCATAAATTTCATCTGGCCATAAAGAAATAATCCAAACAATCACATCATCAACTTGTTGTTCTGTTAACTTGTCTTCCCAGGCAGGCATTGAACCAAGCTCCGGTGGTGTGCCTTTAAGGATGGTCTTTTTTAAAACTTCTGTGGAGTGATGCCAAGTATGTGCGGTGCCGTTTAGGGGTGGTGGTGGGTATTTACCATCAGCACCAGCTTTGCGCCAATCTGGCGTAGCTTCACCATTTTGACCGTGACAGGCAATACAGTTTGCAGCATAAATAGCCGCGCCACGTTCAATTTGAGATTTATCTAAATTGCGTACAGCCATTGCAGACTGATCGCTAATTGTTGGTGCTGTTGCATTATCAATTAACGATGACGACTCATCACTGCAGCCAAGGATTAAACTGATTAAAACAATTATCAAGAAGTAACGCATCGTCATTGCCTATAAAAAATAATTGATTATTTTAACAACATCATAGAACCACCTTGTTCTGACTTATCGCCGTCATGCATTACTGGTGGTTTTTTAGGTGCATTTGGGTCGTAACGGTTATAAACCACAGTTTCACGTCGTGTGTCGCCAGATTCTTTAATCAACAATACATTGTATGGGTCACTACGCTTGCCTTCCATACCAGGCGTGCCATGTGGCATATCTGGTACCGCCAAACCTACAGCACGCGGACGTTCCCTCAGAAATCGTTTAATATCCTGAGCAGGCACATGGCCTTCAAATGCATAACCATTTATTAAAGCGGTATGGCAAGAACTTAGCGTTGTTGAAATACCAGATTGTTCTCTAATTTCTTTATTCCCTACATCATATGTTTTAACTGTAAAGCCGTTATCACGCATATGATCAACCCATTTTGCACAACAGCCACAAGTTGGACTTTTATAAACATCTACAACATCTGTTGCATTTACTACAGCTGGCACCGCGATAAATAAACTTGCGGCAATGATTATATTAAATAATTTTTGCTCTATTCTTGTTTTCATAAAGTTTTCCTATTAATTTTTTATACTACTTAAATGATAAAGTATTATTGCCTCGTCCCTAAGTTCAACTGAGATTATGACATTGCCGTCAGATCTAGGTTCAAAACTATAAATTACTAGAATTTATACATATTTTTTCGAGAATATAACATATCTGGGAAAATCTAATCAAGCTAATTAGAGACCATAACTTAAAGTCTACAGATAAAATATAAAGGTTATAAATGAATAAGTTAAAGTATAAGATGACAATGAAGTTTACGCGCAGGCAAGTTTATGTATATTTCATGCTTGTTATTTTTTTATGCTTCATTAGGAATGAGAATTTAATAAAACCTGAAACTAAATGAATCATACCAGTTGGTAATAGGCTTTGAATCAAGTATCCTTTATTGCCATGAAAATACGAACTTACTCTACAAAAATTGAAGCGCAAATGCGTAATTTTTATACTAGCTTGTCAGAAAAAGATCGTCGCCGTTATGCAGCTATGAAGCAACAAAGCTAGGCTATGGCGGCGCAAGTTATATTCGTAAAGTTTTACACTGCGATGACCGTACCATTACTCGCGGTCAACAAGAATTAAAGACTGACCTTTCCGTTGAAGATCAACGCATTCGAAAATCTGGCGGTGGACGTAAATTTGTGCTGTCAACTGCTACTGGAATAGATGAGGCTTTTTTAGTGATCTTGGAAAATCACACGGCAGGCTCACCCATGGATGAAACGATAAAATGGACAAACCTGTCTCGTCCAGCTATTGCTGAGAAGCTTAAAGAACAAGGCTTTTCTGTAAGTGTGACAGTTGTTGATCAACTTCTTAAAAAACATAACTTTCGTCCGCGCCAAGCCTTCAAGGTCGAAGCTGGAAAAGATAATAGTAACTACTCAGCATAATGAGTAAAGGTATATTGTGCAATATCCTGTAAATCATCCTTTGCAAGGAAAGAAATTTCAAGATTAAGGACTTTCTGGTAATGCATCGGGGCTACTGTATGATTCATTATTTTGAGCTTTACGAATTGCTTCCTGCCTAATTTCTTGTAGTAAATCAGGGGTAAGCATAACTGTTTCTCCATGCTCTACAGCATGAACACCTTTGGCAACCGCCTCCTGAAACCGCTTTGTGCGTTCTTTTTCTTCTCTCATCCTTCGTACAGCATCTCGCACAAGCTCGGTTTCATTAGTGTAAAACCCTCTTTGTATCTCAGCTTTGATGAAATTATCATCAACGTTTGCAAATCTGACATGCATAAAAACCTCCATAAACACCATTTATATACCTAAACAGTACCAGATCAATACCTTATATTCAAGTAAAAAACTACAAATTAATTTAATAAGACACCTTAAAAGTAGGGCTAGGGCAGAAAGTTTATATTCTCCATGCCTTTCAGAAAAAAACAAAGAATGGCATCGCTACCCCTAAACAAGATATAGATCTAATTAAACAACGTTACAATGAAGCAAAGGAGCTAGCAAGCTATGACAAAACACACAAACATTGAATTTGAAAACGGCTCAGACAATATTTTTAATGACCTTGGGCTAGATAATGCAGAAGAACTACAGGCTCGTGGTATGGTTGGTTTTCATGTTGTTAAACTTATTAAAAAGCAAAATATGAAACAACGAGAAATTGCTAATCTTTTAGGAATTAAGCAAACTGAAGTATCACACCTACTAAATGGCCATTTTAGCCGTTTTACAATTGACAAATTATTTGACTTTCTAAAAAGGATGAATCAAAAAGTCACAATCGAGATTAGTTCTCACGAACAAGGTGAGCCTTATCATAATGTTGCTTTTGGTGCATAAATAACCCACAAACCTAGTGGAAGAAGCTGTGGATAACAGCCTTATATTGAACACAGATAAGGATAATTTCACTTGCCTAAATTATAGGCAGGTAAGCTACTAGCTAAATTTTAATAATTTATGTCTGTTTTACGACCAAAAGCGGAAGTTTAGGTTCTACACTTAGCGGATACTCAGGACTAGCCAAAATCATTTAATGAATTCTGGAAAGCGGACTTTTATATTTACGTCCCCCCTATACAACTAGATTTTTGTAGCTCTTATACTTCAACTGAGCTTGCGTTTTATTAAGGCTTATTGAAGTTGATTAATTTATATAACTAATGTAATTTTGTAGAATATAGGGTTTGTAATGTATACAACCTCACAAAGAATACGCAACATCGGTAAATTAGAATAATGGCCACAGCAGAACAATTAAAATCCTTGATCAGGTCACATTTTGGCAATGAGCCAGAGCGGTTTTATACGGTTGCTTTGCAAGTAGCTGCGCATGAGGCAAAGCGTGGGCATACTGCCTTGGCTCACGATATCCGCAACCTTGTTGATATGGAACGGAAGAAAGCTGGGCCTCGAGTTCTTAATTTTCCTAAAGATTTACGAGGTCTTGTTTTAACTGAAGAACCAAGAACATCCAAACAAGTTCTTGTAATGAATCCTGAGTTGCAATCAAGAATAGACCAAATTATCCACGAATATAGGCAGCAGGAAAAACTTAAATCACACGGACTGTCCCACCGTAGGAAAATCCTTCTGATTGGCCCGCCTGGCACAGGTAAAACCATGACTGCCAAGGTTCTGGCTCATGAACTGCATATACCACTGCATACGGTGCAGGTGGATCGTCTTGTAACTAAATTCATGGGAGAAACCAGTGCCAAGCTAAGACAAATATTTGATTTTATGAAAGAAGAACATGGTGTTTATTTCTTTGATGAATTTGATGCTATTGGTGGAGAGCGGTCTTCTGATAATGATGTTGGCGAAATGCGTCGAGTGCTAAATGCTTTCTTGCAGTTTATTGAGCAAGACATATCAGACAGCATTGTTATTGCTGCAACCAACAATCCTCAGCTTTTAGATAAGGCATTATTTAGACGCTTTGATGATGTTTTATATTATAAAAATCCTACAAACAAAGAAAAGCAGCAACTGATAGAAAATATATTGGGAACTTTCAAATCCACTCGCTTTGGCTGGAAAAATGTTCTCGATAAAAGCTCCGACCTTAGTCATGCCGAATTAGCCCTTTCCTGTAACGATGCCATCAAAAATGCAATATTATCCGACAAGAAAAAAATTAGTGCTTTAGACCTCTGTGCGATGATTGCTAACAGACAGAATGCCATTAAAGGAATGAAGAGCTAAGCATGAAAAAAGAATTACCACATATTCGAATATTAAAACCTGCTGATAGCATCGGTTTTACGACACCTAACTCTGGCGGTGGCGGAGGCACCTGCCCAGCAAGAGATAGAAAGTCACATGGTGAGTACATCAAAAAAAAACTAGAAGAAGCGTGGAAAGAAAATGAAAACGAACTAGCTGTAACTCATTCTGGGCGTAAAGGTGTAAATATCGAATTTAAAAGTTCTTCTGACCTTGATATTGAAAAATTAGAAAGCTTACCGCAAGGAATTCGTTTGTGTAATGTTAGAGAGGAGGAAGGTTCCGATACAAAGTATATTACAGTCTATATTCCTAATGATAAGAAAAAATTCTTTTTTGATAAAATTGAACAATATCTAAATGAAAATAAAGGTGCTTATTTTAAATTTCCAAAATTTCTAGAGTTTGAGAAAATCATAGAAGAATTGAAAATTGGTAAATCTGGCATTAGGGAAGAAGACGGAAATTTAATTGTATATGTAACCAAAAGTAAGCAAGAGATATTCCTTGAAAAAACTGAGCCTTGTTTAGGTGATGCGGTTGAATATAAAATTCCAATAGAAAATGAACCTAAACATAAAGATCTTATAAATAGAATTAAAGAATTAAGGAAGGCTTTGCGTGTCGAATCATTCTGGACAGATAGCCCAGAATTAGCGCCTTCTACTAAACAAGAATGGTGTGAAGTGTGGTTGCGTGATGACAGTGAAGATGTAGAAACTAGGTTTAATGATCTATTGAAATCACAAAACATAGATAGTAAATCTGGTTGCATTAAGTTTCCAGAAAGGCTGGTAAAGCTTATTTATGCCTCAAAAGATCAGCTAAGAAAAATTACAGAAAACTCTGATGATATAGCTGAATATCGCAGGGCTAAAACTACGGCAGAATTTTTACTGTCTCAAACTCCAGCTGAACAAAGTGAATGGGTGGATAACCTATTGGGGCGTTTGTCAGTAGATAATAGCTCAAATGTGGCAGTTTGTATTTTAGATACAGGCGTTAACAACGGTCATCCGCTGCTTAAGCCAGTGTTATCAGATGAAGATTGCCAAGCTGTCAACCCTGATTGGGGCAGCCATGACCATCATAGTCATGGAACTTTAATGGCTGGTTTATCTGCTTATGGAGATTTGAAGTCAAAGTTAGAAAGCAATGATCACGTTAATTTAGGACATATTTTAGAATCTATAAAAATCCTACCGCCAACTGGGGGCAATCCAGTAGAACTATGGGGAGATATCACAAAGCAAGCAATTAGCCGAGCAGAAATACAAGCTGATGATAGAAAAAGAATCACCTGTATGCCCGTTGCTTCTGATGATACTCGTGATAGAGGGAAGCCATCATCATGGTCTGCGGCAATAGATCAAATTACATCTGGTTCAGACAATGAAGATAAGCGCTTATTTATATTGGCAGCAGGAAATGCAAATCCTAGTAAAATCATAGATTACCCGCAGGCACAAAAAGACGACTCTATACACGACCCAGCACAATCTTGGAATGCAATAACTGTAGGGGCATTTACAGAACTTACAAAAATTACAGATTCAACATATAAGGATTATTCTATACTTGCAAAAGAAGGGCAGCTTTCTCCATTTTCAACAACATCTTTAACTTGGGAAAATAATCAATGGCCTATAAAGCCAGAAGTTGTTTTTGAAGGAGGTAATGCCGCCACTGATAATAGCGGTTTAGTTGAAGATAAAAGCAATGATTTATCATTAGTTTCAACAAACTACAAACCTCAAGAAGAATCTTTGTATCCGTTTAATATGACAAGTGCTGCTGCAGCACAAGCAGCTAATTTTGCAGCACAAATACAAGCTCAATATCCTGATTACTGGCCAGAAACTATTCGCGCATTAATGATTCATTCTGCTGAGTGGCCTCAGGCGTTAAAAGAACAATTCGGACAGCTTAATGATAAGGGGCTTATCGAGAAAACTGGACTTACCGATGTACTTAAAGCATGCGGATATGGCGTCCCAAATTTAGAAAAAGCTATTTACTGTGCATCTAACAGTCTGACTCTTATTGCTGAAGCAGAAATTCAACCCTTTGAGGGGGCGAAAACAAAAGATATGCACCTGTACGAACTTCCATGGCCAAAAGAGATATTAGAAGGTCTTGGGGAGTCTGATGTTGAGATGCGAATAACGCTTTCTTATTTTGTAGAACCGGGACCAGGAGAAATTGGCTGGAAAGATCGCTATCGTTATGCATCTCACGCTTTACGATTTGATTTAAATTCTCCTGGAGAAGATAAAGATATATTTGTTAAAAGGATTAATAAAAAATCTAGAGATGAAGATGAAGGAAAGCCTGATGCAAAATCTCCTACAAAATACTGGGTAATTGGATCAGACAACAGAGATAAAGGCTCTATACATTCTGATATATGGAAAGGCTCAGCAGCTGACTTGTCTGATTCTAACTTCATTGCTATTTCCCCTGTGATTGGTTGGTGGAGAGAAAGAAAACACTTAGGAAAATCCAATAAGATAGGACGCTATTCTTTGATTGTTTCAATTACGACTCCAGAGCAAGATGTGGATATTTACACTCCTGTAAAAATAGCCTCAGAGATTAAAACTGCTATTGAGATTAAATCATAAACTTTAGCTAGGGTTAATGTCTGCTTTCGAAAAATTCACTAAATCAGTTACTGAAGCAGCTTAAACGTCCGCTATTGGTCCAAAGCGGACATTAGCTTGAATATATTTCTGTAAATGACAATCGATCAGATAATAGCATTGGTAGCAAGTGTTGGTGCTTGCTTATCGGCTATTGCAGCTTTTCTTGTTATACATCAAGTTTCCAAACAAAGTAAGAATTCTTATCGTCCCGAACTGGCAGTATCTCAGACGAAGTTTCAATGCATCTCAAATCCTTTAGCTAAAGGAAATATACCTGATACATGGCTTAATTGTACTGATGAAGAGGAATCACAGAATGTGCTTAGTCTTTTTGCTGTTCCGTTGCACAATGTTGGCTTAGGAGCAGCCAAGAGTTTAAACCTTAAATGGTCATTTCAGTCGTTTTACAATTGATAAATTATTTGACTTTCTAAAGGCATTAAAATGAGATTAAGTGACGAAGGCGCAAAAATAGTTAAAATAATACTCGAAGAACTTGAGAAGGGGTTTCGAGTTTTACCAGCAGAATTTTCTCTAAAAGACTTAGAGGAAAGATCTAGAGTTCGTCCTCAAAACATTGGGATGGCATTTTATGATTACATTGCCCCACCCCTTTTAAAAAAAGGAATCAAAGCAGAGAAGAGAGGCAAACCTGTAGCAATTAGGCTGACCACCGCCTAAACTGGTGACTGACTGGTAATAGCTATTATAGCCCTAATACGAAACTTTAAAAGTAGGGCTATCTTCTGGCCGAGTTTTGCGGTGATCATACATTCTAGTGGTAGTAATATTGGCATGTCCTAGCCATTCTTGTACTTTGGCAATATCCGCCTGATTGTCTAATGCATTAGTTGCAGCCGTTGCCCGTAGAGAATGCGCCCCGATTTTAAACCCCAATTTCTGCGAATATTCCCGTACCATTTTATATACCCCATCTGGGGTAATCGCTTGTTGTGAGCCTTTCACCCGATTATTACTAGTAGAACGAAACAACGCCCCGTTTTCATCGGCAAGATGGCCTGCTTCTTGCAAATAATCATGAATCAGCATACTAGCGGCTGGATGTAATGGTAGGTAACGGGTTTTGCCACCTTTGCCCGATATATTCAAATGCGGAACGCCTCTGCGCTCTTGCTTAAAATCTTTTACTTTCAGTAAGCATAATTCATTACGCCGTAACGCGTGATAAAGCAGAGTAGCCAGCATCGCCCGATCACGTTTGCCTTTGAGTGAATGATTATCTGGTATATCAAGTAATTCTCTGGCTTGGTGATCACCTAACGCTTGGGTTTTACCAATATAACTATCAATAGCTGGTCGTTTAACGCCTTTGACAGGATTATGAGTTACCGTGTTGCGCTCGCAAAGATATTCAAATAATGAAGATAATGCTGCCAAACGATGGCGAATAGTCATACTACTTAATAGGCGTTTGGTTAGCTCATCACGCCAAGCGATGATATGAGATCTTGCAACAATGCGGAATTCCTCTGGCTTATTAATGCCAGTAAATTTCATAAAATCTTTTAGTGCATTTTCATAAGCACGGCGAGTTTGTGAATTGTTAATATTGGCGAACCATTCAACTTCTGGCGGCACATCGGCTAGGCGCGAAAAATCGGCGTTCGTTAGTAGACTGGTGGGGGCTAGAATGAGTGAATTATTTTTTTTGTTCATGGGGTCACTTTACTATTGATAAACTATATTAGCAATAGTAAATGGCTCCAATGGTAATGACTTTTTTTAGTTCAATCAAAATACAAGTGAAATTTACCACATCTATATTCAGTCCAGCGGTTACATGTCGGCAGAAATCAACACTTTGCAGGAAATTTAAATAGGATACCTTATATATTGTTCCAAAGTGGAATAATTATATAATTCCAAATTACAAACCCAATTGCAATAAAGAACTCATAAAAAATATAGATAAGTACCGCATAAAAATAGATAAAGGCCCAAAAAATAAAACTGATAATCTCAGACACACTATAATGAATCATAATCTGAATAATACCAGCTATAATCAATAGATAAAAAAGTAATCCCTCTCCTGCACCTCCATCTGATGATTCTTGTCGGCCCGGGGGCTTCCAGTGCCGATGACCTTCAATTTGATTAAGTCTATCACGTTCACAATCATCTTCCGTACTCACAATTTTCTCCTTGTTAGATAAAATGGCTCTTATAAATTTAGAGTGGGTAAATAATTTAAGGAATATGATAACTTTCTATGGAAACCCTGACCATAATCCTGGAGCTCAGCTCAAAATCTGGGCAAGTTACATGCCCGACATTATCGCCTCCCTACGCCCATAGTCCCAGAACATATTGATTTAACAAGGACTACTCGGTCATAACGCCATGCGTTCCTCCTTGCCAAACCAATACTTATCTGGGTTTAGGGCTACGCGAGGCGACGTTGACGGGCAAGAATTATAATCCTCAGTCTTATAACAGAACGCCAGGATGTGATTATAATTTACAGTAAGCTTTGTTAGAATAATTTTTGTTACGTACTTATTATCATACAGCTCTTAACCCAGGTTCGTCACTATATTAAAGCAGTTCCCACAATTTATTTTCATAAATATTTCAATATGTTGAAGTAAATAAAGATGGTAATAAAAAAATTTATTTATAACAAAGTATTTAGAGATGAACTTAAGGTTGTTTTGCTAATATTAAAGGGTTAATTGTTTAAACTGATCAAGACAACCTGTAACCTAAATCTTCCCAGTCATCAGGTTTATTTGTGGGTGGCCCTTTATCTTCAGGTGGTTTCTGTTCTGGTGGTTTAGTTTTAGTGGCTTTGGCTTCTACACCCAAACGCTTTTTTGAATGCTTCTTAAGGAAGTCTATTCGGTCACTCTCAAAAGGGAAGGGCGGACGCTCTGGCACTCGGCAAATTTGGGCTTGTTTCATTTCAGGGGTGGCAATCGCCAATTCACCAGCTAAAAAATTTTGTAATTGATTTTCAGCTTTATCAAAACCACGGAAATTAGCTAGTTGAGCTTCACGGGTAAAAGTTGATGCATCTTTTGCACTCATAAGCATTCCGGACAATGTCCCGCAATTGCCGAAAATGGACGACAACAGATTGGCAGGTATATCGTCGGTATTTTGATGAGCCATGACAATACCGACCTTGTATTTCCGTGCCCGAGTTAAAAAATCTTTTAGTGATTGCTCGCTACCAGTTGCATAGCTTTGGAACTCGTCCATGTAGAAGAAGTAAGGAATTCGCTTATCTTCTGGTATTAGGTCACGCGCAAAAAATGTTTGTTGAAAAGTAGCCAATAAAAATTGACCAGTAATTTCAGCTTGAAACCCGCGCAACCGTGACAAGTTGCATAAAACAATACTTGAGGTCTGATTTAACAGGTAATTAAAATTTAATGATGAGGTTGTAAGGGTGCTTGATAGGGGAGGGCGTAGCAGTGGGTCAAGGCGGTTAATAATTGGCTCGTACACGTCTTTGTAGTACTTCGATGTATCGTACTTTTGAAAAAATTCACGGGTGCGGTCGTCCAGTTTTGATGCAATACTTTTTCTATAACTAGCATCATCTGGGTCAAGAAGTTTTGGAATATCGCTAAGTGTCCCTTCCGTTGCCAAAAGCGCATAAATGGAATTAGAAAGAACTGGTTTCATTTTTACCCCCATATCACCTAGGGTACGCAATAAAATTAATTCTAACTCTCCAGCGCGCTGGGTTAAGAGGCTCTTGTCGGGTAGAGCAAAGGGATTAAACCCAACTAGGGGGCTAGTATCATCCCCTGCGTCAAAATGCACCACGTCGTCTTTTCGTGCGTCTGGAACGTATGAAAGCACATCATTAATAAGGTCACGTTCGGGGGTTATTACTACAACGCCATGACCAGCATTCAGATCGTGCGCTATTTGGTGCCTGAGAAGTACTGATTTGCCACTGCCTGTTTTACCGAGAACGTATTGATGTTTGAAGCGGTCGGTGGCTGGCAAAGAAAAAGGAACAGTAAAATTGAATAGATTTTTTAGAGGCAGGGGGTGAAAAACGGCATGGGTGAGAGTATCAAACGGTAGTTTTCCTTTTAAGGATTTTGCGTTGTAGGTATTGCCTCTGATTTTATATTCTTCATACAGTGATTCAAAATTACCTAAAACTATTGCTCGCCACGGCGCAAAAAGTGGTGTGTCTATTAACTCTTCATGAAAAAAACGACTGAGTGCAATATCAATCAGTTCATGTCCATTATGGTGAAAAAATTGTGAGGCGGGTACTTCAAAAGATAATTCTGTTACGTCGCAGGTAGAGGTATCGGGTAGGGCTTCCACCAGTTCATAAATAATTGCGTAGGCAAGTAGAAATATATGCTCTTCATATTCCCCAAATGACTGCATGACTTGCGTCATACCACGCACGTAATCACGGTGTCGATACAGCCCTTGCGTATCTTCATACGAAGGCAAGGGTTGTATACCGTACAATCCAGACGACAAAAAAAGTCCTTCGGTTAAAAAACTAAAATGGGGTTTAAGGTGCGGGGATAAATCGGGGAATTGTTGATTAACAAATTCTTCTGCGGAAATTCTTGTAGTTATAGTTAGTTGTTTGGCTAACAATTCTTCAAGCCTTGACTGCATTTTTACCGTTTCGTCGTAATCCCGTTTACGAACGTTGGTAAACGTATCGCTGATATTAGAAATTAAGCTCACAGGGGATTATCTGGCAGGGGTTTTACTACCGACAAAATCAGCATCCACGTCTATAACTTCTTCACCACCAAACTTTTTAGCAACTTCTAGTATTGCGCGTAGTGATACTGCACTTCCGCGTATATTGTCTTCAATCTCTATCAGTTCTAGCACATCCTTACAAGCAAACGTAGTACCCCGTACAAAGGTATCAACGGTCATATTCGTATCGCGTATCATTTTCATAAGCATAGCAAAAAAACCCTCAGCTTCACCTGTTTTATCGTGGTACGCCACTGATTCTTTATTGAGTGAGTTTTCTTTTATGAGTGTGGCTTCTTCTTCGGTTACATCAGCCCTTACGTAAAGTTCATATTTTGATTTTCCGGTGATACCGCTTTTTTTTGTTCTTTTTATAACTAGTTGCATAACTCCCCCCATATGTTTTTAAGGAAAATTTAACTAAAAACAAAGTGTTTTGTCGGTTAACCTCTAATATATCAAAGTTAATAAATTACCGATGTGGTAATTCCCACTTTTACATGCAACTAATTCATTATTTTTACAAAGTTATTGAATACTAGTAGCAAATCTTTAAAGGAGGCTCCGAGGCTTGAAAAAAGAGTTTTATTTTTTCAAATGTAGGAGTTCTAAAGTTTGCGTGAACGGGTCGCATTGACTCAGCCAGTTTCGGAGATATATTACGAGCCCCCACCGATCCCTTTGCAAAGCGCATTTAGTAACAGGAAAAACTAAAATGGATTTCGTTCCTGTGCGCCATGTCGTATATGAAGAATTTGTACGGTTTGTTTTTGTATACGATATAGAACTCGGTAATTACCGAGTATTAAATGCCTAATTTCATAATCGTGATAACGACTTTCAAAAGCCAGCGGACAACGTAGAGGAAAAATCTTTAATGTCTGGATTTTGTCATAAATAGAAAAATACCAATTTGTAGCATTTTGTGGTGAATCTTCGGCAATATAGAGAAAAATATTTTCTATTTCTTCGGTAGCTTCTGGTGCAAAGGTAATCTTATATGGCTTAAGTTCGTTTGATACCATGCTTTCTTTCAAATTGGCTAAAAAACTTATCTGCTGGGATACCTTTTCCCTCATCAAGGGAATTACCTGCTTGTGCTATTTTCTTTAACGTGTCTAGTAATTCAACCATTTCTTCATAAATTCTAGCATCTTGAATAACCAGCTCGGCTTTACCGTTCACTGTTAAAATTTCAGGTTGCCCAGTTTCTTTTAATCGTTTGATATGTTCCGCAGGTTTGCGACTGAAATCTGAAACAGGATATATATCTTTCATTTTAAACATAATAATACCTTAACAGATAATTTACAGATAATTATCAGTTTATAAAATAATTCGTAGTTTGGCAAGCCCTCCCTATAGAGCTTTCGCAATACCAAATATGGTGGCAATAACCGCTAAACCGTGTATGAATAAGGCACTATAGAACTTTATAGTCATTCGTAGTTCGAGTTCTTTTATTGAGTTGTTTACCTCTTTTACTTTTTCATCAAAGTACGGCGTAGTAACTAAACCGCTTTCTGTAAGAGCTTCAATAAAACCTTCCGCCTGTTCTTCAGTGTAGCCTTTTGCTTTCAATTTAGTGATAGTTTTATAGGTATCGATTGCAATTGTGTTCATACAAAAAATAATTATTAATTAACAATACCATAGTTATTATTTTTGTAAATTACGCATCTTTGTTCGTTTTTATTCAAGTTTATAAGCTGGTCAACTTTTTCAATATTTATTCAGTCATATGGTGTTGTTGCCCACAATGACATGCAGTGCCATCTTGTGTACTCATGCTCCAGTAATGGTCGCCTGCAACGATTACATAGTCATAGAAATCCGGTTTAAATGAAAATAGTTCTACTTCCATTTGTAACTGCTTGATGAGCTTTCTATCTTCATCTGTTGGTGTTGCGTCGTCCGTCATATGATTGGTAACAATCATAAATCGCTTTGCACCAAGTAACAGATAATAGTGATAAAGCGCGCCATTTTTAAAATTCTCTGGTTTGGCATGTTCTCCAAGTGCTAAGGGTTCATTTCCTACAGAGTAGTAGTTTTCATTGAGCAAAATAGCCCACATCTTTGGAACAGTGCTGTCGTGTACATCTTTCATAAAATGAAAAACTTTATCAGGGTCTTTAATTTGACCCTGTATTGGGTTTGGTATGTCTGTTTCTTTCAATATCGGTTTTTTTAGGTAGTTTGTACCTTCAATTTTCTTCTTTGGCTGTTTGTTCTCCGATGTATCTTTTCTCATTATTTATCAATTATATCATATACTTAATGACTAATATAGAAGCTAGATAACCCACTGTGTCAGAAGTGTGGGGGTATGGAGATATGAATAAACTTGACATATTCGATATATTGTATTGCAACTACTTATCACCATTGCACTACTATACACATAGTGTATAGTATATGTAGATGAGAGAGAGGAAGCCTCATCAATTAGCCAATCAAAAGAATATCATGACAACAAAAAATGCTGTTAATGGCCAGTTAAACTGAGCCAAAATTGGCCATTAATATTGAGCCACTTTTCCAGACTTTATTTTTAATACTAAAGCTGTAACAGTTCCCTTTTTTACTCACAGGGAATGTTATGAAGGAGTGGATCGTGATTCATCAAGTTAAAGGGTTACATGATAATGGCAATGGTTTATCAGAGCGCCAGATAGCCAGGGAATTAAAAATTTCACGCAATACCGTTAGTAAATATCTAGGTATGTCAGAACCTGATATTACTAAG
Organism: Nitrosomonas sp.; assembly: GCA_021774055.1. Lineage (GTDB taxonomy): Bacteria > Pseudomonadota > Gammaproteobacteria > Burkholderiales > Nitrosomonadaceae > Nitrosomonas. Next base: position 8,330 of record JAJFJL010000076.1, on the reverse strand, counting down.
TTATTATCTGATACAGATAGAGCTAAGAAGTTGGATGAATATCGTGCTTATATTATTCAGTTATTACAAACTTATCCAGGGCTGTCAGCGGTTAAGGTATTGCGTAAACTGAAAGCTAAAGTTAATACCCTGAGCGTCTCAAATCGGTCTGTAAGACGTTATATTCAAGTGTTAAAACAAGAAGTCAGTTTTAAACAAGCGCGTTACTACGAGCCTGTTATTGATATGGTGCCAGGTGAACAATGTCAGGTTGATGGTGGAGAACTTCGTGGAGTGATGATTAACGGTGTTGAAACTACCATCTATTTAATGGTCTTTGTGTTGTCCTATTCTCGTTTGATGCATGTTTCGTTATCAGCTGCACCGATTAACACTGAAATGCTAATTAAACAACATGATACAGCTTTTCGCTATTTTGGCGGGATGCCTCAAGAATGCGTATATGACCAAACTAAACTAGTGGTCATCAGTGAAACCTTTAGGGAATTAAATCTTAATCAGCGTTTTCATCAATATGCAACAGCTGCTGGTTTTCGCATTCATGCCTGTGAGGGCTATGATCCTGAAAGTAAAGGTAAGGTCGAGGCAGGGGTAAAATACGCCAAGAATAATGGTCTTTATGGTGAAAGCTTTACTAGCTGGCATGACCTAGAACAATATTTCTCAGAATGGCTAGATAATATTGCTAATCAACGACTTCATGGTAGTACTGCAAAGAAACCAAGAGAGCACTATGAGCAAGAAGAACAAGCTCATATGTTGCCTTACCTGACACCATCTTGCATCAGCACCTCTTCAATTGATGCAGTTATTACTCGTAAAGCAGATAAAACTGGGCTTATTTCTTGGCAAGCCAATAAATACTCCGTGCCAATGAACTATCAGCGTACACGTGTTGGCGTAACAAATAAGCAAGGTCAGTTATTGATTAGTGACTTAGCCACAAGTGAAGTTATTGCTGAACACACAATTAGCCATGAAAAAGGTCAAGTAATTAAAAATAGAGATCATTATCGAGATAAATCACAACATATTGAAACCCTAGAAACAGATATTTTGAACTGCCTGGGGCAACCAGAAAACAGCAAAGCATTATGTGCCTTACTAAAGGCAACCTCACCAAAAATATACAAAGATCAGCTAGTTGGTTCCAAGAAAGTATTAATTGCACACTGCAAACAACATGGAGCGATTGAGCCAGAACTATTATCACGCCTGATAAATACACCACGCTTAACTGCAACAGGATTAAGAGATCGCCTAGCAGCTTTTCAGCAAAATCCAAATAGAGATAATGAGTTACAGGCGCAACAAAATACACCTCAACAAATTGACCAGGGTAATGATGCATTAGCTCATTATGGCGCTCTCAATAGCCAGTCTAGTGGCCAAGGAGAGAACTATGTCATCAATTAATCAGGTCGCACAGAAATATCATAGCTTACGTTTATCAGGTATTGCAGAGCACCTTGAACCTTTGCTGGTTGAGGCTGAAAAAAATGAAAGCTCATACCTGCACTTTGCACAAAGTTTAATTGAATATGAAGAAAATCAGCGCAATAGCAAACGTATTGAACAAAATAGGCGGCGTTCTGGATTTCCCTTACATAAAAGTCTGGAAGAATTTGACTACCGTTTTCAGACTACGATCAGTAAGCGTGAGGTAAATAGCCTTTGCGACTTCAACTTTATTGATAACCGAAGCAACGTAGTATTTATTGGGCCGCCAGGTGTGGGTAAAACACACTTAGCTATTGGGTTAGGGCTTAAAGCAATTGATGCCGGCTATAAAGTCAGCTTCAACACGGCATTAAGTCTCATGGAAGTATTAGAATTAGCTGAACTAAAAGGTGAATTAAAAAAGAAAATCAACCAGCTAATTAAATTCGACGTATTGATCATTGATGAACTAGGTTACCTGCCTATGAATAAAAAAGGCATGCACAACCTGTTCCAACTGATTAATGCAATGTATGAATACCGCTCAATTATCCTGACAACCAACAAAGAATTTACTAATTGGGGAGAATTCTTTTTCGACAACAATGTAGCTGTTCCGATTGTGGACAGACTAATACATCATTCACACATTTTCATGCTCGGAGGTGAAAGCTATAGACTGAAATCTAAACTTAATAACTAACAATTTCCCTGGAAAAGTGGCTCAAAATTAATGGCCAAAACTGGCTCAATTGTTTTGGCCATTGACAGGATGTTTTGATGAACTCCACATTCTACCTTTTCTGACCTTCTTTCATCTTTTAACACTTAAAATTTTCAATGCTAATTGGCGAAGGTATTGTTATCAGAGTTCAGTTTTTACCTATAGTATATTTTATGTTTATGTGTTCATTACAAATAGCGAAAAATATCATAAAATAAATTATGCGTATTTTATTTATACATCCCAATATGCCAGGGCAATATAAGCATTTGGTGCGGATTCTGGCGGAAGACCGATCTAATGAGGTGGTATTCTTAACCAAACCAAAATCACAGACTGAAATTCCAAATGTACGTAAGGTGGAATATACTGTTTTGCGTGAACCTGAACCTAAAACTCATCGTTATTTAATCCCATTTGAAAAAGCTGTTTTTGCATCACAGGAAGTATGGAGAACTTGCAATATACTTAGAAATAAAGGATTTATTCCTGACGTAATTGTTGCTCACCTTGGTTGGGGTGATGGTTTATACCTCAAGGAAATCTACCCTGATAGTAAAGTTCTAGCATTAATGGAATTTTATTATAAGAGTAAGGGCGGGGATGTTGGTTTTCTTGATGGTAAAGAACCAACGGCAGATAACCAATGCCGCACTAAAACTCGTAATGCTATACATTTATTTAATCTGACATATTGTGATTGGGCAATCAGTCAGACATTTTTTCAACGCAACCTTCACCCCGATATATTCTGGCCTAAAATCTCTGTGCTGCATGATGGTATTGATACGTCTGACGTGCAGCCTAGTAAGGGGCGCGGTATAAACCTACCAAATGGAATCAACCTACAAAAAAGTGATGAGGTGGTGACTTATATCTCACGCAATTTTGAGCCTTATCGTGGCTTTCCTCAATTTATGAGAGCTGCGGTAGAAATTCAGAAACACCGCCCAAATTGCCATATTATTATGGTTGGTAGCGATGAGATTAGCTATAGTAAAAAACTTCCCAAAGGACAAACTTACCGCAAGATGATCATGGATGAACTGGGCGATCAGCTTGATATGAAACGCTTTCATTTTTTAGGTTATCTACCTTATGACGAAATGAAATTAGTAATGAAGATCTCCAGTGCTCATATTTATCTGACTGTACCATTCGTGCTTTCATGGTCAATGATGGAGGCGATGGCATCTGAATGCTTACTGATTGCTTCAAATACTGAACCTGTTCGCGAAGTAATTCGTGACGGATATAATGGTTTACTGGTGGATTTCTTCAAACCTAAACAAATAGCCGATTGCGTTGATGAAGTTTTTGCCAGTGACAATAGAATGTTATCCATTCGTAAAGCAGCGCGCAAAACCATCATTAAGCGTTACTCTCTTGATAAGGTGATGAATTTACATCTTGATTTAATTCGTGATCTAGCACATGGTAAATGCCCACCTCCAACGGCAAAAAAGATCGAAGAATTTAATAGAATGACTGAATTATATAAAGAATAAGCACACCAATACCATCGCCAAAACTAATGCTGTTTTCGCATGAATTCTACCGATTTCCGCGGCTTGGAAGATGCGGTCATCAATTAAAAACGCCTCACTATTTTTTCCAAGAGAATTAATAATCCGACGCGTGTATTTTTGCGCTCTAAAGGTAGTTTTCAAATCCAGCATACTTCCCTTATTTATCCCCTCTGTTTTTGCCAACAAAAGCTGTGAAAAGGTCACCATGAACAAGGATAAGTTAGCTGTATTGTTTACCTGAGTTTCTTTGACATTCATAAAATCTTCCAGACCCCAATATTGTTTGGCATCGCTAAAATTAAACTCAATTTGAAATCTGAGAGAGTAGTAATCAATCAATGTTTCACTGACAAGTGATAGGTCGTCACTAAACAGTAATACCTTTGCACATCCGCACATTGAGCGGGCATTACCCATAAGAAAATTGATATATTTTAGCCACAGTTGAGCCAAAAAGTGACACTATCTTTTTTCGTAAAGATGTAAGCCCTTCAATTAGTCTATGAGTTTGTTTCTCTGTAGATATTTTTAAATAATTAATGCCGGTCAGCAATTGAAACACCCAGCGCAAAGTCGGGGTCTTTGTTGCTTGATTAATCTGGTTTGGCAGCGTTTCTTTTTGCTCTTTTAAAGATGTTCGCATGCGTCTTTCAGCAATACCATAAACTAGCAAAGATAATAGCATTACCATTAATAATGCCATGATGCGGTTAGGTTTTTTAACAAATAGCGAGGATGCAAAGAACAGTGGATCTTTAAGAAAACGAAATCTTCCCTCAACTTTATTTTGATCTTTGTAGGCTTGTACAACCTCTTGGTCACTAAGTTTTTCTTGATCTGTATTGCTACCAACAATGTAGTGACCTTCTTTTTCTTTTAGTCGGTTTATTTTATTCCTGTCTTGCTCGGCAGTTACGATAACTTGATAGGTGATTTTGGATGGCTTTTGATCTTTTTTAGGTCGACCTTTACTTTCATAGCTGGCATGTTCAGCTATATTGATATTGCCTATAGCATGACGTTTCCATTTTTTTGCTAAATTTTGCGCTGCTAATGTAGCATCATCAGCACAATAAAATCTTTTAGCTTGCAAATGAAGTAGTTGTTTCTCAATAGCTTCTGATTCATTGGTGACATGTTTGTTAATTCGCTTTATTGCCTGTTGTCGTGAAGTTTCTGATGAAATTACATGCCAACGCTGTTTAATTTCGTAATGTTCAACGTTAAAGGTTTTCATCTTCCGACCATCAGTTAAAATTTCCCAATCTTCTGGGCCAGAAATAGCTTGGTCAACTATGGTGCTAACATGCTTGATATTGCTAGGAATTCTAGTTATAAAGTTTAATTTTTGTAGATTAACAGCATTTTTCTTTGTGTATAGTTTACAGTCAGCGATAACATAATGTATTTCTTCAGATTCTTTAAAACTTTCTATTAGCTTTTCGCTTCTCTCTTTAAACACTGTGTTATCTGAGGCATTACCATCCAATGCTTTTCCTATTAATGGAATGCCTCCATCTTGAGAAATCATCATCTCTAACATTACTTGTTTTAAATCAGGACGGTGAGCCTTAGAATGGCCGTATGTAACTTCAACTATATCTTCACCAGCCTTAGATAAATAACTGCCAGAGACTGTAAAACTTGTAGTGTCAAGATTATTAAAGCGGGTGTCCACCTTTTCTTGATAACAAACGTCAGATGAAATCTCACTAAAGAATAGTTCTGTGCCGTAATCAGAGCATCGATCTAAAACTCTACCTAATTTAAAACGATTAAAATCATCAGCTTTAACACCCTCATGAAATAATAATGATAAAGGACAGTTCTTGAAAAATAATGGCGTTAAAGACAATGGTTTGTTAGAAAACCCTAGTCCATTGATAATCATGCCTGCTACAGTTTCGCCGGCAGATAAGGTTTCACCTTCATAAGAACCTAACTTTTCGTTAATTAATTCAACTATCTTCAGATCTTTTATAACTCCAGATATTATGCCTAAGTGATCTAAACGTTCTATTGTGTAATCCGTACCATTATTTTCTTGAGATATTTTTTCTATATTTAAGAGTTGTAATTTGTCATATATTTTAAATCATTTTTCCTGAGGGCATAGCCGCTCAATGTGCGATAATACTGGTTGTATTATCCATTACAGCTATATAACCACCATTGAATATAGCGGTAATGAGAAAATCTCACTAATTTATCAAAATTCAGTTTTTACCATAAAAGGCAGAAACCTCTATAATTTACGTGAAAAACTTCAAGATGAACGTGTCCGTTACATACAAGAAGCGTTTCTTGATACTAAAGTAGCAGCTGACCAGCCTATCATTGAATCAATTACTCAAACTCGCTTGGGAGAAGAAGAAAGCTAGCAATATTGAGTAAATGACAGAAAAAACTAAAAGTGCAGTGCTGCGCACTGAAACTATTGTTTAATGAGGGGCTTTGCCCCTCAAACTCCCCAAAGTATCTATAAAAAGATGATGGGATTAAGCGAGAAAGAAGGTAGTCTCTATCCTAAAGGAGAAAAATCTTGTTGATCTATATTTTGTGACCCACTAATAACACGCAACAAAATAAGCTTATCTTCCTTTATCGTAAAATAAAAACATCGATCACGATAAGGAAAGGCTCTTAAATCTGGATCAATCCAGCTTCTTGAAGAACCTGTTACACCAATTTCTGCTAAATGATATATTTTAGCGGTTAAATCCTGTACAAAACTTTTGGCAGCTTCCACATCATCTTGTGCAATATATTGGAATATATTATCTAAATCTGCATCTGCTGTTTGCGTAATAATTACTTTGTATTTTCTAATTTTGCCATTCCTCGGTTGATAATATTACTTGCCATATCATCAGCACTGGCATATTGCGTTACACGACCAGCCGAAACATCGGATAAACCTTCTGCAATCATATTACGTAAGCGTTCAGTTTTTTGATTATTCTCATAATCTTGTAACAAACGTAAAGCGGAACGTACAACTTCTGTACGATTCCCAAAACGACCATTGTGTACCATATCAACGATAAAAGAACGATCATGTTCACCAAGAGCAAAACTCATAGGTTTATTTGTTTCTGTCATTGTCAAACCTCACTTAATCATGAATTATATTAACTATTATATAATAGTTAATATATCAAGATAATAATTAAGAATGATTATTCTTGAGAATATAATAAATTCATGTAATGATTAATTACGGTACAGGCTGAAGAGCCGATGACCGTAAAAGGTGATGCACCCATGATTTAAATATCAGGGGTGTGTTTATTAAGGTTGATTATTTTCTTTTGATTGTTCTTGCCCAGTTTTTTTAATCTCCTCAGAACCATCCTCACTTTCCCCTCTTCGCATCATATCAACCATCATACGACGTTTTTTTGGCGACACATCAGAAATCCCCCACACTACAAAGCCCTCGGTTTTTTTTAGCTGGCTCACCATCTAAAGTAGCCTGCATATAAGAACTCTCAATCTGAGCATCTATCGCATTAAGATACGCGTCACGTGCAGCACTTTGCTTTAAATGCTCTAAAAATACCATAAATATTGGAGCAATATTAAACCAGTAACCCAAGAGAGAATCGGTTGGTTCTGTCAGAAGCACACCGGAAAGCCAGCTTTGAGGTATTTGGTAAAACAGATACTGGCGTAGTAGAACTCTCAACTATAGAAGGCGGAACTGGTGGCTTTGTGATTAACGGCGTGAGTCAGAATGACTCCAGTGGCGGATCGGTGAGCAATGCCGGTGATGTGAATGGCGATGGGCTGGCTGATTTAATTGTTGGGGCATCCGGTGATAGCCCCAATGGCAGCTTTAGTGGAGCCAGCTTTGTAATCTTCGGAGTCCAGGGTAGTTCCGCAACTATAGGTACTAACAACGCCGATACGCTAACCGGTGACAGCAGTGCCAATCAACTAGTAGCTGGTAGGGGTGCAGATATTTTAATCGGGAACGGTGGCGAGGATGTATTACGTGGTGGCGAAGGTGATGATGTCCTGGCGATTTCCGATCTAACTTTTGCTTCACTGGATGGTGGTACCGGTACTGATACCCTGCGTTTTGATAGCGCATTAAATTTGGACTTAAGAACAAATGCTGATAGCAAACTTAACAGTATTGAAGTTATTGATTTGGCCAATGATAGCGGCAATAGTACTTTGAGTTTTAATATCACTGACTTACTTAATCTAAATGAAACACAAACTATAGCTGACACCCTGACAATAAATGGTACAACAGGAGATATCATTAACTTAGATAATAGCTCCAATGGTCAAGTTGGTACCTGGGCTGAAGTTGGTATTACCCATGTATATGAATTTACTGCCGCTGATGCAGGCATAGGCCTAATTGGCACCATTACAATTGATACTAATGTAACGGTTAATATCATATAAAGAATCTTGCCGGATCCTGGTGATAATATAATTACACCTAGATCCTGCAATACCAAGTTCAGCTTAACCAGAAACCTGTAAAAATTATCAGATAAAGTATTTTTAGCACACAAGTATTCTTATATATACCTGAAAAAAGTTTAGTAGAATAAAACTTTTAATAACAGATTGAGTTATTATGGGCTGTTGCCGATTCACATAGGCAACCAAAAAAA
>JAJFJL010000075.1 GCA_021774055.1 Nitrosomonas sp. | reverse complement strand
TGCCAGTATTCTCAGTTGCACTGACTGATACGGTGCCGTTGGTGGAACCACTGGCTGGGGTAACACTGAGCCAACTTTGGTTGTCGCTTACTGTCCAGCCAATGTTGGAAGTCACTGTTACATTCTGGCTGCTGGCCGATGGGCTGAAGGATAGGCTGCTTGGAGATACTGTAAGCTCATCGGCAGTTGCGCCGTCCTGAGAAACAGTCACCGTTCGGGTAATACTTCCACCAGTAAAGGTTACTGTACCGCTTCTACCCGTTGAGCCTGTATTCTCAGTTGCACTGACAGATACCGTACCATTACCTGAACTACTGCTCGGAGAAACACTGAGCCAGCTTTGATTATCACTAACTGTCCAGCTGATGTTGGAAGTCACTGTCACATTCTGGCTGCTGGCCGATGAGCTGAAGGTTAAGTTACTTGGGTTGATTGCTAAAATATCTGTTGAACCGCTAGAGATTTTTGCAATAACAAAGTACATACCAAAACCGGTATCTCCATTATCCCCTAAAGAAACCGTGGAGTTAGCTGAAAACTGTTGCGTGAACAAACTAAAGGTTTTCGGTGAGCCCTCATCATTCGTAATATCGTCACCAGTATCCGTCCAGCTTGCTAACCAGCTAGGCTTGGGTGAAATATCATCGTTGTGTGCAACATAAACATCCGTTGATGCCGATATCGTAAAGCTTGCCAGTGTCGTTCCCGTCCAACTTTTGGAGTCATTTGCTGAACGGATCCACTGGCTACCAAGTAGGGCAGATGGAATTGAGCTCAGAGTATAGCTACGGTCTCCATATTGGGTATCGCCAATCTGAAGATTTGATTGCACAGACCAATCTGATGCATTGGTGCCATCGTTTACGGTAAGGTTTTCGATAAGCTGCCCACCACCGGAAGATACGACAGCAACCACCGTTGTTCTGGTAACACTGTAGCCATTGACAGAAGCAGTTACCTCAACCGTATAATTGCCATCCGGGACCGGATTGCCGTTGTCATAATCTGCATTCCATATATGTTGCCGGTTCGAAGAGGCAGCAAGGTTGACGTTCGTAATCAAATTTCTAACAACTGTACCCCCCGAATCTTTAACTTTTACAGTGACCGAGGCATTGGGCATGAGAACATAGCTAATATCAACATCTGTACCATTTTTTGTAGCTGCCAAGTTGAGCACATCTACGGCAAGTTTAAAATTCTTTATGCCGTTGGTTGCTGTCCAGTTTTCAGTTAAACCAACTTCATTAGTACCAGGGGCTATACTGATACTATACGGATTATCAAACTCATTATTCCCACTACCAAAACTACCAAAACTACCAAGATAGTCTTTATCCTGCCAGCCAATTAGATGTATCTTGTCCTGTTGCTGATCGGTTACATAAACATTACCGTCTACATCAGAGGCAATATCGGTTAAGGACGAATTGGGAATTGATATTGTATTCCAACTCGAATAAGTATTGTCTGAACTGCCTTTCGTAAACAGAACTACGCGATCATTACCTGCATCCGCAACATAAATGTCTGTCTCGGATATCGTTGTACCAGACACCCGTGCTGAAATACCAGTAGGATTATTGAACTGCCCTGCTCCAGATCCCGTGCTGCCTAAAGTATAAATAAGACTTCCCGCCAACGTATATTGTTTAACCTTGCTCCCATCAATTATCCAAAAATAATTACCGGTTATAACAACATCAACGGGATAGAGAATACCACTGGCAACGACATCTACATAATATAAATAACCAGTGCTAAAATCGAATTCGAATTTCTGTATTCTCTCATTGTCTGTATCTGCTACAAAAATGTTCCCCGACTCATCAAGATCTATGCCTAAAGGTGAGTCAAATTGTGCATTCTCAGAACCGCTACTATCTGGTGTCGGGTACCATTTAATTGCTCGGTCTATCCCGTAAGTAAAAAAATGTCTATCTGCATCAAGCACCACGGTCGCTTCGACTGAACCAGTATTTACTGCTGCTGCTCGACGAGGATAGGAAAAAAAATCCATTATTCCCGTATTGTTCCCATTTACAGTTTCTTGATGAACCAACACACTACTTGAGGTCTGTGCGTCTAATCCATTGCAAATCAATAACAAAATAACAATTAGGGCATTTCTATAAATATTCCCCATTATAAACTCCTTTTTGTATTTCAGAATTATCGAAGTAGCACCACTTTTTGAGTTTTATCAAAGTCATTCGCGGTGAATCTAATGAAATAAACCCCACTTGATGCTTCTTGAGCATTGGCATTTAAACCACCCCAAACTACTCTATTTGTGCCACCGGCCATCATCCCACTAAACAAAGTTTTTACGCTTTGACCCAAATGATTGTAAACAGCAATTGTCATTTCAGTATCATCGGCTAGCCCAAATTCTATATTTGTTTCAGGGTTAAAGGGATTGGGATAATTGGAGAATAATGTGAAACTTGTTGGCAGGTTTTCTTCGTCTATCCCACCGCCTGTATCACCTTGATCCAGCGGTATTCTTTTTTCCTTTACAAATTTTACCGCAAGTTTGTCGTTATCGGTTGGCTGTCCTTTTTTTCCCATTTGTGAGCCATACATTATAGAACCAGACCAGCCTTTTTCCCAACCACCACCACTAGTTTTTATATGGTGTAAACCAAGCACATGACCTAACTCATGCATAATTACATTTTGCACATGTTGCTCGTAAGGCTGTACAGACGTGTCGTTATCTGTCCAATTTTGTAAACCTAGAAAGTTATTATTGCTATCTTTTACTTCAACGTCATAAAAAAGGGAGCTGTTATTGAAAAATATATAAGCTTGCTTAAAATCTTGCCCGTCCGTTGGGTATCCTTCTGAATTGTAAACGTAAGTCCCTGGCGGAGGAGCTGTGTGTGGAAGTACAGTGAATGCTGCCGTTCTATTTCTATCTTCGTGCATAAGTATGGTTGACTCAATCCACACCATTGGTATAGTTTGAACAGATGTACCCAAAGGCTCCAAATATATTAAATCATTGGTCGCTTTAAAGTTAGCTGGCGAATGCCCCCCTGTCCAGGCAACCATAGATTGAGGTAATTGAGCTCGATATTTAGCCTCATCCAAGTGCGAAGGTAATCGGGAGGTAAGATCAAAAAGAGGATCATCATATTGTATCTTTATGTCAGTGTAGGAAGGCCAATTTCCACATTCATTCCACAAGGATAGAGGAGAATTACGGGAAAAGTTCTGGTAACACAGCCTATAAATGCCATCAGTAGTACCACCCGCCAAACAATGATCTTTTATTACATTATAATAAAACGCTTCAGGACCATTTCGTCCAATTTGAGAATAAAGCTGAACTGTAACTATAATGTTCATGGCAAAGCACATTATCGTTTTTATTTTCATTTATTTTACCTCCAATTCGCAATTTCATCTAGTACTAAATCAAGCATATTTTTCACTTCGTCTAAGTCGATGTTTCTTTTTTTACCAAAATACCTGTTTACGTCGATAATTTTATTTCCCTCAATTGGAAAGCACTCTGTCCCCTTGGTTGTAACATATAAGTATGGTAATGGTTTATTAGGCATTTCTAGAAAACAGTCAGAATCGTCAGTGGGGAGTGCAGACAAATATACCAAATACCTTTTCCCCACTTCCAAATAATGAAACCTCTTATAATTGAAAACATCCTCAAATTGATCGGGGAACTCCTCTTCCGGATTAATCAGCCAGCTATTATTACCAGTCATACTATGAAAAGGTGAGTAGATAAATTCCATTTTTTTGTCGTCAACATTGGTTGCGTAATATTTATTGAACTTTGTTATATTTGATATTTGTACTCTAGAAATTGGCCTGCCTAAAAAATTGCATATAGTATCTAGCTTAGTAATCGTTCCGCAAAAAACTAAGGGCGCCCGATACAAATCCCGCAATAGATACTTCTTATACTTAAACTCAAAGTCTCTATAAAGCTTTGGCTCAAAAAATAGGTCACTCAATTTACTTTCCATTCCAGTGAATTTTCTGCGTCTGTCAGGGAAAGACTTATCCATACGTAGCTTATTATATTCAGCGGTATCATTTAAACGTGAAAAAATGGCTAAAGACAAAAGCTTTTTAAAATCAGTACCTTGGCTTTTGAAAAGTTGTATTCGATTTTTGGGGGAAGCATATTTATTATTAGTTATTTGGATATACTCAAGAATATCTGCACTTTTTTCCTTTGATGTCATAGGATTAATAATCTCTTGTGAAAACATAGCCATAGGTAGTGCTAGTGTGAGTATTAACAGGAATAGGACAACTCTTTTTTGTTTCATAATTCCTCCTTTAGATTTCTTTTGTACATCTTATTTACATTTAAGCAGCTATGCAGCTATGCAGCTATGATATATACACCCCGAAGCAACACCTATTCAATAACTTTAGATTTTATTCCAAGTTTTTTTTTGGGTTCAAACTCTGAGTAAACTACAAAAAAATTTAAATCTACCAATTTTATCAGCCTCATAATTGAGATTCAGTATGTTGGCACTCAAAGAGACTCGTCTTGTGTAACAAAATTATTCTAATTATTAAACAATTTAGCAGCTAAAGGGAAAAAGACAAACCCAAAAGGGAACTATTATTCCAAAATGGGAAGTGAAATCGCTTAAGTCTATTAATTTTGATTATTCCTGCTCGAGAGCTCGGACATTTTTAGGATTAGTCCCTAATTCCAGATGAAAATCTCGGGTCATATTTGAATACTCGTTATATCCCAAGCGCAAGGCAATATCTGCATTGTCTAATTGACAGTTTCGCATCAAGTAGAGCGCATGATGAACACGAATTTTACGAAACAACTGAGTAAAGGACAACTTAAACGATTCATTACAAATAACTTGTAACCAACGCCTGCTAATATTCAGTCGTTTTGCTACAGTTTCCATGCTAGTCTTTTGGGGGTAATCTCTTAAAATTTCAGTTATAATCCTTTTAGAATATCGCGACTTATTCCAATTGCCGGGCAAAACAGAATCTACTATCTTTCTAATGCTTGTGGAAAATATGGCTTCATTAATCGCATCTTCAATTAGCTCGGGCACCATATCACAAAACACAAACCGGCTGAATCCATTCTCAATGGCATTGTGAATAAACCGTGGGCATGCTGTTTTGCTACAAATAAATAGCGGGGTTGGCGCGACGTTATGATTAATTTGTGTCAATTTATTCAATTCTTCTATACTGCTTTCCCGAACACAATAAACACCAGCTGTACTCTGTGATTTACTAATCTGGTCACTCAACTCACCTTCGCTTCGAACATGATGTACTTGAAAACTTGTTGACATTGCAGAATTATTGAATAGACAATCCACACTACCACAATAAACGACTAGTTTAGGCTTGTTCATCACCTGGAACCGGCTAAATAACTTTTCACGATTTCTCCCTTAGTATCTCTAATTTAAAACTAGTGTCACGTCAAGCATAAAGTGTCGGATAAAGTCTTGAGAGCTTTATTCTGGCATCGTTTGTTGTGAACTGCCAGTTAACTTTTGATTTTTTGTTGTTTCTGTATTCTTGCCATGCCTGTACCTCTTTCTTGATAATA
>JAJFJL010000074.1 GCA_021774055.1 Nitrosomonas sp. | reverse complement strand
AACCATTTTTGCGCTTCACGATAGTCAGCACCCATTTCCTCAAGACCAGTTAAATAAAGCTTGCCAACTGCCTTCTGTGCTTCAAGGTTGCCACGCTCTGCTGCATCACGCATCCATTGTAGAGCACGATAACTATCTTGGCGAACACCATCACCACGAAAAAAACGTAAACCTAAATCAAAAGCAGCACGATGATCTTGTTGTGCAAGTTTTTCTAATGAAGCTATACGTCCCTATGGGTCGTCATTAGGTATAGCTGCAGATGGATTATAAGAGGCTGAATCTCTGGGACGATCAGAACACCCAGATGAATCACAAACTCGCATCATTCCAGTTTGCTCAGGTACTGAAGTGCATGCAGTTAATATTGCACATACAATCAATAAAGTAGGGCAATAAAGCTCTATCTTTGTTAACCAAGACATTTATTAGATCCTAACTCTAGAATTCATTAGAAAGAATATATAGATAACATTCTACACTTGCCGATAAACACAACAACAAATAAGCAATAAATTGCATTCTCATGTACAGAGGTCAGTATAAAAAACATTAGATTCTATAACTAAGTGTTCAAGTTTTTAGCTATAGATAAGTTTAAAAACAGCATGTTTCACTAGTCACGCCAGTTAACAGATTAATTTTAAATGAATTTATATTTTTTACTGAAAAAGCACATAATCTATTTTAATCAAATGGTTACAAAAAACATGAACATCAAGTATAAGCAACCATTCACCATATCGTGTATATACGTAATTGCGAATACCTTCGCCAATTTAGTTTTTTAATGCAAAAAAATCAATCCATTAAAAATCATAAAATTCCGATTTTTTACTGATTTATCGAATTGGCGAAGGTATTGTTCTAAGGATATATTGTTTTGATTCTGTTTAAATGTGAATTAAAAACTGAGTTTTCTAACTTCAATTATTCAAAGACTTGTAAATAAGATTTTTTCAATGCAGTTATTTGCGATTGTAACTCATCGACTTTGTATGCATGATTTATCTCTTAACTCGCATTTAAATACCAAAAATTAACTAATATCTTTTTAAATAAATATTACCTAAAAATCAAGTTATATGTATGAGGCTAGTTAACATCAAGCGTTCCACCACGACCAAGTCCACCTTCAACATTCTGAGCTTCATAGTTCTTTAATGCACGTACCATTCCATTATACGCATCAATAAATGCAGCAACAGTAGCTTTGCCGCTTGGTGTTCTTGAGAAACCACTTAGACCTCCACCTCCACCTCCACCAAATGCACTGAGTGCTGCACTATAATTATTGGCGGTTGAACTGCCTTCAGAAGCAGAAATCTGCACAGCAGAACGAATATCAAAAAGCGTTAATGTGACAACCGAAGATTTTGTTTGCATTGCACCGGCAAGTTGGCCGATCCCTGGTCCAAGCAACCCACCAAGTGCACCGGCAATCTGGCCAGTTGCCGCATTATCAATAATTATACTTGGTTCCATATAATAATCTGCAGCAACACGTTGGCCTTTCTGTTGTTTTGATCCTGCACGATATTCTCCTGAGTTGCGTTGAAGATCTGTAACACGTGAAATACGGCTATCTGTTCGTAAATTACCAATAGAAGTAATAACAAAACAATTTGACTGTTGAACGGCCAATCGAATAAGAGGTTCTATAGTTGTAATATTGGTAGTACTACCAAATTTACCATACCAATCAGCTGCTCTACCATCATCAACAGCAAGTGTACCCAGTGTTTTATCACATCGTTCTAAAGAGGAGTTAGCATCAACACTTGAGCCGCCACCTGCAGCTCCAGATACTACTGTGCCGTTAGTTCCAGACGTAACTGATGCACAGCCAGTAATAATTGATATACAGATTACCGCTACTAGAATATACATAGATCTAATTCTATTCGTCATGTTTTAAAGCCCTTTTTAGAAAAAATAACTAAAATGCCAATAACTTTACATATTGCAAATATGGCATCAATACACTCATATTAAAATGAAACTTAATACTCAAGTTTTTTTATAACAATTTAATTAAAAACATTACTAGTCTTTTAACAAAAAAAGCTATAACTCATTTATCATCTAGCGTGGCTAATAAAATAAGTTATCTTTAAAATTAGCCGTAACTAAAAACTTTAATATCAAGTTAACCACATAACAATACCTTCGCCAATTCAATAAACCAGCCAGAAATTAGAATTTTATGATTTTTAATACATTGATTTTATTGTACAAAAAAATAGTGGTTTTTGCCAAAAACCATCAAAAAACTAAATTGGCGAAGGTATTGACATAAAGAAAGCTATTAACAAACTTCATCAATAACTTCACTAAGTTACTATCTTAATAAACCAAAACCAAAACCAAAACCACCTAACTCTTAAAAATAAATACCCTAGGCTCTATCATCTTCAATAACATTTTTACAATCAATATGTTATTTTAATATAAATGCTTTATTTACTAAAAAGAAAAAAATATCTCTATAAAAATCAATTTGTTACATAAAAACTAGCGAACCTATAGTAAATATACCATGCATTGCAGAATCCTTTAAAAAGTCATCAGTTACAGTGAGTCTTTAGCCTAAATAAGCTTGACTGTGTAAACCCCCTCGCTCAATACAAACCCCCAACTTTTTCACTCCACGTATAATTCCCAATTTAGCTATACTAACCTTCACCCATGGTGATCTAAATTCAACTAATATAGTTTGTGCAATATGCTCAGCTAACGCTTCTAGTAATGAAAAATGTTTTTCTGCCAAAATTTCCTTAATACGTTTAACGATTAAGTCATAATCTAGTGCATCTTCAAAATTATCTGTTTGACAGGCTAAACTGGATGGTAACGCGATTTCTAGATCTAGCTGAATAGTTTGGGCGACTTTACGTTCCCACGGATAAATTCCAATGATAGTTTTAGCCTTAAAATCGTGCAAAAAAATAATATCCATCGTTTGGGTGTAGGTTACTAAAAAATTCTATTTTATATAAAGGTTACTAATTTTAATGACAATATTTTTTTTGGTGTTATTGGCGTATTTACTTGGATCAATTTCTTTTGCAGTAGTAGCCAGTTGGATTTTTAAATTACCAGATCCTCGTACCTATGGCTCAAAAAATCCAGGTGCGACCAATGTTTTACGTAGCGGTAAGAAAGGAGCTGCAATCTTAACATTGCTGGGTGATGCAGGTAAAGGATGGTTAGCCGTGGTGATGGCGCAAGCGTTTGTTTTGTCTTGGGGCTTAACTGGAGAGGCGGTTGCTTTTGTTGCTATAGCAGTTTTTCTGGGTCATTTATTTCCAGTATTTTTACGTTTCCAGGGTGGTAAAGGTGTAGCGACAGCGGTAGGTGTTTTATTGGGGTTAAATCTTTGGCTTGGATTACTGGCGATCGCGACTTGGCTGTTGGTTGCGATGATTTGGCGGGTATCTTCACTATCCGCTTTGGTGTCAGCAATACTTGCTCCAGTTTATGCTGTAATTTTTTTAGGTTCTAATGTTGCATCTTTAGCAGTATTAATAATGTCGTTATTATTAATTTGGCGGCATAAAGCAAATATTGGCAACCTTATTGCAGGTAAAGAAGGGAAGATTGGCAAATCCTAAGTTCTACAATCAAATCATTGGAAGCTGAGCTTTAGCCCAGCTAATGTGGTAGGACTTACGCATTGACAATATTATATAGTTTGTAATTAACAAGTTGAAGCAGGTGAGAAATCAGAGAATAAATTTTATACACGACTAACTTATTGACAAATCAATATTCTTATTTGTCAATAAGTTAGCTTGTGTGGGACTAAAGTCCCACTTCCGTCAAGCAACATACATCTAAAAATTGATATTACAGGTTGTTAGCAGGTGTTTCTAATAACTCTAAATTCCATCTTGGTTTTATATTAAAACTGGCACCTAGTTGTTGCTTATTAAGATAAGTTGATTGTAAGCGCATTGCACCAGCAAATGCGATCATGGCGCCATTATCAGTACAAAACTCAAGTGGCGGATAGAACACACTTGCGCCCATTAGCTTTGCCTGTTGCGTAAGATTATTACGTAATTGACTATTGGCACCAACACCGCCAGCAACAACTAATTGTGAAAACCCTGTTTGTGCTAGTGCTGTCAATGATTTCTTGGTTAACACATCAACAGCAGCTTGTTGAAAAGCTAAAGCAATATCAGCACGTATTTGTGGCGTAACTTCTTGTTTTCTTACCAGAGTTAAAACAGCTGTTTTTAAGCCACTGAAACTAAAATTAAGATCGCCACTATGCAGCATCGGGCGGGGAAGTTTAAAGCGTCCTGGTGTTCCTTGTTCAGCAAGCTTGGCCAGGGCAGGGCCACCTGGATAGCCTAGTCCAAGAAGTTTGGCGGTTTTATCAAAAGCTTCTCCTGCTGCATCATCAACAGTTTCACCAAGCAATTGATATAAACCAACACCACGCACCTCCATTAGCTGAGTATGTCCACCAGAAACCAACAAAGCCACAAATGGGAAAGTAGGGGAGGGCTTAGATAATAATGGGGATAACAAATGTCCTTCAAGATGATGTATTCCTATGGCCGGAATTTTTAACGCAAAGCTAAGTGCACTACCAATACTGGCACCAACCAATAGTGCACCAGCTAATCCAGGTCCTTGCGTGTAAGCAATAGCATTAATATCTTGCAAGCTTAAATTAGCGGTGAGTAAACATTGTTCAATAAGCGGAAGCACTCGACGAATATGGTCGCGTGAAGCAAGCTCGGGAACCACGCCACCATACTCGCTATGCATATCTATTTGAGAATAAAGTGTATGACTAAGTAAACCATCTGTTGTGTCATAAAGTGCGATTCCTGTTTCGTCGCAGGAAGTTTCAATACCGAGTATTAACATTATAAGATGAGAAAAATATTCTTTGATAACAATACGGGGAATGTTACAATATAAGGCTTTTTGTCGTGCATTATACTCAGTATGCCGGTATGTTTAGCATAGTTATTTTAAAGCTTGGGTAAATTTCAGCAAATAATATTTTTAACTTAATGTTTATAAAAGGATGGGATAGGTTTTTATGACTACAATCAAAGTCAAAGAAAATGAGCCGTTTGAAGTTGCAATGCGTCGTTTTAAACGCACCATAGAAAAAACTGGGTTGCTTACAGACTTACGTGCACGTGAATTTTACGAAAAACCAACTGCTGAGCGCAAACGTAAACTTGCGGCAGCAGTTAAACGTACTTATAAGCGTTTACGCAGTCAGTTGCTACCACCAAAACTCTATTGATTAAAGTTAACAGCTAAGGGACAAGGAAATAATAGTTTATCCATTTATGCTTGTCCTTTTACTCTGATTTTCGTTGCTCCTCCGGTTACATAGAATAACTATGCGCCCTACGGACCGCCTCAAATCATAGCAAAATAACTTCGCCTAAATGGACAAACTATTATTGCCTCGTCCCTAACTTGAATTTGACATAAGAATTGAGAGTGTAATTAAAATTGAAGCTAAAGAACAAATGTATTATCTGACCTCTATTTTTTGACCTTTTCAATTCTTACTAACTACCTAACTTATGAGCTTAAAACAGAAAATTGCTGAAGATATGAAAACTGCAATGCGTGCTGGAGATACTCAGCGCCGTGATGCAGTTCGACTGTTACAGGCAGCGATTAAACAATCTGAAGTTGATGCGCGCATTGAATTAGATGATGCAGCAGTTGTTACAATAATTGAAAAAATGCTCAAGCAGCGCAAAGATTCTATTACACAGTACGAAGCAGCAAACCGCCAAGATTTAGCAGAAGTTGAAAAATATGAAACTAATATACTGCTAGCTTATATGCCACCAGCGCTAAGTGAGGCAGAGGTTGAAACACTGGTAGATGATGCGATTGCAAGCACAGGCGCAGAAAGTCAGCGTGATATGGGAAAAGTTATGGCAATATTAAAACCAAAGCTAGCTGGTCGTGCTGATATGGCAAAAGTATCTAAACTAGTTAAGGGGAAAATTCTTAACTAGAGAAACAATTCCAAAACAACTTTCAATTAAAGAACATAAACTGAACCCAGAATACTCTAGTGGAATCTGGGGGATTATTAAAATAGATATTAGCTACTGTCACTAATAAACCACTAGTACCTACTTAACCACTTATAAAATACAGGATAAAAATTTAATATCCTTCGTATCGCACCCAAAGTAGTTTACACTTTTTGCCTAGAATCTGTATCCAGATAGTATTTATTCTAACTTAATGGATACAGAAAGATATAATCATCCAAGTGAAATTATAATAACTTGATATTTAAAGTATATTTTCACAAGAATGGTCAGCTATTAGCTTCCATCTCCCCAAACTTACAACGCCATACATACGTTAAATTCAACATAAAATTGTAGCACCGATTGCAGTAATTTATGGTGCAATACCCTACGGTTATTGCACCCTACGATATTCAGCATTTATTTATTCCAACTTAAATCTGATAAGATTTAAATTCTTAAGAACACAATGATTCCTCAATCATTTATTCATGACGTACTTAACCGCACTGAAATCGTTGACGTCATAGACAGCCATGTAGCACTTAAAAAAGCAGGCGTAAACTACAGTGCTTGCTGTCCATTTCATAAAGAAAAGACTCCCTCATTCACAGTTAGTCCAGTCAAACAGTTCTATCACTGTTTTGGTTGCAAAGCACATGGCAATGCTATTGGTTTTTTAATGGAATATAGCGGCATGAGCTTTGTAGACGCAGTGGCTGATTTAGCCACACGTGTTGGTATGCAAGTACCTATTCAACAGGCCGATAATCACCCAGCTGAAACTGAATTTGGACCGCCCAATTATCCTCCAGAAATAGATTACGAAAGCAACAACTCAATATCTTCAAACGATTTATTTGAAATAATGATGCGTGCCACCAAGTTTTATCGTGTACAACTTAAACAATCTGAGCAAGCTATCAATTATCTAAAAAAACGTGGTTTAACCGGCGAAACAGCAAGCCATTTTGCATTAGGCTATGCGCCGGATGGATGGCAAAACCTGGAAGCAATTTTCCCGGACTATCAATCCACAGCATCAGAAAACACACTACTTAAAACCGGACTGATTGTTGCAAGTGACGATGGTAAATATTATGACCGTTTTCGTGATCGTATTATGTTTCCGATTCTCAATCAGAAAGGAATGGTTGTCGGCTTTGGAGGACGTGTATTAGGGCAGAGTGAACCTAAATATCTTAATTCACCTGAAACTATCTTATTTACCAAAGGACGTGAACTTTATAATTTATTTGCAGCACGCCGTGCCATTCGTCAAGCAGGATGTGTGCTAGTTGTTGAAGGTTACATGGATGTGGTGGCTCTTTATCAGCATGGCATTGAATATACAGTGGCTTCATTAGGTACGGCCACTACACCCGATCATATACAAAAACTTTTGCGCCAAACAGATAATATAATTTTTTGTTTTGATGGAGATAATGCAGGTAGAAAAGCAGCTTGGCGTGCGATGGAAAACAGCCTACCATTTCTAACCGACGGTAAAAATCTAAGTTTTCTATTTCTGCCAGATGGAGAAGACCCTGATAGCTACGTTAGTGCTAATGGTAAAGAAGATTTCGAAGCACTACTTAAACATCATGCAGTTGCCCTATCTATTTTTTTGTTTCAAACACTATCAACTAATCTTGACCTACAAACAAGCGAAGGGCGCGCTAAATTAGTGCGAGATGCAAAACCACTATTAAAGCATGTAACCGCACCAATATTAGGATTAATGCTATTACAACGTTTAGCTGAACTAAGCGGTGTTAGCCAAGATGAATTACAAAACTTGTTACAAATCAAACGTACTACACCAATAAAAAAACATCCTAAACTAGCCAGACCAAAGCCAACAACACCTTATCATTGGTTAATACAAATTCTTTTATACAAACCAGGTTATATAAACCAACTGACTGAATTTATTATTACAGAAAATGGAGAAGCTAGCGAAGAAATAGCCACATTAAACGTACTGATTGATTTTTTAAACAATCACCCCCATATCACAGATGGTGGCGCCATATCAACGGTATCAACTTATTTCAATGACAGCCAACACCGTGAATTACTTGAAAAAATTGAAAGTGAGACACTTGAATGGGATGATGCCATTGATTTAGAATCAGAGTTTTCTGGCGCACTAGCAAAAATTAAAGAAATACAACGTAAAAAACGAATGACCACACTACACAACAAATCTTTAAACATTCTAACTAACGAAGAAAAGCAGGAGCTCAAACAATTATCCATGCCTAAATAATAATGAATTTTTAAATTTATGCATTCCACCAATTATTTATTGATGTTAGTTACCTAGGAACGTGCATGGAATAAATTAGGCAACTAGCGCAGGATTTATGTTCATATTCAAGGCGTGTAAACAGGCGCATAGCACGGCTATGTAACTGTTTATATAACGCAGAAGATGGGTATAAATACAAAGCTAGTTACCTAATTTGTTTCATGCACGTTCCCTAGTTCACCAACAAGTAACACTTGATTCAAATATGAGCGATCACTACATCAATTAAAAATAAATCGTCGATATCAGCAGCAAAGAATCTTTGATATAATAGAAAGTTAATCTTTTAAATCCATACCCTATTTGGAACTAAGTGAATGTCAAAATCGAAAGCAGTAACATCTAAAGTGACTAAACTAGCTGATAGCACAACAACAAAAACAGCTATAAAAAAAGACACTGATACTTCTCCAAGCACGGTCAAAAATAGTACAACAAGTAACATAAAGAAATCAATAAAAGAAGTGGCAACTGAAATTTCTGCAGCTAAAAAAAATACTAGTAAAACTACAGATCATGGCGATGAAATTGCAAAAGCAGTTAGCGGTGTTAAAAAAGCAGCAAAAAAGATAAAAAAAGTAAAATCTAGCGCAACTAAAGATGAAGCAGTCGATATTGAAATAGCTGCGCTAGCACCTCAAGATATTGAAGCGCGGCGCATGCGCTTAAAAAAACTAATTGTACAAGGAAAAGAACGCGGTTACTTAACTTACGCAGAAATTAACGATCATCTTCCTGATGACATGCTAGATGCCGAGCAAATTGAAGGCATTGTCAGCATGATTAATGACATGGGCATTTCGGTACATGACGAAGCACCAGATGCTGAAGCATTACTTATGTCTGATACAACAACTACCGTTGCAGATGAAGATGTTGTAGAAGAAGCAGAAGCCGCACTTTCTACCGTTGATTCAGATTTTGGACGCACCACCGACCCAGTACGCATGTATATGCGAGAGATGGGCTCAGTTGGCTTGTTAACACGCGAAAGTGAAATTGAAATCGCCAAACGTATTGAAGGTGGCTTGAGGCATATGGTGCAAGCCATATCTGCTTGTCCTGTCATTATTGGTGTAATTCTTGACCTAGTCACTGAAATCGAAAACGATGCGTTACGTATTGATGAATTAGTAGACGGATTACTTGATAGTAACTCTGAAGAAATTGTCAATGAAACTGCTGCAAGCGAATCAACAGAAGATGAATTAGAGAATGAAGAAGCAGCCGTAGTAGATGGAGAAGCAGTTGCCGCAGCTGCCTTACTTAAATTAAAAGAAGATGCTTTAGAACGTTTTGTTGTGGTTCGTGAAGTACACAACGAAATGCAAGAAATACTTAGTAAAGATGGACCACACTGCGACGCATACAAAGTATTACAAGAAAAAATATCTGGCGAACTAATGGCCATGAGATTTTCTGCCAAAATGGTAGAAAAACTATGTAACACCCAACGTGGCTTAGTAAGTGATGCGCGTAAATTTGAAAGAAAAATAATGGAGCTATGTGTTACAAAAGCAGGCGTACCAAAGACACACTTTATAAAATCATTTCCTGGTAATGAAACCAACTTAGACTGGGTAGTGCAAGAAATTAAGCTCAACAAATCCTACTGTAAAACACTGGAGCATTTCCGTCCAGCAATAATGGAGCAACAACAAAACTTATTAGCGCTTAAAGCTAGAATAGGTATTCCAATAAAAGACCTAAAAGAAATTAATCGCAGGATGTCAACCGGAGAAGCTAAAGCCAGGCGTGCAAAACGAGAAATGACTGCGGCTAACTTACGACTAGTTATATCAATTGCTAAAAAATACTCTAATCGTGGACTACAATTTCTTGATCTAATTCAAGAAGGAAACATCGGTTTAATGAAAGCAGTAGACAAATTTGAATACCGACGCGGTTACAAATTCTCCACTTATGCTACCTGGTGGATTCGTCAAGCAATTACACGTTCTATTGCCGATCAGGCACGTACCATACGTATTCCTGTGCATATGATAGAAACAATTAACAAAATGAACCGTATTTCACGCCAAATTTTACAAGAAACAGGGCAAGAGCCAGAACCAGCATTACTGGCAGAAAAAATGGAAATGCCTGAAGAAAAAATTCGTAAAATCTTTAAAATATCTAAAGAGCCGATCTCTATGGAAACCCCTATCGGTGATGATGAAGACTCCCACCTAGGAGATTTCATAGAAGACGCTGCCACCATGGCACCATCAGATGCTGCTGTTTATGCCAGCCTAAGAGGCGTAACTAAAGATATTTTAGATTCACTAACACCACGTGAAGCAAAAGTCTTACGCATGCGCTTTGGTATTGAGATGAACACAGACCATACTTTAGAAGAAGTTGGCAAACAATTTGACGTAACACGCGAGCGTATTCGCCAAATTGAAGCAAAAGCACTACGTAAATTACGACATCCAGCAAGATCTGAGCGATTACGTAGTTTCTTAGATGCCGGAAACTGATATAATACGCGACTTAAGTTAGCAGCATTTAGTTAACCACACAAACCGGGTCTGTAGCTCAGTTGGTTAGAGCAGGGGACTCATAATCCCTTGGTCGTTGGTTCGAGTCCAACCAGACCCACCATTAAATCAATGGCCTGCATGATTTCTTTTGCAGGTCATTTTCTTTTCTTCCGTACATGTAAGGGCAGTGTAAGAAAATAGCGCCAAGAAAACAGATTACCGTAATGGATAGGTCAGTTTCACCTTAGGGACGAGGCAACAATACCTTATCTTTGATACTCAATGCCGGCGGTGTATTTTTATCGCAGACCAATCACTTTAACGTAAAACACTAAAGTGGACCCCATTGTCAAGACCATTTTCTCCAAAAAATAAGGAGAAATAATCACTGCGTGATTTTTGTTTTTAATATTTAAAAAATAGAAGTTTTTTCTCGCAACCTCCAATAAGTAAGTTTCGGCGTAATGTGGTCAAAGGGTGGGTGGTCCCTGCAAAATAGTGCAGGTCAATAAATTCAATTAGTTAGGTAGTCCTTGACTTGTATTTATTAAAAATCAAGGAGTTAGGATGGATTTTCTCCATAATTTAACTCACCTGCATCAATTTGTAGGGCACTGGTTCAGTTTGGTTTGATTGTAAATCATTGAAAAATTGTTAAGTATATTCAATTAAGCCACTTTGATAACCCTGAGAACTTGCTCCCATGAAAGACTTTTCTGAACAATACCTAGGGCCACTGCTGGAACCCGCTGAGTGGTAAAATGCGGTCGAATAAAATTATGTGCGATCTATTCCACCGGCACGTTCTTTCCGATTTTGGTATAGAGTTCATCGCCTTCTATGACTTGTTCAATAAAGGAATGAACCAAGGAGTATAGAAGCAGTGTTTCGGTTAATCCATGCAATTTCCTTTCCCAGCCCAATAAGGTATTTTTTGCTATGTCAAACACCCGACAGGTCGCATTGAATCCGAATCCTTCGGATCTCGATTTCAATACTTGTACGATTAAATTAACTGGCTTCCTAATGCCTGCCAATACCGTATTCTTCGTTTCAGAAAAGTGTGTTCCACAATCCAGACAGAGATACAAGATCCGGGTACCATTGTGAACAGTCTCGTAAGTTCTGTTGACTGCAAACTGTTCCGATTTGCAGTGTGTACAGTGTTGATCAAATAGGGTCAATGTAGGCTCTATCAAATAGGTTAGAAAATGACAAAGTCTATATTATTCAAAATTTTATGTCTATAACCTAGCTGAACCAGTGCCGTCAACAGCATAATCATAGATATAACTGATCACAACCAAGTTAAATTTAGAGGTAAAAAAGTCACCATTGATCTTGATTTAGATTTATTACCTAACACCAACTATCATATAGAAATGGCAGGTGGCGTGATTGTTGACAAAGATGGTAATGCTTTTGCTGGTATAACTGATAACACCACTCTAAACTTTAATACTATTGCTTCTGGGTTAGTGTTAATTAAAAGCAGGCCTAGTGATGATGCAATAGCAATACCAGTTGATAAAAAAATTGAACTAGAATTTAGTGAAAATGTAGAAGCTGGTATAGGAAACATTATTATCAGTGATGGCGTCAACAACATAATCATAGATATAACTGATCACGACCAAATTAAATTTAGAGGTAAAAAAGTCACCATTGATCTTGATTCAGAT
>JAJFJL010000073.1 GCA_021774055.1 Nitrosomonas sp. | reverse complement strand
CACAACACAAGAAACCTGTTAATTTAATAAGTATTCTGCAAAACATTAATGCAGCAATTAAGCGAGAAAAAGCACAGCAACAATACAAGCAGAGCGTATGGCAACGCTATAAACAAGATAAACTAGCAAGCACACAATTATCAAGATGTTGATTTCAATCAATAAGTGATATTAAGTTTAATACCTAGATCCTGCAGGTAGTCGTGCATATAATGCGTGGCAAATTGTTTCATAGAGTTAATCTTATTCTGCGTGGAATACTTATTGATATTCCTAAAGAATAAGATTCGATATATGGAACAATCTGTTACGCAGTATATGTGCGATTACTTGCAAGATCTAGGTAATACT
The DNA here is from genome assembly GCA_021774055.1 of Nitrosomonas sp. Classification (GTDB taxonomy): domain Bacteria; phylum Pseudomonadota; class Gammaproteobacteria; order Burkholderiales; family Nitrosomonadaceae; genus Nitrosomonas. The sequence continues at coordinate 8,043 of JAJFJL010000073.1, read as the reverse complement.
AGTTATAGTAATGATTGACAGTAGCTAGCTTACTTTGTTAGAATCACCAGCTTCAGACGCGGGGTGGAGCAGTCTGGCAGCTCGTCGGGCTCATAACCCGAAGGTCGTAGGTTCGAATCCTGCCCCCGCAACCAGAACACTAATGGCTTACAGGCAATCGTTTGTAGGCCATTTTTTTTAGCTGTCCATAATTTTAAAGCGTCATGGAATTATTAATTTCTGCCACCAATGCGTTGAACAAATGGATGAAGTTGGATCTGCCGCGTATTCCTAGCCAAGATGGTAAGCGTATTGGTACGCAAACACTACATAGTGACGCCAATTCACTAGCATGGCAATGTCACGTGCTAACAAATAGTCATGATAGCCACAGAGGTACGGTGATTGCTGTCGAAGCTTATAGCCGTTACGTAATTATTATGCCGAATTTACAGCCGTTGTCTAAGGATGAGTTTGCTGAAGAGTTGTTAACCCGTTTTGGTAATGAAGTAATTCATCATATGCTGGCTGCCGAAGCCATCAGTGAAGAGCAAGTGCCTGAGGTTATGGCGCAATACATGAGTACACCGAAAGTTTTTTCATGGGTACGAAATACTGATCTTAGTGTTAATGGCCATGTCGGTGATGCTGAAAAATGGGTCCGTCAAAGTACCGAACGGAGCAATGTTTCCAATTACAGTAAAGAGAACGCTATATCTTTAGGTATCCACATTAACCAAATGAAAAAATGTGTAACCCTACCAAATAAAAAACGAGTTAAGTTTTATCCTGTATCTCGCATAGTGGATGATGGGTTATTTCGCTTTGCTAAAGGGTTATCTGCAGATCGCTATTATCATACCAAACCAGGTGATTTCCCTAATCCCTATGATATAGAACATATCGAACCGCATACAAAACAAGTTCAGACTACCACTACTAATAACAAAGACATTCCTGAACAGTTACCTGATAATGTTGTATCACTAGCTCAATTTCGAGCAAAAAAGCAATCTAAAAAATAGAGTGCAATGCACTCATATATCTTTAGGAACGTGTATGGAATAACTTGAGCATCTAGCTTTTTCTTTATGTTCATCTTCTGCATTATGTAAACAGTTATATAGCCGTGCTATGCGCCTGTTTACATGCTTTGAATATGAGCATAAATCTGTGCTAGCTGCTCAAGTTATTTCATGCGCGTTCCTTATCAAATTAGCTATGCGTAACGACCTTATTGCGACCAGTTGATTTTGCCTGATATACCGCTGCGTCTGCTGCCTGGAACAATTCAGTAAAATTTTTCGCCGCACTTTGCTGCATTTCTGCAACACCAAAACTTACTGTTACATTCAAACCTACAGGATGCAAGTTCTCTATTGTCTGACGAATTTTCTCAGCTCTTGCAAGTGCATTTGAAATATTACAATGTGACAATAACAACACAAACTCTTCGCCACCAAAACGGGCAGCGATATCTTCTTTTCTAGTGCATTTAAGCAATACAGAAGCCATCTCCTTCAATACGATATCACCAGTTGCATGACCATAATTATCGTTTATTAATTTAAATTTATCAGCATCCATGACAAGCAAACTACATGGTATGTTTTGTCGCAAAGATTCGCTTAGTTTTGATGGAGCTGCTTCCATTAGGAAGTGGCGATTATATAGACCAGTTAGTTGATCTTTCATTGCCAACTCTTCCATACGATACTGCTGCTCAATAGTCTTATCCATCAACTTTTTATTAGTTACCAGGTTATTGACTCTAGCTATTAATTCTTCATTTAGCATTGGTTTTGCAACATAATCATTAGCACCAGAACGTAATAATTCTATCTTACGTGCAGCATCATCAAAACCTGACAGTGCTAGTATCGGTATTCGCGCACGCTCATCGTTAAAATCACGTATTGCTCTTACAATACCGTAGCCACTCATCCTACCTTCAAGCACTATGTCAGTAAGGACTAGGTCATAAGAATTTTTCTTAAATGCCTCCATACCTTGCTCACCAGTAGCAAAATGATCCAGATAAAACCCATTATTTTCCAGTAATTTAGTGGTAACTGCAGCAACTGACGGACTGTCTTCAATGTATAGAATCCGTCCACTGGTTATATTACTATTTCCACGAATCATGGAAAATTGCGCAGCATAATTTGTGATTTTATCCAATTCATCTTTAGCAAAAACTTCCGTTACACCAAGTGCAATTGCATTATCTAGTGTTTTTTTGTCCTCGCTAGAGGTAATCATAATCAATGGTAATTGCCTGGTTCTAATATTAGCTCGCAAGTGAGATGAAAACATAGTGCCTTCCATATCTGGCAAATGCATAGCAACACACACAATATTAAACTGTTGTTGTCCAAGAAGTTTAAATGCTTCACCTCCTGTCGCAACTTGTGTAACTTTTATTCCGCCAGATTCAAGCGCTGATGCTAATAATTTTTGATATGTCCTGGATGGATCAACAATAAGTCCTTTCATATGCAACTATTCCTATATTTTTTACTATATAACCTAGATCCTGCAAGTGATCGTGCATTTAATGTGTAACAAATTGTTTCATAGAGTGAACTTTATTCTGCGTAGAATACTTATTGATATTTCCAAAGAATAAAGTTTGCTATATGGAACAATCTGTTGTGCAGTATGTGTGCGATCACTTGCAGTACCTAGGAAAAATATTTTAGTGTGATATACCTAGCAAGGTTCGACGTTTTTCTTATAAAAAAATATTACATCTTTGTCGATAACTTCTAGACGCCAGTTAAATTTATGGCCAATCCATGCAAAAGTTTTGAGCGAATAAAAACAAATATGAGTCGGGTCATTTTTATAATGCCAATTTTTAAATGCTTGCAGGTCAATTGCTCGTTTGGTCATAATTGCTAAGATTCCTTCAGGTTTAAGCATTAGATCAAGTTGATTTAAAAGCAATTCAGGATTGGCTACATGCTCAATAACCTCAGTCATTGTCACAAAGTTATATTGTTTTTCAAGTAGCTTTGGTTGATTAAAATAATACAAGTCATAATTATGGACGGTTATCCCACGTTCTTTGGCCATAACACTAATAGTTGGCCCAGGACCACAACCAAAATCTAACCCAATTGCATTATCTTGAATTCTAGCAATTAATGGCTCAAAGGTTCGCGATAAAAACCGTCGGTACCCAGGGTCATCTGGTGTATTTTGATGTTTATCATAAACAGCTTTTTCATCTGTTGACGATAAGTGGTATTCAACTGGAACACTGATTATTCCACATGTTTCACATTGCAAATAAGTTCTTTTTTTATCTTGAAAAAATTCTTGTAGAGTATTTTTTGTACATAACTGGCAATAAGGAGAACTAATTACATTACACATAACCAATTAATACTAAACAGTTAGTTGAGCATATAAAGACAACAATTGTCGTGGCAATTCAGATGGTTGACGAATAACAACATAACCTCCTGTTCCAAATAAATAGGGTAGGTAGCTACCAGCTTTTTCATCAATTGTAATACAAAAAGGTTTGATTCCTTGCTGGCGTATTTCACGTAGTGCTTGGCGGGTGTCCTCTATACCATAGCGACCTTCATACCGATCAAGGTCATTAGGCTTGCCATCAGTTAGCAATAATAATATACGTTGATGGGTGGTTTGCTGTGCTAGTAACTTGCCTGCTTGCCGGATGGCTGCTCCCATGCGGGTGTAATAACCTGGCTTGATAGCATTAATACGGCCACGTATTTGATCATTATATTTTTCTGCAAAGGCCTTAATTGTATAAAAACGAACATTATCACGCCGTAATGAAGAAAAACCATATAAACCAAATTGGTCTGCTGTAGCAGATAAAGCTTCTGAAAATAAAAACAGACTATCTCTAATAACATCAATAACCCGTGCATGATTATTAACATAGGCATCGGTTGATTGAGATAAATCGGCAAGTAATAGACAGGATAGATTACGTTCTTGTATTTGGTGTGTTTTATACAATTGCAAGTCTGTTTTAAAAGTTCCACTTTTAACTTCTACAAGATGATTAATATAAGCATCAACATCAACTTCAGTTCCTTCTGTCTGCTTTCTTAACCAGGTACGTACTGATGTTAATGATTCAAATTGATGTCGAATTCTGCGTGCAACAGCAGCAAGATGTACAGGTAGTTGGCATGTTTTAGTGTTTGTTGCCACTACCGGTTGTAGGCAGCAATAGTCTTTTAAATACAGTTGTTTTTTATAATGCCACTCTGGTAATAGAATGCCTGATTCTAACTTTGTTTCATCTGAATCTTCCGGTGGCAAATCAAGATCGAAACGTATTCTAGATGCAGTTTGTTTGCCATCTCGTGTTACTGTAATAGTTTCCATTTCATCAGCAGCACGTTTAGCATCAGTATTTTCATCATCTTCTGTTGGACGATTAACTTTAATATATTCCGCCCAAGTTAGAATACTTTCTGCACGAAAAAACATCATAAAACCATCTTTACGTTCTTGTATTTCTTGTCGTTCAGCTTTGTGCCGTCGTTGATCTTTAGCGGTACTCTGCGTATCGTCACTTGGTTCAAATTCTGCTAGTTTTTTTGGAGGTATTAATTGATTGTTACCGCCGAATGGCGGTGTTGGGTGAAACCATAGATATATTGGAAACCAGGGATTAGGTGCCGAAGGTAATAATGAAATACTACCTGGCTTTATGAGAGCCTGATAAATAGCCTGTTCTTGAATCGCGCTATCATAAGATAGTGTCGTTATTTCAGGTCGCAGCGATAGCAATGCATAAACCAATCGTTGATAACGTGCTTGTAAACCAGGAAATTTTTCTAAGAGACGTAATGTTGCCTGTTGATTTTCGATAAACCATAAACCTGGACGCATTTCCACAGCCAAAGCTGCTAGCCAGAAGTATAGTTCACGATTTAATCTATCTTGTGGTAACAGATTGATACTGGCAGGTAGATATAAAGCTTCATCATCACACCAAGCAAGTTCAACCTTCTGCTCAATACCTGATAATTGTTGCAACCAATTTTGTTTTCCTTGATGGATAGTAGATTGCGCGGTTTTTAAAGCTAAACCTTGATCACCCCCTAAAGCACGAAACAAGATACTCGCTGGCTTTACAATTTCTTCAAATAAAACAGTTGTATCTTCAGAGTTACTTGCTGTTGCACCACTAACCAACTGATCCCATAATTTACCAACAAAGATTTCAGGCATTATTAATTAGATCTCAAGTGGGGACATAATGAATTAGGAACGTGTATGGAATAAATTAGGCAACTAGCTTTGTATTTATGCCCATCTTCTACGTTATGCAAACAGTTACATAGCGTGCTATGTGCTTGTTTACATGCCTTGAATATGAACATAAATCCTACGCTCTAGTTGCCTAATTTGTTTCATGCACGTTCCTTACTCCCCAAAACAAGCATAAACAACTTCCATTAGCGCAGCAGTAACTTCTTCATCGTCGGTTAAAGCTTCTACTAAAGCTGCACGACAAGCTTCAATTGGTGCAAAACCATTTTTAATTAATGCAGCTGCATATACCACCAAACGAGTACTAGCTACTTCTTCTAAATCATGTTGTTTAAGTGCACGTAACGCGCTAGCAAGTTTTACTAATTGCTTAGCCGTTACCAAGTCAATACCTGTTTCCGCAATAACAACTTGCTGCTCTTGTGCTGCATCTAAGAAATTAAATCGTAACGATACAAAACGTTGCCGAGTACTAGGTTTCATTCCTTTAAGAAAACTTTGGTAGCCCGGGTTGTAAGAAACTACCAGCATAAATTGAACGGGGGCCTGCAAGGTTTCGCCGGTGCGCTCCAAAGGTAATATACGCCTGTCATCAGTTAAAGGATGTAATACCACTGCGGTATCTTTACGTGCTTCCACAATTTCATCCAAATAACAAATGCCACCGTTACGTACCGCGCGTGTTAATGGCCCATCATTCCAATAAGTTCCTGAATCATTGACCAGATGTCGTCCTACCAAATCAGTTGCGGTGAGGTCATCATGACAAGACACGGTATATAGTGGCCGCTTTAATCTGGCTGCCATATGCATAACAAAACGTGTTTTACCGCAACCAGTTGGCCCTTTAATTAATAATGGGAGTTGTTTATTGTAGGCATGCTCAAATAACTCTACTTCGTCACCATGCGGCTGGTAAAAAGGAACTTCACTTGCCGCATGTTGATCAGTGGCTGCTGCAATATGAATTGCTGCTTTAGTCATTAATAAGCCTATTTCTTATTGCCAAGTTTTTCTTCGCTAGAATCCTCTGTAGAAACATGTGCAATATCACTTCTAACATCACTTTTAACTTCTGTTTCAACAGGACTAAGTTTTTCATTAGGCGAGAGTAACGTAATATCACCTTTGATAAAGAAACTAATCACATAAACAATTAAGCCAATAAAAAAGACCGCACCGCCCACTAAGCGTAACCAATAAAAGATTACAAGTTCATCTTGTGTAGCCATAAATGACATAGGAGTATCACCAATACGCTGTAACCAGACCTGCATTACACCTGCGCCAGTAAGAAATAAAGTAATAACTACCATAGAAACTGTCATCATCCAGAACGCCCAAGTTTCCCATTTCTGAGCTTGCTGACTATTGGCAACTCTACCACGCATAATCGGCATAGAATAAGAAATAATTGTTAATACCACCATCACATAAGCACCATAAAACGCTAAATGACCATGTGCTGCAGTAATTTGTGAGCCATGAGTATAGAAATTAATTGGCGCTAAAGTATGCATAAAACCCCACACACCGGCACCAAGAAATGCAGTTACTGCTGTGCCTAGTGCCCATAATGTAGCAATTTTATTAGGATGATCACGACGACGGCGATTAATCATGCTAAAAGCGAATAATGTCATGACAAAGAAGGGAATCGGTTCTAAGGCAGAAAACACAGAACCTATCCACTGCCAGTAGCTTGGTGTACCGATCCAATAATAATGATGCCCAGTACCCAAGATACCAGTAATTAATGCCAGTGCAATAATAACGTACATCCATTTATCAATAACTTCACGATCAACACCGGTGACCTTAATCAATACAAAGGCAAGTAACGCCGCCATAATTAATTCCCATACACCTTCTACCCATAAGTGCACAACCCAAAACCAGTAATACTTATCCAACACCAGGTTTCCAGGATTATAGAAGGCAAACAACCAGAAAAAAGCTAACCCCCATAAACCCATTAACAATATTATTGTTATAGAGGTTTTGCGTCCCATCAAGGTTGTCATAGTAATGTTATAAAGTAATGACACAACTACAAGTAAGATGCCTACTTTAGTAATCAATGGTTGCTCAAGATATTCACGACCCATTGTTGGCAAAATATCATTACCAGTCATGGCTGCTAACGTAGCATACGGAACAGCAAGATAACCAACGATAGTTAATGCACCAGTAACTAGGAATACCCAAAATGTAATAATTGCTAATTTTGGGCTATATAATTCACGCTCTGATTCTTCTGGAACTAAATAATAAGCGGCGCCCATAAAACCAAATAGCAACCATACAATAAGTAAATTAGTGTGCACCATTCGTGCAACATTGAAAGGAATTTCTGGGAATAAAAAATCACCGACAACATACTGCGTGCCAAGAATTAACCCGAAAATTATTTGACCGATAAAAAGTCCAATGGCCGCAATAAAATATGGCTTAGCTACTAACTGAGATTGATATTGCATAACTTTTTCCTTTGTAAAATGTGAGTTCTCAAGAATTGCCATTAACCCTCAATGTTAGGCGGCCAACCTTGGGTATCAATCTCTGAAGTCCATTTAAGAAAAGCTACTAAATCATCTAATTGTTGTTCTGTTAAATTAAATTGCGGCATTTGTCGTCTCCCTGGCGCATTAGTTGGCATTGCTCGCATCCAAACTTTAATAAAATCACCACCACGACGTTTATAAACATTACCTAGCTCTGGTGCAAAATAAGCACCTTCACCTAGTATAGAATGACAGCCAACACAGTTATTTACTTCCCAAATATGTTTGC
>JAJFJL010000072.1 GCA_021774055.1 Nitrosomonas sp. | reverse complement strand
TATTGTTATCGCTGAACCTGGTGCTTTAATTGGCTTTGCCGGACCGCGCGTAATTGAACAGACTGTACGTCAGACACTTCCAGATGGGTTCCAGCGTGCAGAGTTTTTACTTGATCATGGCGCTATTGATATGATTGTTGATCGTCGGCAAATGCGCGATAAGATAGCTAATTTATGCACCTTGCTAATGCGTATGCCAGCTCCTTAAGTGATATCTAAAGTAAGTGATCTTGCGAAGCCAGCAACACTTGCTGAGTGGTTAGTTTATCTTGAACAGCTTCACCCTAAATCTATCGAGTTAGGTCTAGACCGTGTCAATCAAGTTAAAACTAAACTGGGGTTAACTCCTAATTTTCCTTTGCTGATAGTTGCTGGCACCAATGGTAAAGGTTCTGTCTGTGCAATGCTGGAGGCTATCTTAAGTTGCGCAGGTTATCAGGTTGGTTGTTATACTTCGCCCCACTTATTACGTTACAACGAACGTGTACGTATTAATCAACAAGCTGTGAATGATGCTGTTTTATGTGAGGCATTAGAAGTTGTAGAACTGGCAAGAGTTAGTAGTAATACATCTTTAACTTATTATGAATTTGGTACATTGGCTGCCATGCAGATCTTTATGCAGGTTAAAGTGGATGTTGCAATTTTGGAAGTTGGTTTAGGCGGACGTTTGGATGCTGTCAATGTTTTTGATGCTGATTGTGCAATTTTAACTAGCATTGGCATTGATCATACGGATTATCTTGGAACTACTAGAGAGTCAATTGGTTTTGAAAAAGCAGGCATTTTTAGAGAAGGAAAGACAGCTATTTGTGCAGATCCAAACGCACCAGCAGTTATATATCAACAAGCAGAGCTAATTGGCGCACATTTTTTGCAAATTGGCATAGATTTTGGCTATATTGATGAAAAAACAAACTGGTGTTTTTGGCGCTCTGATAGTAAATATCAAAACCTTCCCTACCCTTCCCTGCGTGGTACGAAACAACTACAAAATGCAGCTGCTTGTGTTACAGCGTTGGATTGTTTACAAGAAACACTTATGGTAAATATGGACGCTATTCGTCAGGGTTTATTGAGTGTATTCCTGGCAGGACGATTTCAGATACTTTCAGGGCAACCAATGGTAATTCTAGATGTTGCTCATAATCCAGATGCAGCTAGTTTTTTTGCTGCAAACCTTGCTACTTTAGAACCTTGCACAAAGACTTATGCTGTATTTTCTATGTTGCAAGACAAAGATATTACTAGCGTTATAAGAGAGTTAAAGCACTGTGTTGATGTTTGGTTAATATCAAGTGTCAAATCAGTTCGTAGTGCATCGACTGATGAATTATTAACAGCGCTTGGTGATAATGGAATAACCAATGCGAATACGCCTATTGGTATTTTTCCTGATCCTAAAGCGGCTTATGTATTTGCCTGCAAGCAAGCCACCAAAAATGATAGAATCTGCGTCTTAGGATCATTTCTTACCGTGAATGCGGTGTTACAATAATGAAAGGTAGAACTAACTACCTGATCAAGCATAAAATAATTTATGTTATATAGCTAGTTGAGTGTTTATTTATACGCCTTGCTATTGACAAAAGTCATCACCTCATAAAATTGCGCAATCATTATTGCGTAAATAAAGTATGTTCGTTAAAACAGCACCAGGTTTGGTATATATCAAAGGTTATAATCAGGTATTTTAAATGGAAAAGAATATCAGTGAAGAAGAGTTATTACTAAGAAAACGTGCTAGAAGGCGCTTACTTGGGGCAATAACGTTAGTAATTGCTGCAGTTATAATTTTACCCTTGATATTTGATGATGAACCAAGGCAGGAGCAACGTGAAATTATTATACACATGCCTGCATCGGATTCAGTAGATATATCAGAGCCTTCTATACAGTTAGTTGATGAGTTGCCGAGAATAGATGGGGTTGATGAAGAGCCTGTTCTGGTAGAAAGCCAACCGTCCTGGCAGACCGATATGGTTCAGACTCAAGTCGGAGAAGAATCTGTTGAAATACTTAATAAAATGACAGACGTTCCTATTCCAATGTATAAGCCTGAGCGGACAAGTGTCGTAACTAAACAGGTGAATATAACAAGTCAACCGACGGCAACGACAACCAATCGGGTAAATACTATTATTTATCCGACAGCCACTGCAACAAGTGAGTTTGTTGTGCAATTAGGTGCATTTTCTGATCATGCTAAAGCCAGACATCAGCAACAAAATCTTGTCTCAAACGGAATTAACGCCTATACCGAAGCATTAAAATCAGGTGATAAGGATATGATGCGGGTTCGTGTTGGTCCATTTTCAACTCGTAGTGCCGCAGAAGCTGAGCTGGAAAACTTAAAGCGCCAAGGACTTAATGGCGTAATTGTTGCCAAATAATGATTCACCTAGATTCTACAGGATATAGGTTTTATTATTAGAATAAAAATAATTTGGGTAATTAGCACAAGGTTTATATTCATATTCAGAGTTTGCCCCGTACTTGGTATGTGGGTGTGTATTAAAGTTATTTCATGCATGTTCCTAAGTTTACGACAATCCTATATGCCACCTTCTAGTACATATACGTCACACTTTTTAAGTTTTTTAATATGTTGCTATATTCACAGTTTGTTATTAAATGACCATCTTTGATTATGTTGTTTTAGGCATTATTTTCATATCAGTACTGCTTAGTATTATCCGTGGGTTTATACGTGAATCTTTATCATTAGCAGGCTGGATTGTGGCATTTGTTGTTGCAGGTTCTTTTGCTGTTGATTTTGAACCTATGTTGCCACCTGATATTGGTACCGAGTCAATACGTCTATTAATATCATTTATTGTTCTACTGATATCAGTATTATTAGTCACGGTACTAATTACAAAATTATTATCTGCATTAGTTAAAAGTGTTGGGCTTGGGTTTATTGATAGATTTCTTGGGGCAATATTTGGTTTTTTACGTGCCATGGTGGTAATAACATTATTGGTATTGATTGCTGGATTAACTGCATTGCCGCAACAGGTTTTTTGGCAACAGGCTTTATTGAAGCAGCCAATGGAGACTGCAGCAAAAGAAGTCATGCCTTGGCTACCTGAGGGTTTATCCGGTCGTATTAATTTTGATTATGGTGAAGACTATTAATGGCTCACAGATTGGCTTGATGGCTGTTGTTATGCGCTTGTTTCAGCGCCTTGTTCCTGACAAAAATTATCACACTATAAAATCCTAAACCATAACCGCGCGAAATATAGATAAGCACGGTTGGCATTTTAATCTTTTCTTGGTCCCTCGTACTCATGGAGTAGAAATATATGTGTGGAATTCTTGGTATTGTTGCAGATTCACCAGTCAATCAGTCGTTGTATGATGGGCTTTTAATGTTGCAGCACCGTGGCCAAGATGCCGGTGGAATTGTTACTGCGCATCAAAATACCTTTCATATGCATAAAGGTCGCGGCATGATCAGAGACGTATTTCGTACAAGAAATATGCGCTCGTTGCAAGGTAATATTGGTATCGCACATGTTCGTTATCCAACTGCTGGATCAGTTAACTCTTCGGCAGAAGCGCAGCCTTTTTATGTAAATTCTCCGTTTGGTATAGTGCTTGCACATAATGGTAATTTAACCAATGCAGTACAACTGAATCATGAACTGTTTCGTGCAGACTTACGTCATGTCAATACTAATTCAGATTCAGAAGTATTGTTAAATGTTTTAGCTCATGAGTTACAGGTAAATTCAAGTAATTTTCAACTGGACCCAACTACAATATTTAAAGCTGTTTCTGGTGTGCATCAACGTTGCCAAGGTGCTTATGCTGTTGTAGCAATGATTGCTGGTTATGGCTTATTAGCTTTTCGTGATCCTTATGGTATTCGTCCGCTAGTGTTTGGTTCAATGGAGACTGATAGTGGCACACAATACTTAGTTGCCTCAGAAAGTGTTGCATTAGACACACTTGGATTTAAGCTAATCCGTGATATTGCACCTGGTGAAGCTATTTTTATTGACGAAAACAGCAATTTTTACAATAAACAATGTGCCGACAAACAGTCACTTAATCCTTGTATCTTTGAATATGTTTATCTAGCACGCCCAGACTCGGTAATTGATGGTGTTTCAGTTAATGAGACTAGACTTAGCATGGGTGAAAGCTTAGCTGATAAAATCACTAGCACCCTACCTCACCTTGATATTGATGTAGTAATTCCAATCCCAGATTCTAGTAGGCCCAGTGCACTACAATTAGCTAATCGTTTAGGGGTAGATTTTCGTGAAGGCTTTGTTAAGAATCGTTATATCGGACGCACCTTTATCATGCCTGGTCAGCAACAGCGACGTAAATCAGTTCGTCAAAAATTAAACGCTATGAGCGTAGAGTTCCGTGATAAAAATGTATTGTTGGTTGATGATTCGATAGTGCGTGGTACTACCAGCCGTGAAATTGTACAAATGGCAAGAGAAGCAGGTGCGCGCAAAATTTATTTTGCCTCTGCCGCTCCACCAATACGTCATCCTAATGTTTATGGGATTGATATGCCAACCCGTCAGGAACTAATTGCAACAGATCGAAATGAAGAAGAAATTTGTCGTGAGATTGGTGCAGATTTACTTATTTTTCAAGATCTAGATGCCTTAAAACAAGATGTGTCTAAATTAAATCCAATGTTGACTAATTTTGAGACTTCTTGTTTTGATGGGAAATATATAACTGGTGATGTTACTCCAGAGTACTTAAGTAACCTTGAGTTTCAACGTGGGGCTGGATTACCTATGTCACGCCCTCAATCTATTACACAATTAGATTTAAGTTTAGTGGCAATGGATTAACAAATTTCAAATTAATTTTTCCTCGCCCCTTATTGAAATTCATCAATCAATTAAAGAGATATATGCATTCCCACGCCGGAGCATGGGACCGAGAATAGTGTTGATATCAAACACACCTATATGCGGTGCATGGAATGCACCCTACTTTAATCTATTATTATTTTAAAAAGGCTTTACGTGTCAAACGATCTTGATCTTGAAACATTAGCAATTCGTACTGGTATTCATCGCAGCCAGTTTAATGAACATTCTGAAGCGATGTACTTAACCTCAAGTTTTGTATTTGATAGTGCAGCACAAGCTGCGGCAAGATTTTCTGGTGAAGAAGCCGGAAATATTTATGCTCGATTTACCAATCCTACGGTAACTGCATTAGAGGAGCGGCTAGCTGCATTAGAAGGTGCGCAGACTTGTGTTGCTACGTCTACAGGCATGTCAGCAATACTTAGCTGCATCATGGGATTGCTATCATCAGGTGATCATATTATTGCATCACGTAGCTTATTTGGCGCAACAGTTAATTTATTTAACAAAATCTTGACACGCTTTGGAATTGAAACCACTTTTGTTTCAGCTACTGATGTTGCCGCATGGGATGCAGCAATAAAACCTAATACAAAACTTCTCTTCCTAGAAACCCCCTCTAATCCGTTAACAGAAATTTCTGATATTAACGCATTATCAATTATTGCCAAGAAGGCTGGTGCTTGGCTTGCTGTGGATAATTGTTTTTGCTCGCCAATATTACAAAGACCATTAGAACTTGGTGCAGATATTGTGATTCATTCTGCAACTAAATATTTAGATGGCCAGGGAAGAGTATTAGGTGGTGCAGTATTAGGGAGCCGTGATTTATTAATGGATGGTGGAGTTTTTGGATTTTTACGTACTGCAGGACCAACATTAAGTGCATTTAATGCCTGGGTTATTTTAAAAGGAATTGAAACACTTAAAATTCGTATGGATGCACATTCTACTCATGCGATGGATATTGCTTGCTGGTTAGAGAAACAGCCTAATGTCGCACGCGTATATTACCCTGGACTACCATCTCATCCACAATATGCGCTTGCTAAACAGCAGCAAAAAACTGGTGGAGGTATCGTGTCATTTGAAGTGAAAGGTGGTAAAGAGGCTGCTTGGAAAGTAATTGATGCGACAGATTTAATTTCTATTACAGCTAATTTAGGTGATACTAAAAGTACCTTAACTCACCCAGCAAGTACCACCCATGGACGTATTAGCCAGGAAGCACGAGATCATGCCGGAATTAGTGATGGTTTATTGCGGATTTCGGCTGGACTAGAATCACCACGTGATATTAAGAATGATTTGGCAAAAGGTTTGTAGTACGCAGATAACAGCACATAAAATAACCAGTTATAAATTTAAGACGGGGCATTTATGGATCTGAATAGCTTGCCACCATCTTAGTTAGGGACGAGGAAATTATTATTACCTCATCCCTTAAATTTTATTTAAACAGCCTCTGCCTTCTCAATAATGACATCATCTACAGGAACATTTTGATGTCCACTTCGGTCGCCTGTGTTAACTTTCTTTATTTTGTCGATAACTTCCGTACCATCTGTGACTGTGCCAAATACACAGTAGCCAAAGCCTTGAGTATTCGGTGCCGTATGGTTAAGAAACCCATTATCAGCAATATTAATAAAAAATTGTGCCGTTGCTGAATGTGGGTCTGATGTGCGTGCCATAGCAACAGTATAAATATCATTTTTTAGGCCATTAGCAGCTTCATTCTGAATTGGGTCATTCACCTTCTTTTGTTGCATACCAGGCTCAAAGCCTCCACCCTGGATCATGAAATCATCGATAACACGATGAAACACAGTATTATCGTAAAAACCACTAGCTACATAATCAAGAAAATTTTGCACGGTAAGCGGTGCTTTTTCGGTGTCAAGTTCTAGCGTAATGACACCATAATTGGTATGTAGTTTAATCATGTTTTCCTTATGTTGGTATTGCTGTTTATTAAAATAAAAGCCACTTAAATTTTGGCACCCTTAATATCGGTCATGAGTGCATTCCATGCACCACTCATAACGTTGGTGCGTAAAATAAACCCTACCTTAAAATTAATGATGCCTAAATTTGCATAGCCTAGGTGATATTTGTTTAATCAGAAGATGCGCTTGAAACAAGTTCAATATCTTCAATTAGCACCGTTGTTTGCGGTACATCACTTCTAAAT
This sequence comes from Nitrosomonas sp., assembly GCA_021774055.1. Lineage (GTDB taxonomy): Bacteria > Pseudomonadota > Gammaproteobacteria > Burkholderiales > Nitrosomonadaceae > Nitrosomonas. The sequence goes on along the minus strand of JAJFJL010000072.1, from coordinate 22,830 downwards.
GGGCCACCGGAGCCAGTAGGTATCGCGACAATCTTATTAATAACCTCCATTCCTTCAATTACCTTGCCAAATACAGTATAACCATAGCCACGTTGGCTTGGTGCAGAGTAATCAAGAAAAGAATTGTTACCAACATTAATAAAAAATTGTGCAGTTGCTGAATGTGGATCTGAAGTACGTGCCATCGCAATCGTACCAATATTGTTCTTAAGACCATTTGCTGCTTCATTTTCAACTGGTGGTTTAGTTGGTTTTTGGGTCAAAGTTTCATCAAATCCACCACCTTGCACCATGAAGTTTGCAATCACACGATGAAATATCGTATTTTGATAAAACCCGTCTGCCGCATAAGCAAGAAAATTCTCAACAGTTTTAGGAGCCTTCTCAGGATAAAGTTCAAGTGTAACGTTACCAAGGTTAGTTTTTAATATAACTTGTGGATTGCCTGCAAAAGCAACGCTACTAACAAATATAGAAAGAAAAATAAATAATTGAATAGTTCGCACGTGGTCTCCTGTTAAATAGATAGGTAGAGCGATTAAGGGACAAGGCAAATAGTTTGTCCATTTAGGCGAAGTCATTTTGCTCTGATTTGAGGCGGTCCGTAGGGCACATAGTTATTCTATGTAACCGGAGGACCAACAAAAAATCAGAGTAAAAGGGCAAGTCTAAATGGATAAAGTATTACCTCGTCCCTAAGCACCCAGAATATTCGTCATGTTATACTTCTCGATAATTAGAAATGCTACCTATAATATCCTGTAAATAACTGCATATCATATGCATTACCTGGATCTAGGCGGCAATTAAATAACTCCAGAGTAGATTTTACCAAAAACAACGTCTATTCTACAATCTTACCCAGTGGCCAAATGCTTAAAATTCACAACTCACTCACCAAAGCAAAACAAGATTTCATTCCACTAACTCCTGGTCAAGTCAAAATATATGTTTGTGGTATGACTGTTTATGACTACTGTCATCTTGGGCATGCACGAGTATTAGTTGTTTTTGATTCTGTTGTTCGTTGGTTTAAAGCAATTGGCTTTGATGTTACATATGTGCGTAATGTAACTGACATTGACGATAAAATTATCAAACGTGCCTTAGACAACAATGAGCCATTTGAGACTTTAACCAAACGTTACATTGCGGCAATGGAGAAAGATTCAGCCGCTTTAGGTGTTATGGAACCTTCATATGAGCCACGCGCAACTGATTTTGTAGAGAAAATGGTAGCAATGATTGCCACTTTGATAGAAAAAAAGTTAGCGTATGCAGCCAGCAACGGAGATGTTTATTTTTCTGTACATAGTTTTTCTGGCTATGGCAAATTATCAGGTAAATCATTAGCAGACTTACGCGCTGGTGAACGTGTAGAAATTGATCAATACAAAAAAGATCCTCTAGACTTTGTTTTATGGAAAGCCGCAAAACCAGACGAACCTTATTGGGATTCACCCTGGGGAAAAGGCCGTCCTGGTTGGCATATCGAATGCTCTGCAATGAGTGAACATTATTTAGGCCATCATTTTGATATTCATGGTGGCGGTCAAGACTTACAATTCCCACATCACGAAAATGAAATTGCACAAAGTGAGGGCGCACATGAGCATACTTTTGTTAACTATTGGATGCACAACGGTTTTGTACGGATAGATAATGAAAAAATGTCTAAATCCCTAGGTAATTTCTTCACCGTGCGAGAAATACTTAAATCGTATCAAGCAGAAGTTGTACGTTTCTTTATTTTACGTGCGCAATATCGTAGTCCATTAAATTATGCAGACCAGCACCTAACTGATGCAAAACATGCACTAGACCGACTGTATACAGCACTAAAAAATCATACTATTACTAATGATGAAATAGATTGGAAAAGCGAGCCAGCACAATTGTTCATGAACGCGATGAATGACGACTTTAACACCCCAGAAGCTGTTGCCGTATTATTTGACCTTGCTAGCGAGGTAAATAAAACCGGATCATTACAAGCAGCAACTTTGCTTAAACAACTTGGTGGAATACTGGGGCTACTGCAACAAAACCCTCAAGGCTACCTGCAACAAAGTGTTGTTCCGGGAGATGACGTATTGTTCACACCAGATGACATAGAAGAAATGATTCAGCAACGTCTTAATGCCAGAAAGAATGGTGATTATGGTAAAGCAGACACAATTCGCAAGACATTGTCAGGTGCAGGTATCGTATTGGAAGATGGTCCGAATGGTACAACTTGGCGGCGGTAGGTTTTGGTAAAAGCAGTGCACACCCTTATATAAAACCACAGTCAAGCAAATCACCATATTCATTTCGATAAAATATAATACAGTCAACATGTTAAATGGTTACATATATATCGGCTAGGTAATTTATTATGATGACTAATGAGTTGGAATGTGTGGCATTGAAACGTCATGGTGCAGAATATGTCGCACAATTATTATCAGATAAATCAAAGCAAGAATAAATTGAATTTTGGCGTAACCGTGCCAAACGCTTGCGTTCTCATAAGTCTCATCAAGGTACTGCACTTAGACGGTAACTTATACATAGCAAATGCTGGGTTACGTTATTTAGCTACACTCAATAAGCTAACCCAACCCAACCTACATCTATATTTTTCCTGGCGTTACAATAACATTTCATGTTATTTATTTAGATCGTCATAAAGAAAAAAACTTCAGTGCTGTATAGTGCACATGGTTTACAAATTGTAATTACTGATACAGTTTTGCCATGTTAAATATTATATTGACGATACTATTATTGCTTATTTGCGGTCAGGCTACTAGCAGTACACAAGGCTTGTTAACCCTGCAAAATGCAACTGAATTAGCTGTTCAAAATAACCCAAATCTGGCGCAAATGCGTGCGCGTGCTGAAGCTATGGTGGCTATTTCACCACAAGTTAGTAGCTTACCTGATCCTACCATCAGTTTTAACGCCAGAAACTTACCGACTAATTCATTTAATCTTACCCAAGAAGATATGACTATGATTGGGCCCGGTATTTCACAGTCAATCCCCTTTCCTGGCAAGCTTTCATTACGTGGTGCGGCGGAAGATTTTGAGGCTGAAGCGGCATTGCAAAATATTACTGAAGCACGACTATGGTTACTTAGCCAAGTTAAACAGGCTTGGTGGCAGCTTTATTACCTGGGTCATGCGCTACAGATTGTAAATAATAATCAAGAATTGATACGCCAACTTATTCAAGTTGCGCGAACTAAATATGAAGTAGGTAAAGGACTGCAACAAGATATTTTACTGGCACAGTTGGAATTATCTAATTTATTGGATCAACAGTTGATCTTAAACAATACTAGGCACAAATCAGTGGCACAATTGAATGCTTTGCTTGGCAGAATAGCTAATCAGACAATTAATCTTCCGCCACAAGTTGATTTGCAGTTATCAACATTGCTACCAGAGAATATACTTTTTCAGTTAGCTGATAACGATCGTGCCTTATTGGCATCCAAACGTGAATTAATTAATGCTTCCCAAGTACGCCTGGATTTGGCTAAAAAAGATTTTTATCCTGATGTTACCTTAGGTGCTTTTTATGGCTTTAGGCATGATCGTCCAGCAGGTGATTCACGTGCAGACCTATTAACCTTGAATATGAGCATGCAAATTCCAATCTTTGCTGCACGTAAGCAAGCTAAGGCAGTTGATCAACGTAATAGTGAGTTAATGCAACAAAAATATGCATTGGCAGATGAGTGGAATAATGTGCGTGCTCAAATCTCACAATACGCCGGTGATTTTCAGCTAGCTAAAGAGCAAGTAATGTTGTTTAACACCGGAATTATTCCTCAAGCCAGACAAACTGTAGCTTCAATGCTTGCGGGCTATCAAGTTAGTCAGGTTGATTTTCTTAATTTGATTCGTAGCCAAGTTGCTTTATTCAATCATGAACTGCAATACTGGAACGCTTTGGTGGAAGCTAAACAGGCTTCGGCAAAATTACAAGCGGCAGTTGGTAAGGATGAAATTTATGAGTAAGTTGGCGTTGATCGTGGCTGTTCTAATGTTGATTACGGGTATCGCTGCTGGCTATTGGTTAGCAAGTCATCATCCGCCCAGTGAAGCAGAATTAACTGCCCCTGCCCCCTTGTTTTATCGTCATCCTATGAATCCAGAGATCACCTCGGCAACACCGGCTAGCGATGAAATGGGGATGGCTTATATCGCTGTTTACGCTGACAACAGGCGGCCAAATGAACCTGCAGGTAGCGTTAAAATTGATCCGATTACAATACAAAATATGGGGGTACGTACGACAGTCGTAAAAAAAGATATTTTGTCGCATATTGTTCGTGCGGTTGGACGGGTGGCTTATGATGAAGAGCGGATTGTACGTTTGCATCCTAAAGTTGAAGGCTGGATTGAAACCATGCGTGTTGACAAGACTGGTGAAAAAGTTACTGCGAATCAAGACCTATTAAGTATTTATTCACCGCAATTAGTGGTTAGTCAGCAAGAATATATCTTGGCCTTAAACAATCTTAAAGGTCTGGAGCAAAGTCCGTATGAAGATATTCGTCAAGGTGCGGAAGAACTTGTCAGTAGTTCACGTGAACGTCTTAGATTATTAGATGTACCTAAACATCAAATATATGATCTGACTAAAAATCATAATATCCATAAAAGTCTGCATATTCATAGTCCAGCATCTGGCATTATAGTCAATATTGGTGCGCGTGAAGGTCAATATGTTACACCAGCTACTGAGATTTACATGATTGCGGATTTATCCACGGTTTGGGTTTATGCCTATATTTACGAAAATGAATTGCCTTGGGTTAAACCAGGTGATTTAGTTGAGATGCAGTTAATTGGTGTGCCTGGACGAATTTTTAGAGGCCATTTAGCTTTTATTTTTCCGTATGCTGAAGCAAAGACTCGCACCATTAAAGTACGTTTAGAATTTAATAATGATGAGTTGTTATTAAAACCAGACATGTTTGCTGAAGTTACGATTTACGCCAGTAAGCAAGTTAGTGCGGTTGTGATTCCTTCTGAAGCAATTATTCGTTCTGGCACTAGAGACAAGGTATTGATTGTACGCAGTGCTGGTAAATTTGAGCCACGTGCGGTTACCACCGGTCTGGCGTCTGATGGCAAAGTGATTATTCTGGAGGGATTAGAAGCTGGTGAAAAAGTAGTCACATCTTCCCAGTTTTTGATTGATTCTGAATCTAACTTACGCGAAGCCACGGCAAAAATGCTCGATCCAGCATTACGATTACCTAAAATAAACCCATTGCAACAAGAAGAAATGCCTCATCACCATGATTAACTCTATTATTAATGGTTCACTTAATAATCGCTTCATGGTGTTGTTGGCAGTTGTCGTCTTGGCCGCTGCCGGAGTATGGTCATTTAAAAATATGCCACTGGACGCAATTCCTGACTTATCTGACGTACAGGTGATTGTGTTTACTGAATATCCCGGACAAGCCCCGCAAGTGGTGGAAGATCAAGTCACTTATCCACTAACCACGGCAATGTTATCCGTACCACATGCTAAAGTGGTGCGCGGTTATTCTTTCTTTGGCTTATCTTTTATTTATATAATTTTTGAAGAAGATACCGATATTTATTGGGCTAGATCACGAGTGTTGGAATATTTGAATTATGCCAACAAACGATTACCACAAGGTGTTAGTCCCTCGTTAGGCCCGGATGCAACTGGTGTTGGCTGGATTTATGAATATGCTTTAATTGATAGGACAGGTCAACATGATTTGGCTGAATTACGTTCTATTCAAGATTGGTACTTACGCTATCCATTACAAACAGTTGCCGGTGTTGCTGAAGTGGCCTCGGTGGGCGGACATATCAAGCAATATCAGATTGAAGTTAATCCAAACGCCCTCCTCGCCTATGGCATTCCGCTATCTAAAGTAAAACATGCGATTCAACGTTCCAACAATGATGTTGGTGGGCGCTTGATCGAAATGGCTGAAACTGAATATATGGTGCGCAGTCAGGGCTATATCCGTTCGCTGGATGATATTAATAGCATTCCAGTGGGTGTGGATGACAAAGGTACCCCGATTCGGGTTCAAGATATTGCGCAAGTACAGATTGGCCCAGAACTTCGTAGGGGTGTCGTAGAACTGAATGGTGAAGGGGAAGTCGCCGGTGGTGTGGTGATTATGCGTTTTGGTGAGAACGCCATGCAAACCATTATCAACGTTCGTAAAAAGTTGGAAGAACTTAAGTCTGGATTGCCGCCAGGGGTTGAAATTGTCAGTGTTTATGATCGCGGCGATTTAATTGAACAGGCAGTTAACACACTTAATACTGCATTAATTCAAGAGCTGATCATTGTTAGCTTGTTAATCTCATTGTTTTTATTACACCTGCGCTCTTCATTGGTAATTATTATTACGTTGCCACTGGGCATTCTGATGGCTTTCATTGTGATGAAATGGCAAGGAATTAACGCCAACATTATGGCGCTGGGCGGCATTGCTATTGCTATTGGTGATATGGTCGATGGTGCCATTGTGATGGTTGAAAATGCGCATAAAAATTTAAGTGAAGCGATCAAAAAAAAGAAATCTGCTTTAACTGAACAAGAACATTGGCAAGTTATTGGCAAAGCTTCCCGTGAAGTAGCCCCGGCACTATTCTTTTCATTGCTAATTATTACAGTTTCGTTTATCCCTATTTTTGTCATGGAAGCTCAAGAGGGTCGCTTATTTAGCCCATTGGCGTTCACTAAATCATATGCAATGGCCGCCGCAGCCATCTTAACAGTCACTGTTGTCCCAGTTTTAATGGGCTATTTTATTCGTGGCAAAATTATTCCTGAGCATAAAAATCCAGCTAATCGTGTATTACACCTAATTCATACACCAATCTTAAAACTAGCTATGCGATGGCGTTCAGTTACCTTAATCTTGGCAGTATTATTATTGGCCACCACGATTTATCCTTTAGCAAAAATTGGTAGTGAATTTATGCCACCGTTGGATGAAGGTGATATTCTGTATATGCCTAGCACGTTTCCTGGCATTTCTATCACCAAAGCGAAGGAACTGTTACAACAAACTGACAAAATATTGATATCTTTTCCTGAAGTACATCATGTCTTTGGCAAAATTGGCCGTGCTGAAACTGCCACAGACCCTGCCCCGCTTTCTATGATGGAAACCACCATTCGTCTTAAACCAAGAGCAGAATGGCCTAATCCCGATAAAACCACCCAACAATTAATGACCGAAATGGATCAAGCGATTAATTTTCCTGGGTTAACTAATGCTTGGACGATGCCAATAAAAACTCGTATTGACATGCTATCGACAGGTATTAAAACACCAGTTGGGATTAAAGTTTCTGGACCTGATTTAAACATATTGCAACATTTGTCGGAACAGATTGAACAAGTTATGAAAACCATGCCAGAAACTTTATCAGCTTTTGGCGACCGTGCTGCTGGCGGCTATTATTTGGATTTTGATATCAAACGTGAAGAAGCGGCTCGTTATGGTTTAACGGTTGGTGATATACAAGACGTAATACAAAGTGCCATCGGTGGTATCAACATTACTGAAACTGTGGAAGGTTTGGAACGCTATCCCGTTAACCTACGTTATCCACGAGAATTGCGTGACAATCAAGAAAGTTTAAAACGTATGTTAATTCCCACCCCGACCGGCGCTCAAATCCCGTTAACATTGGTGGCTGATTTAACCTTAAGGCGTGGACCACCGGCAATTAAAAGTGAAGATTCACGTCCTAATGCTTGGATTTATGTGGATCTTAAGACCTCTGATATTGGGGGGTTTGTAACTCAAGCGAAAACATTAGTCGCCAACCAAGTTGTTATTCCCGCAGGTTATACCATTAGTTGGTCAGGGCAGTTTGAATACATGGAACGTGCTGCAGCAAAACTACAAATTGTGGTGCCATTGACGCTGACACTGATTTTCTTCCTGTTGTACATTATTTTTCGTAATATGGTTGAACCAGTCATCATCATGCTAACCATTCCATTTGGTTTAATAGGTGGCATCTGGCTGGTATACCTACTTGGATTTAATCTTTCCATTGCGGTCTATGTAGGTTTTATTGCTTTGGCAGGTACGGCAGCAGAAACTGGTGTAATGGTATTAAATTTTATTGATTTAGAAATAAAAAAACTACGTCAACAAAAATCAACCACCTTGTCATCGTTAGAAATTCGTCAAGCGGTTGAAACCGCCACCGCCTTACGTGTCCGTCCAGTAACCATTACCGCATTTTCTACTATGATTGCCTTGGTTCCAATTATGTTAGCAACCGGTAGTGGTGCGGATGTTACCCATCGTATTGCTGCGCCGGTATTAGGTGGTATGTTCACCGTATTGATATTAAGTTTGTTAGTGTTTCCGGTTATTTATAGTTTGGTATTGCAGTTTCAGGAACAAAGACAGCTATCTTCAAGGTGAATTTTTCGAGCTTTTATAGGTGCTAGGGACAAAACGTAGGTGGCAAATAAGTTGAAATGACACCAATCATTGGGTTTGCATCACATGCGCAGAATACAATGACTGACACTTTAACTGATTTAATTTTCCTATAATAACCTAATGACTACTCAACAGCTTATAAATAAACAAGTAATTACACCAGGTGGTGCAGAATTACTAGGGAGTTAGTCCAGTCACACTATTTGCGTATTGTTATTTCATATTATGCCTCATACTTTTCAAACTACAGCAGAGGGGATGATTAGACTAAGTGGTGGTCGAATGACATCTGGGCGGGTTAATGTTCTTGCTGTATTGCTATCGGAACAACAAGCAATTACTCATCGAGAGATTGCGCAACGTTTGCCTGGAAAAACACAGTTAGATCGAGTTACACTGTATCGCGTACTTGAATGGCTGTATAATAACCACCTAATACATAAGGTAATTAGTGATGATCGAGTATGGCGGTTTCATTCAAACCATAGATTATACTTACATCAGCATGCGCATTTCAAATGCACGAGTTGTGCGCAAGTGATTTGCCTTGATAACTTACCAGCTGAGCATGATTGGTCTTTGCCAAGTGGTTATCAATTTCAAGAAATAGAATTAACAGTGAAAGGTCTCTGTTCTAAGTGTGTATAAAAAATTGTCTATCTGTACAATAGAGTAACCTTGAAATTCTGATTTTGACATTATCCCAAGTTCGTCATTATTTTAACTAAGTCATTGATTTTTTCTTCAAGCGGTCAATTTTTCAAAATAAATAGTTATAAATCAAGCGCCGTTTTTAGCTGTCCAAAAGTAGTGCTATTTTCGTACGTCAATCTACTACCCGTCATTCCGCACACCATTATCCAAATCCAGCATATAATTTTTCGTATTCAACTCCCAATAGTTTTAGTAAGTTGATATGATGCTTATTTAGATTAAGAGCAATGTGTTGCATTTTAGTTATGACAAGAATATGAATGCCGCTAAAATATTGAAACACCCAGCGAGCAGTTTGGCATACGGTTTCTTTACCTTGTTGATATGGGAAGGTTGCAGCTTGTTTTCTCAATGTTTCACGGATACGATACTCCAGTGCTGCATAAACCATCAAACAAAGCGTCATTACCATCATCAGTACCATGATGCGTTTAGGTGATTTCAAAAATATTGTTGAAGCCATAAATAGAGGGTCTTTTAAGAAACTAAAACCTCCCTCGACTTTTTATTGATCTTTATAAACCACGATCAGATCTGAGTCAGATAACTCTTTGCAATCTAATTGATTTGTAGCCAAAATAAAACAGCTTTTGCGTTCTAGCCGACGAGTCCTTTCTGAGCAAAGAGATGCAATGCTGCTTTCAAGTCGATAGATATAGAAATCAGGCTGTTTATCTTTTGCTGGACGGCCTTTGTCGTTAAACTTTGGTTGTGCAACCACTTGCATTTCATTTACGAAAGTTACCTTCTAAAATAAGGGTGCTTGATCCATATCAATGCGATAAAAAGATAGTACAGGCAACATGCACGCACACACATTGTAATTGTGTATTATAACTATTTAGGGGAGTATTAAATGAAATTGCTTGCTATGATTGCTGCTACACTACTTACATTGACATTAATCGGTTGTGGTAAACCAACCGCACCGGATTCTCCAGATGTTGATTCATATGGAAGTACCATTCAGCCAGATCATAATGTTCCTGAAGAGCATCAATAGGTCTTAGATCGTTGTGTCTGGCATATTTAATAATATATGTCAGACTACCACATGAAATTTAATTAACATATTAAGTCTAACCTTCATCTGATGTTCACTTTTCCAATATGAACGTCGCCTCTAGTTTCTGCTAATTGCACCTGTTTCTCTCGTTCCTGATATCTAGCTTTGTCTTCAGCTGAACGTTGATGATAGCAATTGTGGCAACTAACCCCTTGTTGATAATGTTCGCTTAATTTATCTTCTTCTGAAATAGGTAAACGGCAAGCGTAACATTGATCATAACTCCCTTTTTCAAGCTGATGATTGACAGTGATTCGTTCATCAAATACGAAACACTCCCCTTGCCATAGCGAGTCTTCTTCTGGAATTTCTTCCAGATATTTTAAAATTCCACCTTTTAAATGAAAAACTTCTTCAAACCCTTGTTGTTTCAAGTATGCAGTTGATTTTTCACAACGAATTCCGCCAGTACAATACATTGCTACTTTTTTATGTATTTCTGGGTTAAGGTTTTGTTTTACATATTGTGGAAATTCACGGAAGTTTGTGGTTTTTGGGTTAATTGCATTGTTAAAAGTACCAACGCTGATTTCATAATGATTTCTGGTATCTACTAAAATAACCTCTGGGTCATTGATTAAATCGTTCCATTGCTGGGGTGCAACATAGGTTCCGACTGATCGTTTGGGATCAATTCCGGTAACACCCATAGTGACGATTTCTTGTTTTAGTTTTACTTTGCTACGTTTAAATGGTAGCTGGCTGGTGCTGGCTTCTTTAACATCAATTGGGCTGAATTCAGGTATTGTTTGCATCCATTCTAAAACTGCATCAATTCCTGAACGGCTACCAGAGATGGTGCCATTGACACCTTCTTGTGCCAGTAATAAGGTTCCTTTTACTTGATTTTCAATCATCTTCGCTTGCAACGGGCGTTGTATTTCTTTGTATTGGGGTAGGTTTACAAATTTATAAAGGGCACAAACAATAAATTCTGACATTCTGGTTTCCTTTTATGAAATGCCGCTCAATTTTACCTAAATCTTACCTATAATGTGCATGATTATTAGCAAAATTGATTCTTACCCTATGCTTTATCTTAAGGAGTTTCCCTATATGAGTTCTTTATTTGACCCAATTAAGATTGGTGATATTCAACTGGCTAACCGGGTTGTCATGGCCCCACTGACTCGTAATCGTGCTATTGATGGCTTGATGCCTGGTCCAATGACGGTTGAATATTATCGTCAACGGGCCACTGCTGGTCTTATTATCACCGAAGCCAGCCAAATCATCCCGATGGCACAGGGTTATCTTAATACCCCAGGAATTCATACACCTGAACAAGTAGCCGCTTGGCGTAAGGTTACTAATGCGGTGCATGCTGAAGGTGGTCGTATGGTGATTCAATTATGGCATGTGGGGCGTATTTCACATGTTTCTTTATTGCCTGGAGGTGCCGCACCGGTGTCGTCGACTAACCGTCGTCCTAATGCTCAAACTTATACTAAGGATGGTTTTGTCGATGTTTCCATACCACGTGCTTTACGTGATGATGAACTGCCGGATTTGATTGCTGATTATCGTCATGCGGCGCGCTGTGCAATGGATGCTGGTTTTGATGGGGTTGAAGTTCATGCTGCGAATGCTTACCTACTTGATCAATTTTTACGTGATAGCGTCAATGATCGTAGTGGTCCCTATGGTGGAAGTATTGCCAATCGTGCGCGTTTATTGATTGAGGTGATGCAAGCAGTTTCTGATGAGATTGGTGCTGGTCGTACAGCAGTTCGGTTAAGTCCTATGACCACTTTCAATGACACCCCGTTGGATAGCAATCCGCAAGCGTTATATGAGTATATTGTGGAGCAACTTGCATCGTTAGGGTTAGCTTATCTGCATATTATTGAAGGTGAGACCTGTGGCGCACGTTACCCTGCTGATGTGACAGCTTTTGATTATGCTACTTTACATCATATTTTTCCAGGGGCTTGGATGGTCAATAATGGTTATGAACGTGCCGAAGGAATGGCTGCAATTGCAACACAGAAAGCTGATTTGGTAGCTTTTGGACGGGCTTTTATCAGTAATCCTGACTTAGTACGTAGACTACGAGAGAATGCACCTTTTAATATGCTACAGACTGATAAATTTTATGGAGGTGGTGCTGAAGGCTATATTGACTATGCAGAACTAGGGAGTGATCAATGAGACAAGTTACACTTTCAAAAGAGCCGGTTGAGCTATATAAAATCCTGAAGTTTGAAGGGATTGTTTCTAGCGGTGGCAGAGCAAAATCGGTTATCGCAGAAGGCCAAGTTTTAGTTAATGGAGAAATAGAAACTAGAAAGCGAAGGAAAATTGTTGCTGGAGATATTGTTGAGTTTGAAGGGGATAAATTTCAAATACAGCTTAATTTAAGTTCTAAGGAACGTGCATGAATAAATAACAAGCAGACTCTTATTTCAATTATTTACAAGAGTCTACTTGCTATGAATTTAAAACGATAATGTCGCAATAGGCATGCAACAAATCTTATACATGTTTACTGAACATTAGTGACTTCAAATTGAAATAAACCTTCAGTTGTGCCGGTTAGTTGTAACGTAGCATCAAACTTACGATCACCCATATATAAATCAGGCAAATGCAATATATTTGTAGATGTATTAAAAGTAGATACATCCGAAGTTGATAGGTCGACTGTTTTTAAGTTTGCTGGGTCTAGTGAAAACGTTAACAAATCAGCATCAACTAAATCTAATTGTGCGCTAAATACCCCTGAGTTTTCTATAAATACTTGTGGGATTGTAATCGTCAGTGTATCTACATCAACTTCTGCCACTGAATTTATGTACTTTTCTCCAGTACCTTCAGTAAATGTTATTGTTTGATTAGCTTGATTGTTAGAAAATTCTTCAATTAATCCTGATGGCCAAGTTACCACGATTTTTGCCTGACTATGCTCCCCAAGGCCAAATGTTGGCCAAGGTGATTCTGACGATGCAAAACTGCTGCCAGCACGAACCTCACGTATTTGTTTTTTATTACCTGTTTTTGCTTTAATAATTGCACCAATACCGTCACGATTACTTGTCGTTCCAATAAGGCGAACAGTTATCCAATTATTGTCATTACCTTGATTACGTAGTAATACAAGATCTTCACTAACTACAGTTAACGGGCCAGCACTAAATGGAGCTGTCATAACAGCAATATCAATAAAGCCATCGTTGTTATAGTCTGCCTGCGCTAAACCAGAAGTATATTTTAAGCTTAAATCAATGCCTGTTGCAGCACTATCTTCGGTGAACCTGCCATTGCCATCATTAAAATATAGTCGACCTGGGTTTGCAGCTCCTGGGCCAATCATTCCGAATAAAGGAAGTGCGCCTACTTGGTAAAGATCTAAGCCACCATTATTATCAAAATCAGCGAAGGTAGTTCCCCAGCTAAATTCTGAGTTTGTGATACCAACCTCAGCGGCAACCTCAGTATAGGTACCATCACCATTGTTACGAAATAGTGCATGAGGATATAGGCCCTGGGCAGCAGTTCCCATACTGGTGACAAACAAATCAAGATCACCATCATTATCATAGTCACCAAATGCCAATCCCATCCAGAGGCCTGGTAAATTTAGACCAGCTGAAATAGCAATATCAGTGAAAGTACCATCACCGTTATTTTGATATAAGTTTAATGGTGTTGGACGGACAACAAGAGGTGGGGTGTCAATATTGGGTGAGAAGAAGCCATTACAATTACCGACAAAAATATCAGGTAAACCATCATTATTGTGATCGCTAAATGAGACAACACAAGCACCATCACTGACAGTATCGCCAAATGAGTCAATGTAAAGTCCACCAACACCGGCTGATGCCGTAATATCGGTAAAGGTAAGATCCCCATTGTTTAGATACAGCTTATTTTCATCGGAGGTTCCTGTACCTGGACCGGTAGCAAAAGGAATATGGCCAGGGCTTGCAATAAAAATATCAAGATAACCATCATTATTAATATCACCCATAGCGGCGGCTGCCGCTGAATCTGAGCCGATTAAACCACTTGTTGTAGTGATGTCTGTGAAGGTTCCATCACCATTGTTGTGATACATCCGCGTTGGTGTTTGAGTGGGTCCAGCAATTCTCCCTTCTCCGGTTAAGAAAATATCAGGAAAACCATCGTTATCAATATCTCCTACTACAACACCGGTGTTACCAAGTCGGTTGTCAACACCAGCAGCTACGCTAACATCAGTAAATGTTCCATCACCATTATTACGGAATAACCCATTGGCAGCACCTTCACCATTTGTGACGTAAAGATCAAGATCTCCATCCTGATCATAGTCCAGCCAAGCAATACCACCAATACCTGCAGTAGCTGTTGCTGTTCTACTATAGGAACCTAATAAGTCAGAAACATCTTCAAATGTGACTCCTTGGTCTTTGGCGAAGATATTTGCAGATGCGGTGGAGATAAATGTAGTTATAGCGATTAATGACAATATTTGTGATATTCGCAAATGCTTAAGTAATTGATCATTCATTTTTAATACCTATAATTTGATAGTTACACGAAGTACAAATAGCATGCAGCAGACGTATAAAGAATTGTTATGTTTCTGCATAAATTGGAATGTTACAGGATAATAAATAAATAATGTAATCCCCTGGCTTTGCCGGGGGTAACTTAATTTTGCTGAGATAACGGTTTCATTGGATTAAAAATTTCTGGTAATGAAGCCCTAAGACTTAATTCATGCATTTTCTTTCCACTTGCTATTTGATCATAGAAATCATTCTGACATCATCATCTGTTTTTAGTGTAATTTATACCCGCGAACAGATATGTTTTAAGCTGGAATATTTCCCTTGTCAATACGTTTGTGTAACTTTTTCCCGCGTTATGTTATGATTTTTTTTTATTGTAAAAAAATAAGTTATGGCCGCATCTAATAAAAATCGACCGATTTCAACGGTCTCGCCTGCACTAATTTCAGCGCTACGTAAGGTATTGCGCCCACTCATTAAACTGATGCTGTCAAAAGGCATAACCTATAGTTATCTTATTGATATAATCAAAGAATTATTTGTTGAGGTGGCTGACAAAGAATTTATGCTGGGTAGCAAACCTTCGAGTGACAGTTATTTAAGTCTACTGACAGGTGTTCACCGTAAAGATATTAAACGCTTACGACCTGGTATTGATTCAAAACCAGAAATAATTCCAGAAGCTGTTTCAATGGGGGCGCGTTTTATTAGTATATGGACCAGTGATGCCCGTTATTTGGATAGCAATAATCACCCCAAGCCATTGCCACTTTTTAAAAAAGAAGGCGGGGATATTTCTTTTGAAGGACTGGTGTCTAGTGTGAGTAGAGACATTCGCTCACGTGTTGTCCTGGATGAATATCAACGATTAGGCGTGGTACATTTTGATGATAAGAAACGAGTTTGTTTGAATGTAGAAGCCTTTATTCCTACTAAAGG
Organism: Nitrosomonas sp.; assembly: GCA_021774055.1. Classification (GTDB taxonomy): domain Bacteria; phylum Pseudomonadota; class Gammaproteobacteria; order Burkholderiales; family Nitrosomonadaceae; genus Nitrosomonas. The sequence continues at coordinate 7,141 of JAJFJL010000072.1, read as the reverse complement.
TTTTGAAGAAAAAGCCTTTTACTTTGGTCACAACTTGCATGACCATGCGGCCGCTGCCACGCACAATATGTTATATGAAGACCGTTCTTTTATTGAGCGTAGCGTTTACTATGACGCATTAAGTCCAGATTCTATTCAGTCACTTGCTGAACAAGCTGAATCACTTGGCATGCAATCACTACTGGCGATTAATAAAGAAGCGATTGAATTAGAAAAAAAAGATAAACAAGAAAATAATTCACAAAACCGTATGACTTTTGGCATATATTTCTTTAGTGAACAGCTTGAATCACAACCCCCTGTTAATAAAAAAGATACTCCCAGTAATAAAACAATCATAAAAAAAGACAACGATAAATAAATATGCACATGATTATTGATACTTTTTTAAGTCGTTTATCAATCCATGCCATTGGTATTACTCTATTGATGCTGCTATTTCCAATAGATGCTTTTGCAAATGCTTGTAGTAATGGTGGTGCACGATTTAACCCGATTGCTGCAGTTAACTCAGGCATTGGTGGTACTGGTGCAATTGTTGCACAATCTGGAATAGGTGGGACAGGGATTGATGATGGTGGCATTGGTGGTACGGGAAATATAGAAAGTGGTATTGGTGGTACTGGCGTACAAGTGGCAACAGAAGGTGGACTTGGTGGTACCGGTATTGTTGGCATCATTACTGGGTTTGCTAGTCTTTGTGTCAATGGCGTTGAAATTCATTATGATGCTGACACCAGTATATCTGTGGATGGCGAATTATCATCCGCACAAGATCTTACCGCTGGTCAAATGGTTGTGGTACGTGCACAGGGTGCTGGCAATGAAGTTAATGCCAGTAATATAGACATTGTTCATGCTGTTGTTGGACCAATTAGTCAGGTTAATCTAGCTGCCGGTGAGTTTCAGGTATTGGATCAAACTGTACAGGTTCATGAACAAACAGCTCTTACTAATCTAAAAACAGATGAATGGGTGCAAGTTAGTGGGCATCGATTAACTGATGGCACAGTGGTTGCTTCACATATCAGAACTAACCTAGAATTTACACAAGCAAGAATCAATGGTCATGTTACACAAATTGATGCCAATGGATTCTCTATTGATGGCACTAGAGTTGAGTTTGATCCGCAAGAAGAGAGACCGCAACACATTGCACTTGGTACGGAGGTTTCTGTTGGTGGTCACTGGGATAATGAAAGTCTGCAAGCGCAACATATCCAAGTTGACCCAACCCTCCATAGCATGGATAACGTAGAACATATGGTGATCGAAGGTTATGTTCATGAGATACATGGACAAGAACTGCATATGAATAATCAGATAATCACCTTAGAACCAGATGTGCAAGTTTCTAGTGATGACGCATCAAGTTTCAGTCCTAATCAGTTGATTCAAGTGAGTGGCCGATTGGATCCAGTTAAAGGTATTATTGCTGGCCATATTGAACTAAGGCATGCATCATTTTTCCATGATGAAGATCGTCATACGGATAGCAGTCATCATCTAAATAAAGATCATAACGATGTACAGAATGATTCAGATCATGCTTTAAATGAGGATGATAATTCACAGTCGGAAGATCGTTCAGAAGAAAATAAACATAGTATCCATGAAGATAAAGATGCTGTTGGTGAACATAAATTAGAGCAAGAAACAAATACGCACGGTTCATCATCTGAACATGAACAAACAGAACATACAGATGATGCACACACCACGACAGAGCATAGTTTAGATACCTCTGATCATCTTCATGAACATGAACATGAACATGAACATGAACATGAACATGAACATGAACATGGAGATAGGTCTCATGATTTTGACTCACATGATGGATTAAATGAACATGCCCACGAGTCAACAGATTTTGATGCTTTAGATGAAATATTTGATGATAATTTAGATCATGGTAGAGACTTTGATGATCACCATCATCGTGATTTTGACCATCACTTTGATCGTTGATCGGTAATAATTTGTAATCAAAATAAAACATCATGTGGAATTAATGTACAGAAGATCACTGAAACATACGCATCTAATTGTTATTGCATCACTTGTTTGTGGTCACAATACAGCATTTGCAGATGAATTTAGTTTTGGTATTGGTGGTAATTTTACTAGTGGTAACTATGGCAGTACTACTTCAACCGACATTTGGCATGTACCTTTCACTGCACGTTATAAATCTGGGCGTGCATCTGTTCGAGTAATTGTTCCCTATATCAATATTACTGGTTCTGGCAATGTAATCGGTCCAGGAATTGGTGGTGTAGATGATAGCAGTGGTGTTGGCAGAGGTAATATTGGAGGTGATTTTAGTGGTGATTTTGGAGGAGGAAGTGGTTTCGTTGGAGGCGGGGCAGGTGGAGGAATTTTTCTTGGCCCTAGTATTGATGAATTAACACCAGATGATAATAGCTCTGATGCTGATAGTGATTCAGATAATGATGATTCCAACTCAGATGACAATAACTCTGATTCAGATAATGATGATTCCAACTCAGATGACAATAACTCTGATTCAGATAATGATGATTCCAACTCAGATGATAATAACTCTGACTCAGGTGATGATGATTCCAACTCAGATGATGATAACTCTGACTCAGGTGATGATGATTCCAACTCAGATGATAATAACTCTGATTTAGGTAATGATGATTCCAACTCAGATGATAATAACTCTGATTCAGGTGATGATGATTCCAACTCAGATGATAATAACTCTGATTCAGGTGATGATGATTCCAACTCAGACGATAATAATTCTGACTTAGGTAGCGATGATTCCAGTTCAGATGATGATAACTCTGATTCAGGTAGTGATGGTTCCAACTCAGGTGATAATAATTCTGACTTAGGTAGTGATGATTCCAGTTCAGATGATGATGATTTTGACTCAGGTGGTGATGATTCCAGTTCAGATGATGACCTTGAAACAGTAGAAACCACCTCAAATCAAGACATAATTATTGCACCAAATACTACAAACGAGGCGGTTGAAAGGCGGACACAATCAGGTTTAGGTGATGTTGTTGTTGCACTTACTTATAATTTAATTTATCACAAGGCTTCAAAAACTGCTTTTGATGTTACTGGTCGGATTAAAATTCCGACAGCGAGTACTTCTCGCCGCTTAGGAAGTGGACAAGTAGATTATGCCATCCAAGGTGATCTTTTTAAATCAATTGACGACTTTAACCTTAGAGCAAGCTTTGGTTACAGAATCCTTGGCGACCCATCAAGTGTTAACTTTCGCAACGTTTTTTATGGCGGTGCGGGTTTGGGGTATCGAATAACAACTAAATCAATGATTGGAACTAGCTTTAATATTGGTCAATCTGCAGTAAGCTTGCAAGACTCAAGGACATTATCAACCTATTACTCACATAGAATTAGTAACAATCTTAGATTTAATATTTATGGTTTAAAAGGCTTCTCAGAGCGAAGTCCAGAATGGGGTTCAGGCATTACCTTACGTTATATCTTTTAGGCTTTCGCAGGATTTAAAATCCTGCGAAAGTATCTGTATCAATTAATCAAAAGTCTGCTTGTAAAATAATATCTCCCCCTAATGTGATTTCTATATGTTGAATATCACGTACATCTTTATTATCTGGCAAAATACTGCTTATTTGTATATCATTTCTTCGAGGGTCACTCTTAAATTCTATTTCTGCATCACCTCGTCCATCTGTAACTATCGAACCTAAATCTACACCACCATTCCCAAAATCTACTGTAATACCATAAGCTGTGTTTATTTCGGCATTTTCAATTTCTACTTCTAATTCTTGCTTAATACCGTCATTTTTAGGTTCATATTTAAATTTTACTTTTCCTTCTATCCTTGAGTTACCCGCAATATTTTGCAACGAAACTTCACGAAAGACCTTAGCTCCATTTATATTATTACCATTACTGCCGTTGTCGTTTCGATCATCATCGTCATCATCATCATCGTCGTCATTCCTGTTGTTGTCGTTTCGATCATCATCGTCATTACGACTATTATGATTATCATCACCTGAATCGCCATTACCGTTACTATCTACTTTAACTTCTTGGGCAACAACTTGAAGTAATTGATTAAGAAAACCTTCAACCTCAACAAATGCACCAACAATCAAGTTGCCTCGAATTTTAGTGGTAGCATCAAGAATTACACTTAGACTTGCACCACTTCGGGTATTCACTATTATTAAATCACCTTCAGTGCTAATAATATCCCCCTCAAACTCTACATGCCCTTCCCTCCTTTTTCCTATTTCAATACGCTGGGCTAGGAATATATCATTGCTTATTCTTCCTTTTACATCAACGAGTTCACCAACCACCAATGATTCAACTAATATGCTGGTACCTAAAGAACGGTCTCTTATAGGAATTAGAGAGTTAATAACAACCTGAATTCCTAATAATTCTATAACTGTTTCATCATCTGAAGAAGTCACGTTATCTATTACACCACGCAGTCGGAATTGTCCAAGCCTGCTTTCTAATATGTCTACTTCTTCAGCAACAATTCCATCCGCAACAAAAAATGCACGAATTTTAACCAAATCACCTACCGCTAATTCGGAAATGACAAGTCGATCACCATTCAATTCAATTTTTGTATCTTCAGTAATGATTATTGAAACATCAAAATCTGATGAACCAGAAAACAAGCTAACTGTGATGTCCCCATCACCATCTGCTGGCTGATTAATTCCAGTTATCGCTGCCTTAAACTCAAGCTCTGAACCTTTTGCAAATACAACTGACACACACAAAATTGATACTAACAGTAATGAAACTAATTGAAAAATTGCACGATAATTATTCATTAGAATTCTCCTCTTAAAATGTATGATTGATAAAAATTATGACTAACTTGGGTTCTCGGTGAGTATGTGTGAAATAATCACACGAACAGCTTAATGCTACGTAAGAATTTCTTCTTTGTCAATTTTTGGTATCCTTCATATCAATACAAAAGTAGTTTATACACTTGTAAAATGAAGGTGCCAGTAAGGCGAGGGGTTGCTTTGTAATTCCAATAAGAAAATTGGTTACCATGAAACATATGAAATTAGGTGGGGTGCATTCCATGCATCACATGCAATAACTGCTGGTAATAGCTACTTTTTGATGTCATATGGGGTGGGAGCTTTCAAATAATTTTGAAAGTATGTTATCTAGCGCCGGTAGCTTTATTGAATATTACTTCATACCGCTCACCTAATTAATTCTACTAATGTCTCACCCTAAGTTGGTAGCACACTTTTAATAGATAAAAAAATCGGATAATATTTTTTTGTGCTTATTTAGCCATCGTTATTCTTGCGTACTCCAAACTATGTCCGCCACCGTTTCAATTAAAGTTTGATAATTTTTGAAGAATATATTGATTTATAATGAAACTAATTGAACCTGCAGTTTTTTAAATCATCATTAACAGATATCTGAGAATTAGGATTCTGATCTATTAGCCAGTTTCTTAATTCATTATCATTCTTTATAAGTTGCAAATCCTGTTGTATATCGTGCAAATCTTGATTTAAGGATATTTCTGCGGTTTGAAGATTACGACGTAAACTAGCTGCACTTATAATCTCTCCATGCTGTAAGCAGAACTCGTCACGTATAGCATCATGACAACTATTTAATTCATTTTTGAGAGTTTCAACCTGTTGTTTAAGCAGCAGAGTTAGTGAATCACCCTTTTCTTCTGCCATTTTAGCAATAGATGTTACATCAATTAGTTTGGTTCTAAGTTGAATTTGTAATAATGCTACTAAATCACGGCGACCGTAAGCAGCATTCGCTTCACTCATTAAATTTGTTTTACGAGCACGCTCATTCGAGTTATTTTCACGATCTGGATGTAATGCACTGGCGAGCTGGCGAAATATTCTACGAAATGAGTTTTCTGCTTCTTGCTGCACTATTTTAGCTTTACGTTGAGAGACAATAGATTCCTTTCTATGCATTCTAACTGATTGATATTCTTCTAATGTATCTTCTAATATATGATATTTATGCTCCATAGACACATTATTTAACTGCCTATCATCAGTCGACGACTTACTTAGTACACTTTCTATTATCACATGTGATTCTGAAATAATATCTTGTTTCTTTTTTGCTAAACTTTCATTACTGTGTTTGTCATGTAGAACTTGCATTTCTTCGTAACCCTGCTCTGCAAGTTGTTCACAAATATCACACAATACGGTAGTAGCAATTTGTTGATATGTGTATTCCAATCCTTTACGCTGTAAGCAATAATCAAGCCATAGTGCTAATTCTTGCATAACTGAATGATAGCATTCACGAAGTGGTGCAATTGTTTGGTGGTACACAGGGCGATGTGCATCGCTAACAGACTGTGCCTCGGCAAGTTGATCTTTGAGCCTTTCAATACGATTTAGTAACCGATTGAAGCGCAATTGGCTTGATGTTAGTTGAGGGTTGTGTGTGGTAGGTTTTAATACAATTGTTCTCATCTTATTTAGAAATAGCAGGTGTTTTGTCGATAAATATACTTTAAAAGATTAATACCTAGATCCTGCAGGATCTAGGTATTATAGTGATGTTTAATTTACGTCCAAACACAAACCCTTTAACGATAAATAATCCAGATTTCCCTCAAAGCCTCAATTCTCAGTATAACTCAGATACTACAAGTACCAGTACGTGCAATGTACAACAAATTGTTTCATATCAAAATAATAAAAAAACATCACACTATAAAAACTGTAGATGTAGCTTACGCGAAGTATATATATAACCATAGACTAAACAGGGTGTAGTCATAGACTACCAACTTAAGATGGGACAAAACTTGTTACGTCCCCCTCGTCATTCCTGCATGTTTCTAGCAGGAATCCGGGTGGATCTGGTATGGTATGGATTCCTGCTAAAGGCATGCAGGAATGACGGTGGGCAGGCATTGAAGTATGCCATATCTTGTCCCGTTCTAAGCTGGTAGTCTAGTCATACGTAGTTTATTTAAAAAAAATAAATTGACTAGGGGCTGTTGCCGTTTCACATAGGCAACCATAAGAGCGCACAAACCAAGGCTACAGATCCTTTAAAATTTCGCTTTAGTTTGTCATATCGTGTAGCAATAGCTCTGAAATGTTTA
>JAJFJL010000071.1 GCA_021774055.1 Nitrosomonas sp. | reverse complement strand
AAAAGTGATTTTATGACGTACATCCCTCCATTGGCTTAAGAATAGTAGTTCTGATAAGGTTTTGTATAATTGAGGACGAGTTATCATTGGCTAAATAACAGCTATTTTCCCTTTTTTTCATATTTTTGTCAGGCTATCAGGCTCTCAAACAGCATTGTTTTCTTTTGAACTAAGCCAAGAACTGGAAACAAAAGCGCAAGGAATTTCTGATAGCTGGCAAACGATACGCTCCAAGATGGAAAATCAACAGCGGATTACCGTTATTCTACAGCGCAAAGATGGCAAAACAATTCATTTACGTAGTGCTACCCAGGCAGAACCTCACCAAAAATAAATCTATGCTGCATTGGGAATATCGGCAAAGCCTGGATCAGTTCAAAAAACGATTGTATAGATTTTATAAGAAAGCGAGAGTAAAACTTAATTTGCGATGCCATAATACATTTTAATTAACAGATATATTCTTGATTAATAATAAAAAGCTTTCACTTAAATCGAAAGATGGGCTAACATTGCTCTAGGATCTATTCCGTCCATTGATCTTTTTTAGCTTTCTTACTTTCTTTCGTCACCGCATCATCCGGTCCATCGGCTTTGCGGATCAACTCTTTATTACGCCATAGGCCATCTGTGGTGTAACACTGCCATGCCCATTTCAACCATCCCAATAATGCGAAGGCTAACCACAATGACCACAACAACATTAACGCCCGATAAAACCACATCGAAACCGAGATAACCCATGCAGACGGTAATAACTCGCTGGCACGATCATCGAACCACTTCAATAAATAACTGTGTGAACCGTTACCTGTAATTTGCATATCCGGCGAACCCAACAAACCAAACCCAAGTGCGACAATAAGACCCAGCATTGCGCTAACAGTTAACAACGCTAATAACACCTGAACCAGGTTAAAGCTATTAGGTTTGATTTTGTCAGCATACTCTTCACGAAATGCCATCGCAAAGAACCAGCCGATTATAAATAGTGCTGCAATCAGGTGCGCCTGAGTCAGACCAACGCCGAGCAGTATCCAGTGATGCGTTTTTAGTGGCGTAATAGTGGTTCTGCCCAACCCAATAGCAATTAGTATCGTCACCAGCAGCACACCCCAGAATAAAATGGCGGGGCCAAGACGTGGTCCGCCAGCTAATAGCACCCAACGATCTTCTGGAATCGAAACCTGTATTGAAGCATTCACGCTATCCGCGCCTATGTTCACCTTGGGAGTTCGTATCATGCTGCCCATACCCACTGAATCCTGCCATCGTATAACTATGTTTTGAGTGCCGGGCGTTATCGGAATTTCGACCTGTGCGTTTTCCTGTCGAATGGGCTGTGTTTGTTCGTTAATCGATACATCTTTCAGCGTTACGCCATCGGGTAAGGTCACCGTATGCTGACTTGCCTGGGAGCTACGAATACGAAATGAAAGGCTAGTATCGGTCGCGCGTTTGCCTGGATTGATAATTAATTCAGAACGATCAATGGTCAGCGTACGTCCTTCGATGCCTGCTGGCTTGGTGATATTTATGGTTAATTTTTCACCCGGCCACGGCCGCCATTCCGGGAACCGTGTTCCCTTGCCGCTCTGGTGATGTATCTCTGGCAGTCCCTGGGATTCTGCATGCCATACTGGGCTTACATCCAGATTCCATTGCTCCATCCAATCAGGATTGTCCGCGGCCTCTAATGTCAGCACATCCGCTTTGGTTAAAATAGATTGCCAACTCACCACCCGGTCATGCGGAGAAAAGTGAATAATCGCCTTGCCATTTTTAACCCGTACGCCCTCACTGATAACCGATTCCCCTTTCAATAAAGGCACTTCCATAGCAATAGCACTGCCCGTTGGAGAAACACGGGTAATTTCATTATCCACTCTCCAATCCAGCCCGAGCCGTAAAATGCGTTTTACCGAAACAAAAGGTGGAAGAATAGATTGCTGAAAAGTTTTGGCGGCCTTGCTTGCCTCTTCGATGCGTTCAATCTGCAAAGCCTGCTCAATTTTGCCATCTACATGCACACCTTTGACTTCCCATCCATTCACATTCATTTCAATGCGATGAGGTTTAAGCGGTAAAGGCAACTGCAGCATTCTTACCGGCGGCATGCTCCCACTGAGGTCAATCTGGTGCAGCCCTTTCGGTACGGATAACCAAAGTGCATTGTTTTTGCCGCGCAACACCGCCACAGTTTTGCCACCAGAAGACATCAAACCAGACGCGCTTAATTTGTTACCCGATAATATCTGCCCATCTATAACCACCTGGCTCGGTGTCCAGACATCTAGTTGACTAGGCAGAGGGATAACAACCCCCTCCGCTGCGTGAACCTCAAGTCGTATCGACATCAAATCAGGCGTTATCCTGAGCTTCATTTGTGAAATCTGCGCGCAATCCGGCAAACACTCCGGTGGCTTCAGCAAACGCTCTTTTAATTCTTTGAGTAATTCTGGTGTGGGTATTTCTGCCTGCGCGCTGCTCGGCGTAAAAATTAATAACGATGATAAGAGCGTTGATACAAACAACCCACTTAACCCAAACTTCACCACATCCACCGATAATTTGCGCCTCTCAAACCGTACACCGGCAAGACATAAGGTGAGTACTAGTACGAAACACACACTGATCACCTGCAAAATCGCGGTCAACCAGGGCGGCAACAAAACCAGATTCAACAATTGCCCTTGCTGTACAGGGCCACTCCAGCTAATGGGTATTGAACTCCATTGCCATTCAGGTAAGCCTGGGCCCGTCTGCACCTTGGAATTAGGGTCATAAGTGTCGGTGTACTCAGAGTAGCTGGAAAAGAGTTTCGACTTTTGTCTCTTTAACTCTCTCGGTGCCTTAGGCAACATAGGTGCACTGCTTATAGCACCCATGGTTTCTTCTCTTAACTCATCAGCTAGCCCAGCAGCATCCACGTATTCGCGGGCCGCTGGCTTATTAGCCGTCACAGACATGGGTTGTTGGTAATTAGTTATATGCGTCGCCTGATCCAGCTGCGGGTAAATTGCCGTACGCACGGTGTGCACCATATAAGGAAGCACCGTCACAATAAGCAGAAGGATGGAGGCATGTCGAAACACAACAGAGGCATTACGTAAGCGGCCAGGTGGCGCGACTTTTAGTAATCCCAATGCGGCAATCACCAGCAGCCAGATAAAGTGCGGTGCCCCGGCTTCGTGCCAGGTCAGTACGAAACACGTCACAGCCACAATCGCCCACTTCACTCCTAGCAAACGATGAATGGCGAGCGCGCCAATTAACACCAGGAAAATATCAAGTAGCGACCATTTCTCTATCCAGGTCGCCTGGCTAGTGGAATCCGCACCGGTTACTGAAAACAAACGCCAGCCCGGTGGTAAATTCAACTGCGTATTCACTTGCTGAAAATCTTCCATCCAGCCGACTGCAGGCACAGAACCCGTTCGTTCTTCTATACGGCCATCCGCCACCATATTGATTTGGCCATGGCGCACTTCAACACCTTGCTCACCCTTATCGACGGTTTTGGTCACCAACTGGCTTAAGCCATTAATTTCGACACGACCCAGCGGCAATTCCGAGCTCATATTCAAGCGCCAGCCCCGATGCAATTGGCCCGACACCTCATCCTGAAAGGTAAAACCCTTGCCGGAAAAATCCAGCCACAGGGTACGGTTTAACTGCAGTTCGTTGGGTGAAGATTCCGGATCACCACGGCGCTTGACCGTGATTTGGAAACTCTTCGTTTTATCCATGCGATAAACGGGTAAATTCTGCCATTCCTGTGGAATACGGGTCTGGCGCGGGTCTACAGAATCAACGCCCACAATTTCTGTCAGACGCAACGAGGGTTGTGCCTTAAATGCCCACAACTCCGTGTCAGGTAAACTGGATTTAGGTAAGGCTAATGTAGTGGCCTCACCTGGGTAACGGGCCACCACCTGCACAGTCCAGTTGCCGGGACGAACCTGCAGCTTCAACATGCCATCCGATTCGAGCTGCATGGGTAACTGGCCACCCAGGCTTAAGGGAATAAATTTTTCCGGTAGTACAGGCCCCAGGGTAATCTCTCGTGCCTTACCCACCACGTTTAATTCCAGCCGGGTGACCAGTTGCAGGGGCATGTTATCGATCACCTGACGAAACACCTCAACCTGCAGCCGGTCCTCTTCCTTGCTTAACTTGCCGGACGTTTGCTCGTTGAGCCACAGTTTTCCATTTTGCTCAATGCGCGGAAACTCAACCAACCGGTTATTCAACATAAGGCGCACCAGACCAACGGTGTTTGGCAGTAACAATGATTCAGGCAACGACTTCCAGATAAAACGCCCTTCTATTGTGTACGTGCCTTTTTGAAGAAACAGGCTGGGCCTGTTCTTATGTTTCACCACCGGCAGCGCTTTACCATTGACCTTCACACTTTGTGGCCAATGTCGATCATCACCGGGCAACGTTATCCAGCTTTTCTCAAATACCATCCAGTGCTGATTCAGCTGACCACCTTCTTTGGTTACATCAAGTGTTAGTTTTCCGGGCCAAGCGCAATGGTGGCTTTTGAAATCCTGATAATCAAAGGGACAATTGATCGATTCTTCACCCTCAAGTACCCAGGGAATCCAGGCCTTCAGGGGTTTGGGGATATGGTTTTCAATCGCAGAGGCTGCGGGGGCCATCAAGAATAGCCACAGAAGGAAAATAACTAGAGTATGCATGGGTTGCTTGTCCTTTACACTATCCTTTGTATCCTTTGTATCCTTTGTATAGTACCAGGGAACCGTCGTCTGCCCCCTAATTAGTCACATTCTTATCTATATCGGTAGGTGGTTAAAATACTTGTCTAAAATATTCCTCAAGCCCAATAGGTTATGAATTTTTTTATCGTCTCGCATAACCGGCAGACTGGGAGCGCAGCGACTAGGCTGTCCGTGTGCATGCGTTTGTGTACGCCCAGCATGGGCGTGAACTAATGAGGTGAAAGTCCTCTGTAGGAAGGTCACCATCCACAGTGATTCAAGTCGCTATTAGATGCTAACTACTAGCAAATGGCAAGCAAAGCAAAAAGGTGTCAGGTCCAACATTAAAATAAACAGTGTCAGGCATTGTAACTTGCAGACTACGTACATAATACAATGCCTGACACTTTATCAAGCCAAGTTCTTCAACCACCCGCCCGATCTCCTCTCCGTTAAGTTCCCAGTGCGTTTCGGCAAGCAGTAAAACAGATTTCCTGCCTTCAAATTTAACGACATAACTGGCGTCCTTGTCCGCGATCATAGGAATATTCGTCAAAACGGCACCCCTTCTCTTCCAGCCATTGCTTGAATGTATCTGCGCGTATAACCTCTCCCCTCGTTAAAAAATGTGTTTAAATACCTTTCCATCATGCCAGCTCTTTATTTTCCAGAGAATACTGGCTTCTTCTCCTTACTGGCGCCTGATTCCCGGTGATGTGTCAGATTAGGTCTGAGCTAGTACACTTTATACCTCTTGGTCACCTGAACTTATAAGCTGTTTCAAAGTTTTGAAGTCTAAATTATCAACCAAAGCAATTAAGGCATTTCCCAACGTTGGCTCAGTTTTTTTAATACTTTCCGCTATTTTTAGTGTTTGCTCGATATCTAACGCATTCGTAGCATTGATCAATGCAGCCTTGATTTCATTATCTAGAATATCCAGGTCTTTGGCGACTAGCTTCATGTCTTTTTCTTGCAGGTCAGGTAGCTCCTCAGGCTTTTCTTCATATCGATAGCTTAGCCCCAAATGTTTTGCCATAAGCTCAAATAACTCACCCTGATTAATAGGAACAGTCATAATGTCATCCAGTTCAGGAGGCAGTTTGTCACTTCCCATTTCATCAAACGAAAATGCGGATACTGCAACAATTATTGCTTCAGCTCCCCCGTTAAGTGCTCTAATAACCTTTACTGTATTCATACTATTATCCATGGACATATCTATCAAGATCATCTGTGGATGCCACTCTTTATAGAGGTCAATCATCTGTTGTCCACTACAAGCCACACGTACTGAATAGCCGACTGACTCAAGGGAGTTTTGCAGTAGAATCCGCTCATCTTCTCTGCCATTAACAATCAGTATTCGATACTTATTGCCATCGGGTTCTATATCAACAATATTAGAGCTCTGTTGCTTATTGGGTTCAAAGCTGGCCGCTGTTGCCAGCTTCACAGTAAGGGCGATATGGAATATCGTTCCCTTGCCTAATTCGCTGTTAACACTAATCTTTCCTCCCATTAATGTTAGGAAGCGCTGAGCAAGCGTAAGTCCTAGCCCCGCACCCGCTTTATTACTCAACTTATCTAGCTGAAAAAATGGGGCGAAGATATGCTCTTGAAATTTTCTAGGAATACCAATTCCACTATCTTCTACATCAAAAGCAAGTTTCGTTGAGTCGTCTCGGTCGGTCTGCCCGCTTTCAACAGACAAGATTACCCCACCAGATTTGGTATATTTAATCGCATTATCAATAACATTGCTCAGAAGCAATTTTAGCTTTTCATGGTCGCAAAAGATATGCTGGGGAAGCTCTGATCTATATTTGACTTCAAAAGTAATATCTTTCGCTTTAGCGGCCACTTTAGCCTTATAAATAATACTCTCTAGTAGCTCGATGAAATTAATTGTCTTTAGATTAAGGGTTGTCAGTCCATCCTCCAGGTTAGACATAGTCAAAACATCATTAATAAGAGATAGTTGATGTTGCCCATTCTGATTGATGAAATTGAGATATTTTCGTTGCTTATCTGAAATATTTTTATCGCCAAGCATTAATTGTGAAAAACCGAGTACCGCATTAAGTGGCGTGCGAAACTCATGACTCATATTAGCAACAAAAATCCCCTTGGCCCTATTAGCTTCCTCTGCCTTCTCCAGTGCGCCCTGTAAATCGGCAGTTCTCTCTCTAACCTTATTTTCTAATTCTTCATTCGCTCGACGTAGCGCTTCTGCGGCCCTTTTTTTACGGGTAACATTAGCACGTGTTCCCGAAGCCCGTATTGGCTGACCTTCTTTGGCCCACTCAACTACTTTTCCTCTATCAAATACCCAAATCCACTGGCCATGTTTATGTCTAATCCGAGCTTCGCATTCATAGTAGTCGAGTTCACCTGAAAAGTGTTTTTTCAGTAATTTTTCAGATTGTTCCAAATCATCCGGGTGGATAAATTTTGTCCAGGTGTCAATAGTAACCGGGGATAATTCTTCAAGTGTATAGCCGATTATTTGAGCCCAGCGTTGATTGATTTTGAGCGCTCCTGTCGGAATATTCCATTCCCAGGTCCCAACATTTGTACCTCGAATAATTTCCTGCAAGCGCTGTCTCTCATCACTTAACTCTTTGCGTAGTTGCCAGCGATTCAAGTTGTATTGAATTGTGCGTTCCAGCGTTGAATCATTAAGACTACTTTTGCTTAAACAATCATCAGCACCTTTATTGATGACATTCATCATCGAATTACGGTCATCCAATGATGTTAATACAACAATAGGGCATGAGTGGTTTAATGAGTCGAGTTGCTCTATTGTTTCGCTATAACTGCTATCTGTTAGAGAAAGGTCTAAAAATGTGATATCAAAAAAATCAGAAGCTAGCAGTTCTTTACCGCTCTGCAATGAGGGTACGCACTTAACCTGTGCACTTGCAAAATAAGTCATCCCAAGATAAAGCGTAAAAAGCTCTTCATGATCGGGATTATCTTCAATTAGAAGAATTTTTATTAAGTCAGGCATGTTTATTTAGATTGTCAACAATAATTCCATGTTGATTTAGAGACCAGTAGTCAATTATCTTGGCAATGGTGAAAGCATATCCATCGGGTTCTATTGGTTTCTGTATATAACTGTTTGCACCACCTTTCAACGCTGCATCAATGTCTTGATTAGAAGTTGATGTGGTAAACATGACTACAGGAATTTCTCTCAGTGTCTGATTTGATTTAAGTCGAGACAATACTTCATGACCATTATATTTGGGTAGCTTAATATCCAGCAATATTAACCAGGGGTAGCTTTGTTCTCTATTTTCATTAATTTCTAATATATGATCCATAGCAGCTTTACCATCATTAAGCCAGACAACCTTAATATCAGCTGCGTACTCATTGACATAAAATCGTGTTATTTCTGCATGGTCCTCATTATCTTCAATCAGTAAAATAGTTCGATTGTTTGTTTCTTTTTTTGAGCTCATTGTTTTGTCTCTTCATTGATCTTTGGAAATTTCAACCAGAAGGTTGCTCCGTTGTTTGGTTTGGATTCTACCCAGATACTGCCATTATGAAATTTCATTACTTTAGCTGCGACTGCCAGGCCGATTCCGGTGCCTTCCATTTCATTATTTAAGCGATAAAACAGGCGAAAGATTTTTTTATGATACGCTTTATCAATACCAGGCCCATTATCTTTAAAATAAATCAGGTGATTCTCTTCTGCTTCACTAGCCCCTATATTAATTACGGAGCCATTGGGGTTGGTGGCATATTTAAGCGCATTACCAAGCAAATTTTCAAATACCTGCAGGATCCTGCTTTCATTTGCATATAGCGTTGGAAATTCGGAGTCAAACGCCAGGGTAAAACTTGAACTTGACAACTCGTTGGCATGGTTCTTACGAAAACCATCCAAAAGATTATTTAAATCAATGGCTGTTTTGTCTGTGTCAATACGGCCTACGCGGCTCAGCTCAAGCAAGTCATTAATTAACTGACCCATCCTTCTGTTTGCATTGACTACACGATCCAGCTTGCCAACGGCCTCTTCCATTTTTCCCGCAGTGGCAAGTTTTTGGATAATTCCAATGAATCCCATACTGGTGACAAGTGGAGACTTTAAATCGTGTGATACGGTGTAAACAAATTGCTCCAGTTCATCGTTGGAACGTGCTAAATCAGCAGTTAATTGTTTTGATTGAGTCAACAAATCCTCAGTCTGCTTATTCTTTTCTTTAAACACAATAGCTGCTTTAGTTAAAGCACCAATTTCATCCTGAATTTCATAGGTTGGAATTTTTGTTTGATGCGAGCCTTTGGCTAGTGCAATAAATGTATCCGTGAGTCTTGCAATCGGTTTAGTGATACTGCGACTAATCAGAATAGAGAAAAGTGTAATCAAAATTAAAAAGGTGGCGCCAGACAAAAGCATGATAGTAATAACCTGCTGCATTAAAGCGAGCGTATTCGCTTCTATCATATTCATTTCTTGTTCCAGCTGCCGACCCATTCGTTTAGAGCGATAAATAATTTCATAGGCTTCAGCCGACATCACCACATTGACAAGAATTAAATATCCTCGGGTTCGTTGAACAGCTTCCAAAAAAACCTGTTCATAGTTATTCATATATTGAATGGTTTGTAATATATGCTCTGCTGTTAGTTGCGCTCCATGCTGTTTTTGTAGCGCATGTAAACTATTCTGAACACGGAAAATAGATTCTTTTGCTAAAACAATATCTTTTGAGTCTAACAAATCGAAATAACGCATGGCATATTTTTCTATCAGTAGTAGTGAACTTAAAATACGCTGATTATTTAGCTGTGCTGAAATATCTGCTGACGATGATGTCTGCTCAATGTGTTTGAGAAAATGATTTTCAGCCTCCGATGCTAAAGATCTAATTTCTGTATTAACTAAAGTGACTTGTCGTGTCCTTTGTTGTTGTACCTGCTTGAAAGTTTCAACGTAAGTATCAAGGTGTTTAATAATCTCTTGGAAATATTTTGAGTCCTGTTGGTTCTCCTGCTTAATTTGAGCAGAGATACGTTGATAAATTTCATGCATTCGATCAGCAGCACTTTGATGGCCTTCATGGGTATAAATGAGCGCTTGACGTTGAATTTCTAAAACATCGCGTGAAATGCTTAAAGCCAAGTGCGACTTGCTGGAGGATTGAACAAAATAGCTAAAATTATCATTTGCATAATAAAAGGTAACAATAGAAACCAGTGCCATACCCAGTGAGATAAGCCCAATGGTAATAAACCCTGTATATATTCTGTTTTTTAATTTCAGTTTTTTAAACATAGTCCATCAAATTGTTAAAACAAATTCATTCCATTTTGAAAGTGTATATTCGTAGTTGTCCATCACCGTATTCCATATCGCCACATTCTCAAAGCGTTTAATATAGGAGCCACCTGTGCGAATCTCACCCGGTTGTATTGAAATATTACCATCGGTACCTTTTAGCGGCTCAGATGCTGGTTTACCCTGATACCAATAGTCCCATTCAGGTGTAGACATAAACTGTCTTGAACGCTGAGGGTTAGAAATATAGTAGCCTTGCCGTGCAATAAATGCGCCTGGCCAACCAGAAAGCCACCAGTTCATATAAGCGTAAGCAGCTTCCTGGCGTTCTCCCGTTGACTCTCTGGAAAGGCACATTACCCCATGCCATGCACGATAACCTTCCTTTGGGGCAGCATAAATGCAAGGAATCCCTTGCCCTTTAAGCGCACTGACCCCCGGGGAAAACATACTCTGAATAATTACTTCGCCAGATTTCATCAACTCAACTGAGTTGGGTACCGAAGTCCATACGCCTCGAAAATGCCCCCTCTTTTTATAATCCAGCAAAATTCTGAATAATTCATCCACTTCCTGCCGGCTCATATTGCCCATATCTTTGAAATCCATTAAGCCTCTGGTTTTTACTGCCAGAGCAGCATCAAAAAGACCGATAGTTGGGTCGTTAACCAAAGCCACTTTGCCATTATATTTCTCATCCAGTAACCAGCCCCAGCTCTCCGTTTCATAAGGAATGCCTTTAGGAATAACAGCAGAGTTGTAACCGTATGAATCGGTATTATGCACATAAGGCATAAAACTGATGTATTCGGTCGGGGTTGAAGCCAATGTGCCGTCTTTCTGGGTATAAAGAAGTTTATATGGCGCATCTCCTAAGCCCAATTTTGCATCAGCTGAAATTCGCCCCTTTTTTGTCAAATCATTAATCTCATTCCAGTACTTAAGCTTAGAGATAGCGATAGGTTGAGTGGCATTGGCCTGCCAGAGAATTTTGATGCTGTTTGACCATTGTTCATACAAATCAAATGAACTGGGGTCGGTAGATGCTTTAAGTAATACTTCGGCACTGCCGCCAGGATAGAACTCAATGTTAATGCCCAAATCTTGTTCAGCTTTTTTACGCAACGGCTCTTGAAGCGTTACATGGGTTCCAACAACTTTAATCGTAGGCTTACTATTATAAGCTTTAATGATGTTTGGAAACGCCAGTGTTGATGATGTACCCAGCGCAAGTGCTCCAGCTTTTTTAAACCATTCGCGCCTATCAAGTTTAGGTCTCATTTCAATCCTGAATCAAAAGAGTAATATCGTTGCCATCGAGCGACTAAGGGACGTGCATGGAATAAATTAGGCAACTAGCGCAGGATCTAGGTTAAATACAAAGCTAGCTGCCTAACTTATTCCATGCACGTTCCTCAGGACGCTCTGATTAAGCCCCCGGCAAATGTAATAATCAGACAATCGTAGCAGGTTTCAGTTAGCCACCATAGTGGGAATTGCTAACATTCCAGTCAGTGTCAAAGAACTGTGCTTTTCATATTCCATTATTTAAGACCTGCTTCGGAGATGTCTCACGTCAACTATACTTCGCACGGTCATAGTTTCGAATTTTATAGTGTGATGATTTTTGTCAATAACACGGCTCTGAAACAAGCGCATAGCTAGCTATGTAATTATTTCAGTAATACTGGTATTGGCGAAAATGATCCATTAGAAAACCGAAACCATGACCGCGTGAAGTATATATTCAACACCACTTCAATATGAAACCTTGTTTTAAAATGTAAACCGAATATTGAAAGATACCCATATTTTCTTATAATTAGCGATTATTTGAAATAACCAGGTGGCCAGGTAATTGTAAATATTGTCGCAATAGTCTTCCTGCGCTGTCTACTGCAATATTAAGCATTGCTCCAGCAATGATTAGTATTATTGCTACATCTAAACGGAAACTTTCAAAAGCACTGTCAATAAAAAAACCTAAAGTATGTAATCCTAGAATTCCTAATAATGCACTTTCTCGCATAATGACTTCCCAACGATAAAAAGTAAATACTAGAAATTGATTGAATAAACGCGGCGTAATTTCATAGCTGTAGCTGTTAATGCCGCTAGGTGCATCAGGCCGTAAAACAATATGATTGCTGTGGCGACCAGTTAAATGCGCGATGATCGCTCCATTATGAATCGCCAGGGCAGCGATCGCTGGGAGTAATGATGGCCCCCATAATAAAAGAAAGGCGAAGCCTAAGATTAGTTCTGGTGTTGAGCGCATGACTACTAAAGATATATGTCCGCCCCAACGGGTGACAGGGTTACCAAAGTGGTGTGATAGTAGCGGATAAAGTATTAATGCTAGTGCGGCAGATAGCACCAGTGCAATATGGCCGGTGACTAAGGTTTGCCATAAACCTGGTAGCAACTGTTCGGTGAGAATTGGTTTAAACCAACTATAAAAATTAACCTCTGCTGTGCTCAGTGGTAGCGGTATCAGTTGATGAAGTAACCATTCAAGATTGTTACCAGTAAAAATAATATTTGGCCATAAATAGATTAATGCTAATACTAAATAGATTGGCCAGAATTTAAATTGTCCCCACCAATGAACTGTGGCAATCAGTCCATAAAAAATAAGCAATAACCCAGCTACTTCAGCATAGTGCCCTTGCATAAATGAAGTTTCAAGTTGAAATCCTAAAGTTGGCAGGCCAATAAACCCAAGAATTGTTCCGCTACGTAAACCACATTCAAATCGATATAGCGTATAGCTAGCAAAGTCAGTTTTTATTTGCGGCCAATCAGCGTAAAAAAATTGACTTAGGTATGAACTGTGAGTAGGTAAATATAATTTCTTACGCTGTTGAATTTCTTGTTTGATTTCTGCATATATTTTGGCAAGTATGCCAGTATAAGGGATAGCAATTGCAAGAATGCCTGCCAAAGGTTGTAAGCCGAATAATTGAATTAGTAGCAACCCCCAGAATAATTCATGAACGGCACGGACACTTGCGCAGACTATGCGTATTAATCGGCAGTGAAAAAACAAGGATAAAATAAACCCACCGATTGCGGCAATTGCAACACCAAGCAAGGCATAGCTAATGGTTTGTAATAATACTTGTGTTAATGCGTCGAATGGTGGCCATTGGGGGTGTAGCAGACCTGCCAGCATGCGTTGAAATTCAGCTCCAGGTGTCGCAGTTGTAATTGAAATATCACCAGTTATAAACAGCAATATTGCGAGCAAGATAAAGCTACCTAATACCTGCGATGTTCTGCTATCAGGTATTAATTTAAGCATTAGGTATTTTGTAAATGTTAGCAAGATCTTGCGGTTTTAGCTCGGCGGTTGCCGCATTTAGTGTGATTTCACCATGAGTGATACCAATAATATGATTGCAGTAACGCAAGGCCTGATCTGTATTATGCAATGCTAATACGCTGCTGGCGTGAGAAGCTGTCATTAAACTTAAAGCAATTTCAGCTTGTCGCTGATCTAAGCTGGCAACTGGCTCATCGGCAATTAATACCGAGGCTTGGCGGAAAATAGCGCGTGCGATAGCAATACGTTGTTGTTGTCCACCAGATAATTTACCGCAAGCAGTGAATAATTTATTACTTAAAGATAGTTTATTAAGAATCGTAATAATTTCATTTTTTGCATTATCTCTAGGAATAACAAGATTAATTAGATTAGACAAGGTGCTGTATTGATCAAGTCGTCCGATGTAGATATTATGAAATACACTAAGATTATTAACTAAACCAAGTTCTTGTGGAATAAGTGCAGTTTGTTGTGCGGTGTTATTAAAATGACTAAAAATTACTTTTAATAAGGTTGATTTTCCCGCACCGCTAGCACCTAGAACCGCTATATGTTGACCTTCAGTTATTTGCAAATGCAAAGGCTGCAAGATAGTTTTTTTTTCATAACTTACAGCGCTACATTTCAAGTCTAGAATAATGTTCCGAATGTCCTTTTCGGCCACTATTAATCCAATAAACCGATATTCTTAGCGCTACTTTCTATTACATCATAATCTGTATTGCTAGCAGGAATAAAACCACTACGCGGGAATGCTGCAAGTAATTCTGGATCGTTAATGTCAAATAACGCTTGCTGTAGCTTAGCGGCAAAACCATCACCCCACACAGCATCAATGTCACCTCTGACAGTCCAATGATAATCAGGGTAATCTGGTGTAGTCCAAATAATAGCTACTTTGCTAGTATCAATCTTACCATCAGCCAATTCTTGCTCCCACACCTGGTAATTAACTGCACCCAGTTGATACGCGCCACTTTGTACCAAAGCAATTGTACGCGAGTGATTACCGCTAAAACCAACACGTGAGAAAATTTCACCTGGTGTATTTTGAAGTTGTTTACGTAAATAAAATTCTGGCATTAGACGGCCTGAAGTTGAGCTTTTAGAGCCGAAAAGCATGGTTTTACCATAGAATGCTTGCGGCAAATCATCTGCTAGCTGTAAACCGGTACTGATGTGTGCAATAAAGTAGCTTTTAAATTTTGGATCTTCTTGTCCTTGAGCAATAGCCTGTGCTCCAGGTGTTAAGCGACGTGCTTGAACACCCGTCAAACCACCAAACCAAGCTAACTGCACTTGATTATGTCGAAAAGCGGTAACCGCTGCAGGATATGATTTGACGGGGATATATTTAACTTTAATATTTAATGTATCACTTAAATATGTAGCAATTTTGCCAAACCGTTGTATTAATCTAGTTTCATCGTTATCTGGTATCGCTGTAAAGACAAAAGTTCTGGCAGAAACAGTGGGGGTAACAAACAATGTAATGCATAGAATTAAAATAAGTCGAGTCATGGCGTGATGGTTTATGTGCGATATGGGGGAAGATTACGAACGTAAAAACAAAGAGACAAGGCATGCCTTGTCTCTATACTGTTTGCTATTTTTTGCTGGTTATTTAGCATGCAAGATACTAGGTAAAGATAAGCTGATAGGCTTATGCTTGTCCTACATCTTGTGCCTGTTGATCTGCATGGTAGCTAGATCGAACCATAGGTCCGCAGGCAGCATTACTGAACCCCATTTTAACTGCAGCGGTTTCAAATGCTTTAAAACCTTCTGGAGTAACATAGCGTAATACCGGCAAATGTCCAATGCTAGGTTGTAAATATTGGCCAATAGTAAGCATCTCAACCCCATGTGCGCGTAAATCACGTAATACCTCTAGAATTTCTTCGTCAGTCTCACCTAATCCTAGCATTAAGCCAGATTTAGTTGGGGTTTCTGGAAATTTTTCTTTAAAATCTTGCAATAGCTTTAATGAATGTGCGTAATCAGCGCCTGGGCGGCATTGTTTATATAACCGAGGCACTGTTTCAAGATTATGATTAAATACATCCGGCGGATTCTGGGCAAGTTTTTCTAATGCAACAGCAAGTCTTCCACGGAAATCTGGCACTAAAACTTCGATACGTGTTTGTGGCGAATGTTTACGTATTTCACTAATACAGTCAGCAAAATGTTGGGCTCCGCCATCACGTAAATCATCACGATCAACACTGGTAATCACTACATATTTTAGTTTCATAGCCGCAATTGATTGCGCTAGATGGATTGGTTCTTCTGTATCTGGTGGCTTAGGCCTACCGTGGGCAACATCACAGAAAGGACAACGCCTAGTGCATAAGTCACCCAAAATCATAAAGGTGGCGGTTCCTTTACCAAAACATTCGCCAATATTTGGGCAGGATGCTTCTTCACATACAGTATGTAATTTTTGTTCTCGTAAGATTTTTTTAACTTCATAGAACGCTTGACTATTTGCCGAGCGTACACGTATCCAGGACGGCTTACGTAACAAATCACTAGGTGACTGTGGTTTAATTTTTATCGGGTTACGGGCAGTTTTATCTGCACCTTTTTGGCGTATTTCAACAGTCATGGCGATTAGAATTGTTTCCTTTAATCTAGTACCTAGATCCTGCAAGTGATCGCACACATACTGCACAACAGATTGTTCCATACAGCAAACCATTTTCTTTGGGAATATCAATAAGTATTCCACGCAGAATAAAGTTCACTCTATGAAACAATTTGTTACACATTATATACTTCGCACGGTCACTTGCAGAATCTAGGTTATATTTTTAATTAATTTTTCTTGGAACTGGCGGCTTAACACCTTAAATTCATCAGTAATACCAAGATCTTTAGTTTGTGTAACGATCAATCCAGCATACCCACATGGGTTAATATTAGAAAAAGGTGTTAGATCCATATCTATATTGAGTGCGATGCCGTGATAACAATAGCCTTGTTTTATTTTTAAACCTAATGCTGCAATTTTGGCATTATCAACATAAACACCTGGTGCCTCAATCCGACCTTTTGCTGTTATATGATAGTCTTGCAATAAGTCTATCACGGCACTTTCCATTCTTCTGACTAATTCACGCACACCAACTTTTAAACGTCGCATATCCAACAGTAGATAAGCGATTAGTTGGCCCGGGCCATGATAAGTGATTTGCCCACCTCGATCTGTTTTTATGACATCAATACCATTACTACATAATAGGTGTTGAGGTTTCCCGGCAATGCCTTGGGTGTAGACAGGTGGGTGTTGTAACAGCCATATCTCATCCGGTGTATCGACTGTGCGGTTACTAGTGAAATCTTGCATAGCTTGCCAGGTAGCAAAATAATCAACAACACCTAATTGTTTAATAATTATTTCGTGCGGCTTGATTTTTAGCGGAGGTTTTGTTGCACACACTAAAGCACCATTGTAACCATTGGATGATTAAATAATTCTTGGTATATGGAATCTAATTGTGCACGGGAAGTAGCTAGAATAGTGCAGGTAACACTTAAATAACCACCTTTCTTACTGGTTCTAACTTCCACGCTAGCATCACTAAAATCAGGATCATGACATTTTATGATCGCACATATAGTTGGAATAAAATTTTCTTGAGATTTCCCCATCACTTTGATTGGAAATGCACATGGATAGTCAATAAGTGAAGGCTGTTCTGTCATACGTAAGTTTTAAATATTATGAAATGTTTTGGGCATCTTTCATATCAGCCCTAAAGTACAAGTAGGGTGCATTCCATGCACGGCCATTTATAACGTTGGTGCGTAAAACGCACCCTACCTTAAATGTGAACCTAATAATGAAGGATGCCATATTTTATTTTGATTTTGCAAATAAACTTGCAGAATTCAGATCTTATGATAGTTCATTACGCATTACAGTTCTCTTGTAGTGCTGATAAAGTTTCTGCAGTTGGCTATAACGTGCGCCTGGTTTGCCGCACCCAACAGGCTGGTCATCAAGACGTGTAATTGCGGTAATTTCTCTGGTAGATGAGGTTAGTAGGATCTCATCAGCGACACGCAACTCTATTTCAGAAATTTCTCTAACTTTATATGGAATATTATTTTCTTCTGCCAGATCTAGAACAACATCGTAAGTAATTCCTGGTAGCATTAAATGACTTTTTGGCGGAGCTAATAACAAGCCATCTTTTACCACAAAAATACTGCTTGACGACCCCTCAGTTAAAAAACCATCTCTTAAAAGTATAGTTTCTGCCGCCTGCACATCGGTAGCTAATTGGCGTAGCAAAACATTAGGCAATAGCGAAATTGCTTTGATATCACAGCGTATCCAACGATTATCATTGGCGGTAACTGCAGTAACACCTTGTTCCAATAACTTTTGTGGTGGTTCTGGTAAAGGGCTGCTCATTATAAATACAGTAGGCGCAGTATTCTCTGGAAAAGCATGCTCACGTTTTGCTACACCTCGGGTAATATGTAAATAGATATATTGATCTTCACCCTTATTGTTATCAATTATTTGTTCCAGTAAATTATGCCAATGTTCATTATCATAAGGATTGTTTAAGCGAATGCCATCAAGACTATGTTGCAAGCGCAGCAAATGATGTTCCAGGCGAAAAGGTTTACGTGAATAAACCGGAATTACTTCATAAACACCGTCACCAAATATAAAACCTCTGTCTAGTACTGATATTGTTGCTTTTTCAATCGGCATAAACTTGCCGTTAAGGTATATCATGTCTATCCTTTTGTTAGGATCTAGGTAGGACTATTTGAATAGTAATTGCAAGCTGTCCCAAGAACGACCAAGTAGGTTAGTACTATCAATAGTTTCTAATGCTACTAGCGGATAAGTCGCGAGTGGTTCATTATCTAAGGTGAATTTTACTATACCTACTCTTTGCCCTTTATTGATCGGAGCTATCAGAGGTTGTTTATACTTCATAGTTGCTTTTATTTTTTCTGCTTGGCCTTTAGATAATGAGAAGTAAATATCTTGGTTAAATCCAGCCTTAAGTAAATTTTGCGCACCTTTCCACAACTCTATGGTTGTAACCTCTTGTTCTTTTTGGTATAGCTGCAAGGTCTCAAAAAACTGAAATCCATGATTAAGTAAACGTTGACTTTCAATACTACGTACTTTGGCAGAGGTTGAGCCGATAACAACCGAAATTAGTCGCTGTTGATCACGTTTAGCCGAAGTAATTAGGCAATAACCAGCGCTTCTAGTCCACCCTGTTTTCAGACCATCTACATGAGGATCTAGCCATAACAGACGATTACGGTTAGGCTGAGTAATGTCATTGTAGGTATATTCTTTTAATGAATAAAGCGGGTAGTATTCTGGGAAATCTCGGATAATAGCGGATGCTAATAAGTTTAGGTCATAAGCACTACTGTAATGCTCAGGATCTGGCAATCCTGTAGAGTTAGTGAAATGAGTATTTTTCATTCCAATACGTAAAGCTTCTGTATTCATTAAATGAACAAAGCTTTCTTCTGATCCAGAGATTACTTCAGCTAATGCAATACAAGCATCATTTCCTGACTGTACAATCATCCCTCGTATTAATTCATTAACAGTCACCGCTTTATTCGGCTCTATAAACATACGCGAGCCAATCATGCGCCAAGCATTAGTAGAGACAGATACTGCCTGGGTAAGTGTTATTTTATTTTGTCGCAACGACAAGAAAGTTACATAGGCCGTCATTAATTTAGTAAGTGAAGCCGGTTCAATACGCATGTGCGCATTGTGGCTAGCTAATTCTTGGTTGGTCTGAAAGTCAGATAGGAAATAAGACTTTGCATCAATAGTTAAATCTGGCTGCTTCGCCGACACCAACGGTGCAGTTAAGCAAAGTAGCAATAAAAATAGAAACTTCATAAGCATCGGATAAAGTGACCCATTATATACTTCGCACGGCCATAGTTTCGGTTTTCTAGTAGATAATTTTTGCCAGTATCAGCGTTACTGAAACAATTACATCGCTAGCTATGCGCTTGTTTCAGCGCCTTGTTCTTGACAAAAATTATCACACTATAAAATCCGAAACTATCGCGTGCGAAGTATATCTGGTATAAAAAATAAAACCTAAGTCTTGAGACTAGTACCTTGCACCCTAAATACCAGTTGCGCGGGTAACACGTAACAATCTGTTAAACATAAAGAATAAGCTTTTTAAGCCAACCGTTCTAAATGGTGACATTAGGGTTACGTGGTATGGACTGGGCTTTGTCAAGAACCCCCATATGAAAGCCAAGTTTTCCTTGCTGGCGCTGATTAAAATATATTTTTAATGAGTCATGAATGACACGAAAAGCTATTTCGTCCCAAGGAATCTTATTTTCATCAAACAGCATAACTTCTAGACTCTCTACACCAGGTTTGAAATTTAGATCTAATAATTGCGCTCTAAATAACACATACACCTGATTAATGTACGGCAAACTATAAATGGTAAAAAGGTCATTAATCTTAACGTTCGCATTAGCTTCTTCCATAGTTTCTCGAGCAGCTCCTTGTTCCAAGGTCTCAGCATTTTCCATAAATCCGGCAGGCAGAGTCCACCACCCACGACGAGGATCAATTGCGCGACGACATAACAGTATCTTATCTTCCCACTCAGGAATACAACCTACAACTATTTTGGGATTATGATAATGAATAGTATTGCAATAAGTGCAAACATGACGCGGTAATGTATCGCCATCAGGGATACGTAATTCAACCGTATTGCTACAGTTACTACAGAATTTCATACATGTTCCTTGCAGGATTTAGGGACGAGTAAATAATAATTTAGGTACAGTCATTTTACTCTGATTTGAGGCGGTCCGTAGGGCGCATAGTTATTCTATGTAACCGTAGGACCAACGAAAGATCAGAGTAAAAGGGCAAGCATAAATGGATAAAGTATTATTTCCTTGTCTCTTAGATCTAACTATAGTTAACAACTTGAACCTAGATCCTGCAAATAATCGTGCATGTGATCTGTAATAAATTGTTTCATAACGTGAGTTTTATTGTACCTAGATCCTGCAAGTGATCATACACATTTTGTACAACAGATTGTTCCATAGAGTAAACTTTATTCTTTAGGAATATCAATAAGTATTCCATGCAGAATAAAATTCACTCTATGAAACAATTTGTTACACACTATGTGTATGATCACTTGTAGGATCTAGGTTGTATTTTACAAGGCTAAAGCAAGCAATTTTCAGCATCCTTCATATTGATGCAAAAGTAGTTTACACTTTTGGGATGCCAACTTAAGACTGAACAAAACTTGTAATTAAGCCCCCCTTCGTCATTCCTGCATGTTTCTAGCAGGAATCCAGGATGGGCCCCGGTATAGATTCCTGCTAAAGGCATGCAGGAATGACGAAAAAGGACGCTTTCATCAAGCCAGCACTCAAAAAATAATAACCTTGCCTCGTCCCTCAGGTTATCTATACAAACCTGGCAGCACTATTTTCTTATTCGATTTACTCTGTTGTTTTGGCAGTTTATTAATTACTTTAGTTAATTTATACCCATCCCAATTATCATCTTCTTTTTTATAAAGTGTTTGGTCTAATGCGACTAACATATTAATTGCTACACGATTATCTAGACGCTCGGCGAGGTCATTAAGACCTGTTGGTGGAGATTGTGGCCAATGTTTAGCCGCCCACTGGAGTAGATATTGGCGTGCCAAATGTGGATTATTATTATTGCAAGCAGATAAAAAATATTTTCTTGTTTTTCTAATACTTACATCTTCAAACGGCTGAGGTTTATTTTCTGGTTGGGCTATTGCTGAATAATGATTACGCCACCACAGCCCTAGTGTTAATAGCCATAATGCTGCAAATATAAGGCTTGCCCAGAACCATGCTACATGAGTGCCATTTGACAAAGACTTAGGGTCTGCTGGCAAAGCTGAGGATAGCGTGCTTTCATTGCTACTAGCTATAGTTTCTTTATGCTGAATTAATTCATTAAGTAATGCAGCATCAACCTGCTGTGTATTTTCTAACGGCTTTACTTCAATAACATGCTCCGCAAGTGTGGCTATTTGCTGTTGATTAGTTTTTGTGTCCCACCAATTTAACTTAACTGCTGGTAAGGTATATTCACCAGCTTGTGTGGGAACGTAAGTAATTCGTAACGTTTTTTCACCTTCAATATTTTGTGGCAAGTTGTAGGTATTCGCTTGCGCACGATCTGGATATATCTTAAAGCCTTCTATTTCAGGTATCTGCAAATCTGGCAGTTGATCCCCTGCCATTGCTGTTGCTCTGATAGTAATTGTTCTTGTTACTGGTTCATTGACCGAGAAATCTTCTTGCGATGGTTGCCAGCTTTCAGTTAACTCAACAGCTTCTGCTGGTAGCCAATAAGGGCTTACACTCTGATCTGGGCGTGGCTGGACGGTAATAGTATATGGGTCACCACGCAAACGAATTGGACGAGTTGCAGTAAAAAAACTATCAAATAGCGAGTTACTCTGTGAATTATCATTAGGAATTTGTGCATTTAAGATTGGCGCAGACAAAACAAACTCACCACTGGTCTGTGGAAAAACAGCATATTCGCGCTCAACAACTTGGTAGGCTGTACCGTTACGTATGTCAGTATAATTGCGGTCTTCGTCAATCGCGTGGACTAGCATATTCTCTGCTTGTGGGTCGCTTAAACTAGCCTGCGCTAAATTAATAGTATAAAAAACACGGACTGTGTAAAGTACCATTTCTTGCACATACGGATTTTTCTTATCTATTGTAGTTTCAATAAGAACCGGTGCGGCGTCTGCTGAGCTGGCCGAGGCTTGGTTAACTTGCAGTACAAGTACTGGTGTTTGCTCACCATTAATATCTAAAGATGGAATAGTTAATTCGCCACTTTGTTTGGGCACCAGCGATATTGTCCAAGTGGTGCGAGCATCCACTTGCCCATTTATGATATTAACCCTACTGCCACTGATAACACCCATGACATCAAAATCTTTAGTTAATGGCTCAGTACTTGGTGTGATTGAAATTTGACCACTAGCTTCAATGGTCAGTTGAATAGTTTCACCTTCATTGATTTGATAACGATCTAAGCTAGCGGTCAATGTAGCCTGCGTTTCCATAACCATCAATAACAGCAACCAGCCGATAATAGCTGGCCATCCTAAATATAACTTCATGGTTGCTCTTTTTTCCTTTGCAAATGTTCTAGCATAAACTTGCGCCGTAATAGCCCTGCCGGATCTTCTGGTATCTGACGTAGCCATTGTTCTAAAGCAATTTCTTCTTCACTAGGCAATTCATTCACTATTTCATCATCAGGTTGCGGCTGGGGCATACCTTTTGGCTCATCTGCTGTTGTATCTTCTGCTTCTGTTTCGGATGGATCGGACTCCGCATCATTTTCTTCACCAAAATCATCTGGCTCCGGCGAATCATCTGCAGTTTGTTCATCAGAATTATCTTCGGACGCAGAATCATTCTCTGTTGTTTGCTCAGAATCATCACCATCTTGCTGGTCTGATTCATCATTTTGTTCTGATTCTTGTTGTTCAAGCAACTCTTCAACCAACTTTAAATTAGCTTTAGCATCTTCATGTTCAGGCTGTTTTGCCAGCATATCTTGATAAGCGCTGACAGCTTGCTCTAAATCACCCGCACGCGCTAATGCATTACCACGATTATAATTAGCATCTGGCGCATCAGCCTCAGCAAAAGCTTGGGCGGCAGCTTGATAATCACCGGTGTTGTAAAGTGCCATGCCACGCCAACTAGGGTCTTGAAATTTTTGCGCCGCATTCTGCGCATCCCCTTGCTGTAAAATTTTTTCTGCTTGCTGATCTGAGCGCAACCATAAATCACGCCAACCAAAAGCTTGTGCAGGCGGTGGCATAATCATTAATAATGAAAAGCAAAGTAACCATCCGCGCCGAAAAGCGAACGCGGCCAACAATAATAATATTGGCAGCAACCAAACCCCGTGCTCAACCCAGCGATCCACTCCACTACCTGACGATTGATCCAAAGATTCACCAGACGACGAGCCTAATAACACTTGATTTAAGTCATTATCGTTTGCTGTAAAACGACTAAAAACTCCACCTCCAGCAGTTGCTAATTCTTGTAATGGTGCTGCATAAAATTTTGCATATTCTTTAAAATCTCCTTCTTTATTCAGCACTACACCACCTTGTTCGGTACCAATACCTAATACAGAAACCCGATGACCATCTGCACGCAAACTATTTATTTGATTTAACGCCAATATGGCATCAGAAATTCCGTCAGAAATTAACAATAACTCTCCGCGCTGAACTCCGGTTTGTTTCAGTAAATCTCCTGCCATTTGCAAAGCTGGTGCTGCTGCATCACCAACTTGCGGCACAATTTCTGGGCTTAATGCGGTTAATAAATTTAAGATAGTTTGATTGTCTTCAGTCAGTGGGGTCACGATATGTGCTTCACCAGCAAATACAATTAATCCGGTACGTCCTTCTTTTGATTTATCTAGAATATCCATCAATTTAAAGCGTGCTCGCTCTAAACGTGAAGGTGCAACATCAGTGGCATTCATTGATGCAGATAAATCTAAAATAAGTACTCGTGAAATTGGCGCATGCCAAACTACCTCTGGTTGCTGCTCCCATACTGGTGTTGCCAAAATAATAATAGCTAACAGCCAGCCAAAGCCAACCAGCAATAATGGTTTACGTGAAACATGCCCAGGTGGCTCCAACCATAAACGTGATAATAATGCCTGGTCAAATAGCGCACGCCAAGCACTAGTGGTAGTTTGTTTGTGCCACAGTAAAGCTAGAATTAAGATCGCTGGAATTAAACCTAGCAACCATTCAGGGCGCAGAAAATGAAAATCACCCATGGCTACTTTCCTTTTTCCAGCTGCTGATTGCAAGAATAAAGCTTAGGATTAAACTAATACCGAGCGGCCAAGGATAAAGTTCAGTTACTGGTCGCACCAAGCGACTACCTTCCGGCACAGGTTCTAGCTTATCTAATTGACGATAGATATCAGTTAATGTTTTTTTATCTGTGGCGCGGAAATATTGGCCACCAGTCATATCAGCAATAGCTTGTAGGGTTTCCTCATCTAAATCTGATGCTGTATTACGCATTTGCGTACCAAATACTCCACTAATTTGCTGAGGAAGGCCACCAACACCAATAGTATAAATTCGTAAATTTTGTTGCGCTGCTAGCTCAGCGGCTTTAAGTGGTTGCACCTGACCAGAGTTATTCGCACCATCTGTTAGTAAGATCAGCACTGTGTCACCACTGGTATTATGCAAACGTTTTAGCGCCATACCGATAGCATCACCAATAGCAGTTTCACGCCCGGCAATACCAATCACTGTTTCCTGCAAAAATGTATTTACAGTTGCATGATCAAAGGTAAGCGGTGCTTGCAAGTAAGCCTGACTACCAAATAAAATCAAACCAATACGATCACCATTGCGCCGTTGAACAAATTCTCCCGCCACCTGTTTGACTACATCTAAACGATTGCTCCACCCCTCGTCCATATCAGCAATTTCCATACTGCCAGAAACATCTAAAGCAAGTAACAAATTACGCCCGCTTTCTGGCAGTTCAATAACCTCTCCTAGCCATTGTGGTCTAGCTATTGCCAACACCAACAAAACCCAGCAGATGATTCCTGCCCAGGCACGTAATGAAATTTTTTTCTTAGAGCTAAGAATCTTCTTGGTGGTATTTATAGGTTGGCTAGTATCGACAAAAGGAGCATACAACACACCCTGAGTTAACCCTGATGCTGGCGGCATAAAACGCCAGATTAACCAGGGAAAAGGTGAACATAACAACATCCAGGGCCAGGCAAAATCAAACATTATGGATTCTTTTTAGATTTGCTTTTTTAGGTTTGTTTTTTTTAATCCAACGACGTACTAACAAGACAAGACCATCTGTCTGAGATGATTTATTTTGGTAGGGAGCACTTGCCAAGCAACGACCACAACCATGTGCAAATTCACCACCACCACCATTTGCATCAAGAAATTTCAGCCAAGCTTCACCAGTTAAAGCGGCTACGCTGGAAGATGGCCAGCAGGCCAGAGCATAACGTTTAAGCAAACTATTTAAAATCGCAGTTAGTTGTTGGTTTTTATGATTTTGTTGTTCTAAGATTTTTAATTCAGATAATGCAGCTCGGCGTGGAGCCAAACGTTGCCAGTGACGATATAACAATATTAATAAAACAATTGTTATCAGTGCAAGTAACCACCAACCTGGTGCTGGTGGCCACCAACTAATTGGTAGCGGCGTATGCAAGGGGCGTAAAGCTGCCAATGGATCTTGCATCAATGCTGTCCCCTATGGCGCGATAAACCAGAACGTAATCCATTAACTAGATGATCATTAGTTGCTACTTCCATAAAATGAATTCTGTGACGCATGCAAAGGCTACGTATTGATGAGCGGTGGATATCAAATGCGGCTTGCCATTGTTCAACTACTGAAACTTGCCGAGTGTCCAATGTTACCTGTTGTTGCTCCATGCCTAATTGATAATAACCAGCGGGAGGTGCATTAGCTTCCAATGGATCATAAAGAAACGCCGCAATCACATCATTATGTTGCGCCATCATACTTAAGTACTTAGCTGCCTGATCGCCTAATTCTCTAAAATCGCTAAAAATCATCACCAAACTGCCAGGACGCACCAACTGTGCCATCCGCGCTAAAGCATGATCCATACGCCCATGACTAATCATGCCCGGCATTTGCGGCTGCAAACGCACCATTGCTTGCAGTAACGACAACAGACCTCGTTCCCGAGCAGCGGGAGAAATTTCCTGATGTTTGTTTGCTGCATTGACAATACCACCGACACGATCTCCAGCACGTACCGCTGCCCAACCCATCAATGCGGTCAAATGACCCGCCAAGACAGATTTAAACTGCACTCGGCTGCCAAAAAACATGCCAGGATGTAAATCAACCAGAAACATAACTGGTCGTTCACGTTCTTCCCGAAAAAGCTTAGTGTGGGGTCGTCCGCGCCTGGCTGTCACGCGCCAATCAATAGTCCTAGCATCATCTCCAGCTTGATAGACACGAACTTCATCAAACTCCATGCCACGCCCACGATAAGCCGATAAATAGCCACCAGCCTGGGCTGATAACGATTGTCTACGTGCGCCTAGCTCTAAGCCACGGGCCGTAGCACGCAAGCGTATTAATTCATCTAATTGCAGGCTGGTGCCGTCACTCATGGTGTTGCTACACGTGACAGAATAGTTTCAATACATTGTTGTGGTGTGATACCTTCTGCCGACGCTTCATAATTTAATAGCACCCGATGGCGTAATGCATCTGGGGTAACTTTTTGCACATCTTCTGGGGTAACAAAATCACGTCCGGCTAACCATGCATTTGCACGGGCGGCACGTTCAATTGCAATCGCACCACGCGGACTAGCACCCCAACGCACCCAACTAGCTAATTCTTTACCATAAGGTTCTGGATTACGGGTTGTTTCCACCAACTCTACGATATATTCTTCCACACTGTCAGCTAAATGTAGTCGCATAACCTCTAGTCGTGCGGCAAAAACCTGCTTTTGGGTAATTTTCACCATAGTTTTTTTGGTCTTATTATTTAAAGCAGTTAATGCTTCACGACGTGCCAAGGCAAGAATTTGTTGACTAGCTTTTTTATCTGGATATTCCACTCGCACATGTAGCAAGAAACGATCCAACTGCGCTTCAGGTAATGGATAAGTCCCTTCTTGCTCAATTGGATTTTGCGTAGCCAAGACTAAAAACAATCTCGGTAACGGATAACTAGCAGAACCAACTGTAACTTGACGCTCCTCCATTGCTTCCAACAAGGCAGATTGCACCTTAGCCGGAGCACGGTTAATCTCATCTGCCAACATTAAATTATGAAAAATTGGCCCTTGATTAAAATGAAAATAACCAGTCTTAGGATTATAAACATCACTCCCAGTTAAATCTGCTGGCAATAAATCTGGGGTAAATTGAATACGATGAAAATCTGCTTCTAGACCACTTGCCAGGGTTTTAATCGCACGAGTTTTAGCCAGCCCAGGCGCACCCTCAAGCAGCAAATGACCATCACACAACAAAGCAACAATTAATCGGTGAACTAATGCTTGTTGCCCAATAATTTGTTGTTCAATATAGTCATGTAGCCGTAATAGCGCCGTTTGGGTAGTTTTATGTTGCGTCATTTTTATACGGATTCCAGCGATTTATAAATATAAGGATTGTAAGAAGCGCGCATATTATGCTGGCAATCATAATCTGCTGCAATACTGAATTGCTTGAGGGAGATTACTGGGATGAGCTAATTCAAACTAGATCCTGCAATAATGGGCTACCAATTATCTTAAAACTAAAAATCACCCTACAGTGAAAAGCCTATGGGAGAAGTTGATCGCGGCTATGATGTGGGATGTATTGGACAAGAAAAAATTGTAGAAAACTAGTAACAAGAAAGTCTAATTTAGGTTCGCCACTTAACCATGTAAAGAGATCACTCGCTATATATATCATTCGAGTTTAACCCAGAAGTTTTACCTGAAAAATAATATGAAAATAACACATTACATTTTGGGAGAATAAGGCTGTTTCGATACCTTGAAATTATGGAGACGGAGAAGGTGCGTCTTGAGAAAATGAACGGAATTAAATTAGTGAACTCTTTTTGATGTTCTGAATTGCTGGTTATGCAGAATAAACTTGCAACGCCACACATACGTTAAATTCAACATAAAATTGTAGGGTGTCAATAAGCGTAGCGCATTGCACCGCTTGCAGGAACATTCATTCAACACCAAATTGCCATAGCATGTGATAAAACAGGCTGTTGGTATTATTGATTGTAATTTATGGTGCAATGCCCTGCGGTTATTGCACCCTACGTACTACGATACTAAAAGTAAATATTTTTAATGGATAATCGCAAAGATAAAAAAATCCGCTAACTTGAAGTCTGGGAAGATAAGTTGAGTGATTTTAATAAAGCGTATGCTTCTGCTGAAGTACAGGCACGATTTTCAATAAAGCGAGGGATTAATGATGAAATTAATCCTAAGATTGCAGAAATTAACAAGCAATATAGAGCGTTAATTAATGATATTGAAACTGTTGAAATAGATGCTGAAGAAATTATAGAGGAATCGGAGAAGGTAACTGAAAATACGAGTGTTCAATCCGTAAAAGTATTTGTTTCTTACTCGCATAAGGACTTGGAACACCTTAAGGCGCTGCATAGTGCATTGGCGCCATTAGTACGGTTGCAAAAACTTGTAATCTGGGACGATAGAACTATTTAAGATGGTACTGATTGGAATAAAGAGATTTTCCAGCAACTGGAACAGGCTGACATAGTGCTGTGTCTGGTTAGTAGCGATTTTGTCGATTCTAATTTTTGCTATACAGAAGAACTTGCTGTGGCGCTAGAAGCTCATCGCCGTGGCAACAAAACCATCGTCCCGATTATGTTACGTGAAACTAATTGGAAAAACTTGCCACTGGCTGCTATACAAGGTTCTCCCGGCGAATGGATCACTTCTGCTAATAACCAAGATGAAGCTTGGACAAAAGTTTCAGAATCCCTGCGCCCGGTTTTGGAGCAGATTAAGCAGCGCAAATACAAGGATATAGATAAACCACGTTAGCTCGGTAGGGTGTAATAACAGCAGGACATTACACCAATATCATGCAATCAAAATGGCGCAATGCCCTCTACAGTTATTGCATCCTACTGAACTGAAAAATTATTAAAAAAATAAGTAAATGGTGAGTTATTAACTTGAAAGTGGGAATTTAGTCCAGCTATACTGATTAGCAGGGCTAAAGCCCTACTTCCAATATTTAAAGGCGACATTTAGCTTTTCAGTGCAAAATATAAATACATTTAAAATCATGCTGTTAGCTGTGACAGCTAGTGATACATACTATTTTTAAACCTAACTATAGCTAAAAACTTGAACCTCAGGTTAAACAAAAAATTATGTTACCGCAGAATAAAATAGATAGTTAATAAACAGACTTGACAATTCCTTTTTGTATCATAAGCAATAAATTTAATAACACTATATTACCAAGGCTGTTCCGATGAGAAGTTTTGAACAAATACAAGAGATTCTAGGCAAAGAAGAAACTGCTAACATTAAAAGAATTTATCTTATTGGTTGCACGGGTGCGGGCAAAACATCTTTAGTACAGCATATTATAGGTTCTAAAAAACACGGATTCCCAGTAACGACACATAGACGAACAACGATTGCACCTACCGAATATGTGATTAAGAAAAATATCCCCTTTAAAACAACTATCATCCTCAAGAAAAAGCAAGACGTTCGTTATGCTATTGAGGAGCTGATTCAATTTACTATTTTAAAAGCGAAAGAAGATGGCAGCAGCATTGAAGATATTGTATATGAATTAGAACAGTCACCCGATGAGCGTTTTAAATTAAATCAAATGGTTTCCCCTGCTTCGTTCACTAATATAGCAACAGAGATTAGAAATACGATATTACCTTCAATAGCAAACAAAGATATTAATGATGAGACGTTTTTTTCTGATCCAATAATAAAACAAGCAATAAATAAAATCATCGATGATGTTTTAAATGAAATAGAAAGTAATTTTAAAAAAGCCTGTGGTAATGGTCATAAATTATTTAGCAATACGCCTGTTTTTATTAAAGACATAAGTAATAAAGATGATTTTATTCTTGAAAATAAGAAATTACTCAGTCATGATTTTGGCTCTATTTCACTATTAGCCGACTATGTCCGAATTGAAGGAAATCTCTTAGCTGATTGGTTAGACCCTAATCTTGAGTTTGTACTAATTGATGGTGAGGGTATTGGGCATTCTTTAGGAGAAAAAAGAGATACCCTTTCTGCTCGGCATTATGATTTTTTTACTTTTTGTAACAGTATTATTTTGCTTGATGATGCGGGCAATCCATTTGCAGAAGGTGGGCACGGTGCGATTGAAGGTATCTTTTTAAATGGCTATCAAAATAAATTTAGATTGGTTTTTTCAAAAGTCGATAAGCTGGGACAGTCAGATCAGAGCGCATATTTTAGACGAAGTATCAATAATTTAAAAAATGCATTAAAAAAAGAAGAGATAGATTTTAACGTAGGAAATAAAGATAGCATTAAATTAAAAGGGCTAGATAAACAGAGCATTCATGAGGATACAAAAAAAGAAATTTCTAAGTTACTGTTAGGCATTCGTAATGCTCAAGAAGATAATCTAAGGGAATTAGAATATGACTTTAATTTGTTATTTTCCAATTTTCAGCGTGATGCATTGGTTGATGCTATTCAAGATACAATCAATGAGCAGCACTGGGCTGTCGTTAAAGCCCTATCAAAACGTCTCGCTAATGATGAAATTGAATATAAACATTTAAAGCCCTTAAGTTGGATTTTGATATTTATTATGCGTGATATTAATCTTTTCTTAAAACGACAAGATGATTTAGCTTCTGAAGTATGTGACAGCCAAAATAAAATTAAACAGCGTTTTTCAAATAATTTAATTGGATATATCTATTTCAATTTTATAAAAGATAAAGACCATTTATGGTTACAAGCCTCCGAAAAGCAAGGCATAGGCTCACATACAGCGAGAAAAGAGTTTATATTTGGGCAAATACTCGGCAACTTTTTACCTAAAAGAAATGAAATTGATGCTTTTTCTAAATTTAGAACTGATATTAAAGAATTACTCTTAAAGTCGGGTGCTAAGGAAATAAAAACAGCAAAGACGGTGGCTATCATCCATATTTCAATTAAAAAGATTTTTGGCAATAAAAACATTGAATGGTCGTTAGATCAAGATACCAATATTTTGATTGGCAAAAACGGCAGTGGTAAATCAACACTATTAAAATTAGTTTATGCTTATATCAGTAATGATGTTGAAACACTTGAATCGTATAAATCCCCCTATATAGAATTAACCATATCAAAAACATACGACAATGGTGAGGTTAAAGAATCAAAGATAACCCAGAGTAAATCTTTAGCTAACATACATGTCGTGCTGGTCAATACGTTTGATATTAAGTATGACAAGAAGAATGACGATATTATTGATTTAGATAGTCAGTTGATGCGGTTAGTGGCTGATTTCGGTGAGTACCAAAGAAGCCTGACTCTTATAG
The DNA here is from genome assembly GCA_021774055.1 of Nitrosomonas sp. Taxonomy (GTDB): domain Bacteria; phylum Pseudomonadota; class Gammaproteobacteria; order Burkholderiales; family Nitrosomonadaceae; genus Nitrosomonas. Next base: position 1,666 of record JAJFJL010000071.1, on the reverse strand, counting down.
TGAATAAAAAAGTAGGTGTGCAAAAAATAGAAAGGGATGAACTTTTCAAAAATATTTCTATAGCTAAACCCGAAGATTTAAATAGGCTACAGCAGTTATCCATTGAAATAAAAAAAGCCACTGATAAAATTTACAACCCCCTACTTGAGTTTAAAAAGCTAATTGATGATTATTTTTCTGGTACCAATAAGACGTTGGTCATAGATAATGAGAATGCCCCCTTATTGATTGAAATTGAAAATAAATCAGAAGCGATTAAAGTCATTAATTTATCATCAGGTGAAAAGCAGCTTTTAATAATTTTTTTAACCGTTATTTTACAGAAAGATAACCCTTTTATTTTACTGATGGATGAACCAGAGACCTCATTACATGTGGAATGGCAATCTACCTTTATCGACAACATTAGAAAATTAAACTCAGCTATTCAAATCATCATAGCGACTCATAACCCTTTAATTGCACTTAACAGAGAGCCTTGTGAAATTGGAACAATAGACATTGATAATGATGTTGTAAAAGTAGAAGGAACGGGAACAAAATATTTGGATGTATCAGCCATTCTTTTAAATTATTTTCATTTAAGCTCTTTAGTCGGCGCAGAAATGAAAAGCAAACTTAACGATCTGTTCAATTTAAAAACTCAAGAGTCATTACTTATTGAAGAAAAAACTAGGCTAGATGGGCTAGAGAAGGAATTAGGCAGTACGCTAGCGACTAACTTTATTTACGATAGGCATTATTTACAATTTTTAAAATTTATCAAAGAAAATCATCATATCGACTTTGATAAATTGACAGACATATCAGATCAGGAAATGGATGCGTTATTAGGCGAGTTTAAGGGTTTATTTGATGATTGATATGCAGGGAGTTTTTTCTCATACGGATTATGCTGATACTGTTGGGCAATTTAAAGACTCGAATTGTAATTGGAGTGTTTTTAAAGAATTGCATAAAGAAGTTGCAAATAACAAGTGTCCCATTTGTGAGGTGGAGTTAGATATGAACGGGTGTATTGGTTCTTCTGCAACGATTGACCATTTTAGACCTCAAGCTGAAGACATGTACCCATACCTGAAATGTGAGCCCAAAAACTATATTTTAATGTGCAGTCTTTGTAATACGCGATATAAAGAATCTAAGTTTCCTTTAGTTGATGAATCTAAAAGAGCCGTGACGGCGACAACGATTGAAGAAACACATGATGAACAGCCTTTATTATTTAATCCTGCCGAAAAAAAACCACTCGATTTTTTTGAATTAGCCTTCAGACAAACAGAAATCGGAAATATTTTAGAGCTTAAAAGAAAAAAATCAATTTCTAAAGATTCGTATGATTATGGTAACTTATCATTAGTCACAGGTAGCAGAGTTGCGAATCAACACTGAAAGTCGTGGAATTTCTTCTTCACGTAAGCGCCTATCTTTAAGATATTTCCAGAAAGAAATTTTCTGTTTTCGACAAGTCTTTTTTAAACTAATAAAAGTATCTCGAGCTCTTCTTCCTTCCTCGCTTCGAGTGCTACCACTAATTTTTCGTTTTTTGACGTACTCTCTTATATCTTGCTCGCTTAGGTTATTGTGTAAAGGTAGGTTAGGCTTGTCTAAAACTCTCAACAATTCGTGTTGATTTTTACCCATTCTTTCTAACGCTAAATTAAGA
>JAJFJL010000008.1 GCA_021774055.1 Nitrosomonas sp. | reverse complement strand
ACGGTAACCTCATTGAATACTAAGCCATATGGCGAGCGTTGCAAGCAATACCGGCATTGTTAATACAACTCCGACTTAAAAATAATATTCCCACGTGATAACGTGTTTTTTCTCGCTAACACATGCAGGCACAACAAAGTTACTTAGGAACGCGCATGAAATAACTTGAGCAGCTAGCACAGGATTTATGCTCATATTCAAAGCGTGTAGACAGGCGCATAGCACGGCTATGTAACTGTTTACATAACGCAGAAGATGAGTGTAAATGCAAAGTGAGTTTCGCAAGTTATTCTCTTCTCGATCCTAAGGATACGTCTGGATATACCCCTAAAACCAATATCTTTTCTTTGTCACCATAACGATATTTAGAACGCCAGTACTTTGACCCATTAACGTGAACCAATATAAAAAGTCCTTTTTTGTCATATATCTTATAAGGCTTTTCTTTTGGCTTGGCATTAAAGACAGTTTTATCGGTAAAAACTGGTTTCTTTTTATCGTCAATAGTAGCGGTGTTATTTGTCATTTTTGGGGTACATCAAAACTTGATTATCAATATACCCCCACTTATACCCCTTATTAACACTGGGTGCAATAGGATTGCAGTGGACTAACAAGGACAGCAAGACAATAAAAAAGCCCATATAATCATGGGCTTTTGGATGATCGCGGATGACTACGGATCGTTAAATGGTGGAGACGGCGGGAATCGAACCCGCGTCCGCAAATCCTCTACAGACAGTTCTACATACTTAGCCATGTTCTCTAATTTAACCCAGCAACCGCTAACCGGCAAGCTGATGATAGGCGAGTTACCTTTTGTTTAATGTCTTATAAAGTAACCCTATAAAACACGATCCTCGTTAATGTCTTTGCTGTTTGTTGCCAAACCCGGCGTTGAGGCCCTCCGGTGCAAAGGCTAGCCGAATTAAGCGGCTAAAGCGTAGTTTTCGTCGTTTGCGACTAATTTTTTTCAGATAGATTTACGAGTTATTCTGATACTCGGTATGCCCTGCACTGCTTTGCAATCCACGTCGAAGCCAGATCGTCCCCGGTAATTCTTGTGGTAATCATGAGGTGTTAGATAATGATAAAACTTAAAAAATCAACCTCTACTGATAAATCATTCTATCATTTAAATATAAGAAAGCAAGTCTTGTGGATGATCAATCATCTGACTAGCTCCCCAAGTTTCTGGTGGTTGTCCCCCACCTAGGTAACCGTAACCAGCAATAACTGGCTGCATACCTGCAGCTAAGCTTGCTTCAACATCACGCAAATCATCACCTAAATAAATACATTCTGCCGGTAATACTGCCATTTTTTTACTAGCAACCAAAAGTGGCTCAGGATGCGGTTTCTGATTATCTGTTTCATCACCACAAACAACACAAACAACACGCTGTTGCAGACCAAATTTTTTGATTAGTGGATGGGTAAAGCGTGCAGGCTTATTGGTAACAATACCCCAAGGAAAATTTCTGATTTCCAGGTTATGAAGAAGATCCTGGATACCGGGAAATAAAACAGTTTTACGACATAAATTTTGCATATAGATGTCTAAGAATTCATCACGCATTAATTCATAACCATCATCCCCTGGGTTAATATTAAAACCTAGCTTAAGTAAACCACGTGATCCAGCAGATGCCTCTGGGCGAATATCAGCCATAGATAAAATCGGCAGTCCATGCGCAATACGTAGTTGGTTTAGCGCATAACCAAGATCTGGCGCAGTATCCGCAAGGGTTCCATCAAAATCAAACAGGATAGCTTTAATCATTATTACAGAACCAATAAATTAACCAGTTATATAAATTGGTTATGCACGATAAGCCATAATATAATTTACGCTAGAGTCTGACTCAAGAGCATAGACTTTAGTCAACGGGTTATAGGTCATTCCAATTAGCTCTTCTCCATGCAAGTCAACATTACGTGCCATCCGTGCAAGTTCAGCAGGCTTAATAAATTTGGCGTATTCGTGGGTTCCTCTTGGCAGAAGATTAAGTACATATTCTGCGCCGATAATAGCAAATAGATATGATTTCGGATTACGGTTAATGGTTGAAAAAAAGACCCAACCACCAGGCTTAACCAATTCAGCGCAAGCTTTGACAACACTCGCCGGATCTGGAACATGCTCTAACATTTCCATGCAAGTAACAACATCATAATGATGTGGCTGTTCTTGTGCTAATGATTCAACTGTAATTTTACGATAATCAACTTGAAGTCCGCTTTCTAATAAATGTAACTTAGCCACTTTCAAAGCTTTACCACTAAGGTCAATACCAGTGACAGTTGCCCCCCGCTTTGCCATACCTTCTGACAAAATACCGCCACCACAACCAACATCAAGAATAACTTTTTCGTCCATTCCAGAAAATTTTTCAATATAATCCAGGCGTAACGGATTAATTTCATGTAGCGGTTTAAATTCGCTAGTTGGATCCCACCAGCGATGGGCTAGTTGACTAAACTTCTCTAATTCCAACGGGTCCGCATTGATACTATTATTTTCCATTATTTACCTTTAATTTTGTAATTACCAATACACCCAGATCCTGCTAAATATTCGACAAAAAATATCTTAATAAAACCTAATGAGCATAATAGTCTGAAAACAAAGTATTTTGCCGGTGAATTGCTAGCAGTAGAAAATGTTAACATATTTTTATCGACTGCTTATCTAAGAGGCTATTCGCTGCTGCCATGATGCCACTCGGTGATGTAATTCTAACTTGTCTAGCGTAGTAAAATGCCGATTATCCAGCAGCATTCTACCATTAACCCAAACATGACTTACATGCTCCCTCCCTGCAGTATATACAAGATGCGATATTGGATCATAGCAAGGCGAAAGGTTAATATCTGAAAAATCAACTGCCGTAATATCAGCTGATTTTCCTACAACTAATGAACCGGTAATTGTATTTATACCTAGTGCTCTCGCACCATTTAAAGTTGCCATTTGTAAAGCTTTGTGAGCAGTTAGTGCATCTGGTCGCCCACTTTCAGCTTTGGCAAGTAATGCGGCCAATCGCATTTCCTCAAACATATCAAGTCGATTATTGCTAGCAGCACCATCTGTGCCAAGTCCAACATTAACTCCATGATTTAATAGGTCAGTAATTGGTGCAAATCCACTGGCTAATTTCAGGTTTGAAGAAGGACAATGTACTACATTACAATTTTGTTGCTGCATTAATATGATCTCATTATCAGTAAGATGCACCATATGCACTGCAATTAAGTTGGGACCAATTAAACCTAGTTTATGTAACCGATCAATAGGCCTTAGACCTTTGGTTTCTAAGCTAATATTAACTTCATCTTGTGTTTCATGTAGATGAACATGAATAGGTAAATTAAGTTGCTCAGCATAAGTTAGCACACTGCTAAAAACTTTATCACTAACTGTATAAGGAGCATGCGGAGCAAAGCAAAATGATAAATTTTGATTATGTTGGTATTTATCTCTAAGCGCCAACCCCTTTGCTAAATAATCCTCAGCATCACAGGCGTACCTAGTGGGAAAGTCAATTACAATCATACCAATCGCGGCACGTATGCCAATTTCTAATGCTACCTCGGCGGTCACCTCTGGGAAAAAATACATGTCATTAAAACAAGTAATTCCTCCTGCCAGCATTTCAGCACAAGCTAGACGAGTTCCATCTAAAACAAAGCTTTCGTCAACATAACGACTTTCTGCTGGCCAAATATGATTATTTAGCCATTCCATTAATGGTAAATCATCTGCCAATCCACGCAATAATGACATCGCTGCGTGAGTATGTAGATTAATTAGCCCCGGAATAACCAGATGATTATTTAGTGTAACTTGTTGACGTGCTTTAAACTGCAGATTTGCTTGTTCAGTTGGCAAGATTGCTTTAATAATACCTTTGTCTATTGCAATAGCGTGATCTTGCAAAACTATTTCAGCAGGTTCTACTGGAGCAATCCAACGTGCCTCAATTAATGTATCGATTACTTCAGAACTAACCATTGCTGATACCTTGCACCATAAATAGTCAAAAACATATAAAGTCTAATTTACCAACCATCGATAACTAAAATGCGAATTAAGGGCTAAAATTTTTAATTTCTATTATTCAAATACTTGCAAATAAGGAGTTTCCGATACTGCTTACAGTTACTTATAACCAATTGATTTTGCATGTATGATTTAGCTCTTAATGCATATTAAACTACCGCTTACTAAAGTAGGTGGGGTAGCGCATTCGGTACTTATGACTAGAGTCACCATTCTAGCTCCGTCGTAAACGCGCATGAGCTCAAACATTAAAATCAAAGTCACCGTCTAAAGGCGGTGGTTTTTACCAAACTCGTAGAAAATAAAAAAACCTGCATAAAAGCAGGTTGTTTTATTTATTAACATGCATAAAATAACTTTATGCATGCCTATAATTTAACGTGTTACAGCCACTTCAACTTCAACACGACGGTCAGATGCTAAGCAGTCAATCAATTCCTGACTTCTTCTATCACCTTGACAAGTATTACCAGTTGCAGGATTTGCTTCACCTTTACCATCAGTGAACACACGATTAGGATCAACGCCACCGGACACTAAATATTCTTTAACAGACTCAGCACGACGCACCGAAAGTTTTTTATTATATTCATCATCACCAATACGATCTGCATAGCCAACCGCAATGATAAGGTCATATTGAACACCTTCCAGATTGCTAATAAAACTATCTAAAGCAACTTCACCATTATGCTTTAAGTTAGAACTATCGAAATCAAATAGCGCATCAGCAGAAAAAGTAATTTTTTCTGGTGTAGTTATTACATCAGGTGCAGGAATAATCTCTGCAACAGGATCTGGCTCATTAAACAAATGAGGGTCACACTCTTTAATTGCCAACTCCGGTGTCCAATAACTTGTGCGCCAACATTCACCATAGCTATTTCTATAAACTTCACCACGATCATCTACACTATAAGCTTCAGCCTTTTTTTCACCTTCACTTATGTAGTCTCCATGAAAAGCAAAAGCAGTCCCAGCAAATAATGCCGGAACAATTAGCATCCCAAGTAAATATTTCTTAGCTGACATTATATTGTCCTTTTTTTAAAATACTTCTGTTTAATACCAAAAATAACCTACTATTACCGCAAGTTATTTTCCAAATGTTTGACAAAAATCACCGCTTTAAAACGGCTCTTTTAATTCTAAATGCTTTGATTTATGAGTGTTTAGTTTAGTACAATTAGACGACTTTCGTCGTCTGCAGTAAAATCTGGATACTACATAAAAAAACAAAGTTTAGCTCTCTATTTTTCACGCTCACTCAACTGTGGCGGCGACTCCACAAATGAAACACTAGTTTTTTTTACTTCATTATTAGGTTTAATATCATTCATTAGCACATCAGAATCCTTCTCCAGCAAACCTAAAAAAACCCCAACTTTAACCACAATAATTTTCAATAACCTCCATATCTTGGGTAGCAACCAAACTACCAAACCAGTAAAAACAACAAATAAAACAATAAAAATAACAGGATAATTTAAGGCTGCCCATAACCCGGCAATAACCAAAATATCCTCCGTAATCGAGGCAGTCCAATTTGTTACCGGCTCCGGCGAAGTGTTTATCAAAAGACGTGCACTTGACTTGGCAACATGACTTGTTGCGGCAGCACCTCCACCAAGAATACCTGCAGCAATCTCTAAAGCAGGTGTAACATCACCAACCGCACTAGCCGCCAACATAGCCCCAGCAGGAATACGAATAAAAGTATGAATTGCATCCCAACCTGTATCAACTCCTGGTATTTTATCGGCAAAAAACTCTATAAAATACATTAACCCTGCTGCTCCAATAATTAACGGATCAGTCAGAAATAATAGTTCTGACGGTAATTCTATATGCCCTGTTGAACCACCGATACCAAGTACTAGTAAAACTGCATACAGATTAATGCCACTTGCCCAAGATGCACCCATCGCTAGAGCTAGTGTTGCTAATAATGCTTCATAGTTTTCCATAGCTAGCTTCCTCTTGTATCAATCTTTGCAGCCAAACAGCAAGCTTCAATTCGCAGGCTTAAAATTAAGCTGAATAGATGACAAAATTAATCCTTGCTGGAACCATCTATTAATTACATATTCGTAACATGCCTGATTTCTAGGAATATTGCATGTTCCGGCTATTCTTTTTCCAAGTTCTGTTAATAACACATGCCCCAAGTCCAACTGATTGTCCATTGGCTCGGAAAAACCAATCTTTGTTAATTTACCCCCACAAAAAAGACGCGTATGTTGGCCAAATTTTCTCTTAACAAATCCACTAGGCTCAACTATGATTAAACCATTCTTTTCGAGCTGCCTTAGAACAGACAATGTTACTCCTTGTTCTACATAGACCTCTTCAGTTACATCATAAATAAGAACCAGAGGTTCACCCTGAAACCATATAAATGGGTATAATTTTTCAAACAATTGTTGGTCTTGCACACTCAAAAAAGACAAATTATTGTCTATCTGCTCTGAACACATTTTATCGCACTAATTTATTTTTCAGAAAATCTCCGTAATAACCATAACAGTCACTTATCTATTAATTACTTCCTTCTCCTGAGTTATTTATCTTTATCTATTTTAACTGTTTTCTTAGCTTGTTTCTTATTAGTCGACTTCGTGTTGCTACTATTTTTAGCAGCTACATCTTCAGTCTTAGATTTAGATGCTTGGCGTTTACGATAAGTTAGTTCTTTATTAACTTCAGAAAGAAATGCAATATTAGATTTTTTTTGACGCTCACTCTTATACCAAGAATAGCAAGTAATCATTCCAATAATAATCAAGAAAATACTTATTGCCGTAATTCCATCTAGTACTATAAATACGGTACCTGTCGATACTGCAAATGCACCTAATATTGCAGTCAATATCCACAACCTAGGCCCCCAACCTGTTTGCTTATTAGAAAGGCTCCAAGCTTCTAGTTTGTCACGTGTTGAAGATAACTCCTCACTGGTCCATTCCTTCATACTCATCTTTATCTAGACTCCTTAAAATGTTAACAACTATTTTGATTGGATCCTGTAAACAACCGGCTATATAAATATACTAGGTGTTACAAGGTGTCGGCATAGGTTCAACTCTACGTGACAGACTAAACCAGGTCAATGGTATGTCAGTAATGCTTAAAACCTAGATCCTGCAAGTAATCGCACACATACTGCACAACAGATTGTTCCATATAGCAAACCTTACTCTTTGGGGATATCAATAAGTATTCCACGCAGAATAAAGTTTGCTATATGAAACAATTTGTTGCACATTATATGCACGATCTAGGTAAAAAAATATGCCACAATCGAACATAAAAAAAGGGCATCTAAAGACGCCCTTTTTAAACAAGACTAAATATCTCTAATTAGAAATCGTGACGAATACCCACGGTGTAGGTATTACGATCTTTATTCAAGTTAGTGCCTGCAACGGTAGGCCCTCTCATATCAACTCGCTGGTAACCACCGAATAAGCTTGAGCGACGACTCAAATGATGAATCGCACCAATGGTAAAGCTTCTTGCATCTCTACCAGGTGCAAAACCAGAAACTTTTTTGGCGTGTGACACACCACCTTGAGCAATTAGGGTTGTATTACCAAGCGCATATTCAGCACCGGCAAACCAAATTTCACCATCACCGTTAAGATTCATGGCAGAATTACATTGTCCACGCGGATCGCCGACACCACCCATTGCCCCTGAAGTAGTACAGCTTGCAGCGCCCGTCAAACTTGCATTGTTAATATTTTCATACTGACCACTTAAGCGTATGTCTCCAAAGTTCCATGAAGCACCACCTCGCCATATTTCTTCATCATCCGCATCACCAGCTTGAAATGCTCTTTGTGCCACGCTAACGTTGTCACGTGAATAACCGCCGAACATGTCAAAGCCATGCTCGCCATGTTGTATACTGTGCTTAGCAGCAATCTGGAAATCCCACTCGCCATCTTCACCACCATTATTTCCAGAAACAGGCGCTCCAAACATATCAACTCCGCCAGGCGTGCCTGTCGCAACACCGCTTGTAGGATCAAGCTTGCTGGAGTCACCCGGTGTCAATAATGCAGAAAAAGCAAAACCTTCAACTACTGGAGAGTCGTAACGCGCGGCACTGTTTACAAAGCCGTTTGCGCCTGAACCTAAACCATTAGCCGACGCAACCATAGCGCCACCACTGCCGGCAGCTTGTAAACTGGTGTAAGAAAAAGCATCAATGGTCATACCACCGGCAAAATCTTTAAACGGAGACTGCACACGACCAAATTTCACTTCGCCCCAACTATCATTGGCCAATGCAACCCAGCGTTCACGAGCAATGCCGATTGCACCACTTCCGGTACTTAAGCCATATTCAATATGTGCTTTTGCTTTCAAACCAGCGCCCAATTGCTCGATAACTTGTACGCCAAATTTAGAACGACCAGTATCATCACCAACGGATGCTTCACTAGACTGTCCATCAATATCAACGGTCGCATATTCAGCTTGAACGCTACCAAACAGTGTTACGTTTGTTCCTTCTGCAAATACAGCCATCGGTGTTGCAAGTGCACCGGCCACAGCCAATGCGATAAGTTTTTTATTCATACAGAAGTCTCCTTTAAGATTAAATCAATTGAGGTATTATTATTTTTTAATCATATTTCAATAGAATACGCCCCACTACGGATGCTAGCATCCAAACCAGCAATTGGGAGCATTGTGCCCAACACCAGCAAACACCGCAAGATAAACAGACACTTTCCCATAAATAAAACACCTGTATGTTGCTTCTTAACAACACATAGGCTACTAACTAGGTCTTGCAATAACCGTACACACTATATATATTTCATGCGGTTACTTGCAGGATCCAAGTGCTAATTATCTACTCCCCTCGAAGAATAGAAATCAAACTTTTGCCATATTTCTCTAATTTATGTGCTCCCACACCTGATACCTGACTTAAAGTCTCTTCTGTCTGTGGACATAAACGTACTAATTCTTTTAATGTTACGTCATGAAATACAACATATGCCGGAACCCCGTGCTCCTTAGCCGTCATAGAACGCCAATCACGTAATCGCTCCCACAACTCACGAGACGCTGGATCAAACGTAGTGGAATCATGGTCAACACGTTGTTTTAAAGCTTTTTTGTGTTTTGTTGGCTGTCTTAAATGTATTGTTTGCTGCCCCTTTAGCACAACACGACTAGCACTAGTTAGTAACAGCGAACCATGTCCTTCATTATCTGCAATCAACAAACCTAAAGCGATTAACTGTCTAAATACTGCACGCCAAACATTACTACTCAGTTCTTCACCAATACCAAAAGTACTAACTTTATTATGTCGCCATTGTTTAACACGTACAGTCTCATTACCTCGTAGAACATCAATTAAATGACCAGCACCAAAACGCTGACCAGTACGATAAGCACAAGATAATGCTTTTTGTGCAACAACAGTCCCATCCCAAACAATCGGCGGATTAAGACAATTATCACAATTACCACAAGTTGTTTCTGCAGGAGTTTCACCAAAGTAATGTAGCAAACGCATACGACGACAGGTTGTCGCCTCACATAATGCAAGCAGTGCGTTTAGTTTTGTTGAGGCAGCACGTTTAAACTGATCTTCTGCAGAAGATCCTTCAATCATTCGTTGTTGCAATACAACATCACCTAAACCATAAGCCATCCAAGCGTTGGCCTCTTGACCATCACGCCCAGCACGCCCAGTTTCCTGATAATAACCTTCAATACTTTTAGGCAAATCAAGATGCGCGACAAAACGTACATCTGGTTTATCTATCCCCATACCAAAAGCAATCGTGGCCACCATAACAACCCCATCTTCCCGTAAAAATCTTTCCTGATTATCTGCACGTATTTGACTACTCATTCCAGCATGATAAGCAAATGCATTGACACCTTTACTCTGCAGCCAGTTAGCTACTTCTTCAACTTTTGTACGAGATAAACAATAAACAATACCAGCATCCCCACAATGCTCAGCATCAATGAAAGTCAACAGTTGCTGCTTAGCACTTGTTTTATCAACAATCTGATAGCGTATATTAGGCCGATCAAAACTAGAAACAAACAGTTTTGCATTATCAAGCCCAAGACGTTTAATTATTTCTTGGCGTGTTTCTGTATCAGCTGTAGCTGTCAAAGCAATACGAGGGACACAAGGAAACTGCTGATGTAAAACTGAAAGCTGGATATATTCTGGACGAAAATCATGCCCCCATTGCGAGACACAATGAGCTTCATCAATGGCAAATAGTGATAATTGTACACGTGCTATAAGAGCAAGAAAA
>JAJFJL010000070.1 GCA_021774055.1 Nitrosomonas sp. | reverse complement strand
TAAAATTAATTTAACTTAATTTTGTAATTTCTTCAGCGGTTAATTATTTTATGTAAATCACTAGATCTTGAGGCTTATAGCAGAAAATAATTGTTTGTTATGCCATTTTTTTAGTTAAATTAATTTTACGTGGGTACTTATGGGCTATGCGTTGTAGTTTTGTTGCCACGGATTCTTCGTTTCTGTGAACGACTCGTGTGCCCTTAAAACGCTGTTGTTATTGTGATGGCCTTTCCTCCTAATGCATTACACTCGATGTTCAAGTTTTTGACCTTAGAAAAAAATTATGTATGCTCGCCAATACCACCGCCAAAACCTATGCTGTTTTCGCATGAATTCTACCGATTCCCGCGGCCTGGAAGATGCGGTCATCAATTAGAAATGCCTCGCTATTTTCTCCAAGAGAATTAATAATCCGACGCGTGTATTTTTGCGCTCTAAAGGTAGTTTTCAAATCCAGCATACTTCCCTTATTTATCCCCTCTGTTTTTTGCCAACAAAAGCTGTGAAAAGGTCACCATGAACAAGGAGAAATTAGCTGTAATTGTTCCTACCGCAATAATGGTTTTGTGTGACAACAAACTTACAATTGATGAGATCCCTCGTAGTTCTACTTGATCACCCACTACAAGGCAGTTGGGGCTTATACACCACGCAATGAACATGTGGTTACCCAACACGAACCGTGGCATCACTACGCATCTGAATCGAGCAATTGATGCGACGGGACTTTCACCCTCAAGATTAAGGCCTTGTCGGCCGCTACCCTGACCTTCTTTCATCTTTTAACACTTAAAATTTCCAATGCTAATTGGCGAAGGTATTGTAAAACTTATCTGTAAACAAGCTGGCCTGGTGTGGAAACGGGTTAGAAAGTCACTACGGACTAAGCGTGATCAAGAAGATTTCAATACCGCAAAAGATGAAATAAAGTCATTGATACAACAATATAAAGATAAATAAATTAATTTAATTTATTTTGACGAATCAGGTTTTACATTAGAACCATGTGTTCCCTATGCATGGCAACCAATAGGTGAAACCATCGAAATACCAAGTTCAAAAAGTAAGCTATTCAATGTCTTGGGGATTGTCAATAGGGACTGTGAATTTAACTCTTTTGTCTTTGAAGGTAGTGTTAACACTTCAGTTGTTATCGATTGTTTTGATAAGTTTTATCACCAATTTAAAATCCCAACATCACTTATTATTGATAATACACCGACTCATACGAGTAATGAATTTAATGAGAATATGGAAATATGGAAAGAAAGAAACTTAACAATCTACCGTATACCGTCTTATTCACCTGAATTAAATATTATTGAGATTGTATGGAGAAAAATAAAATATGACTGGTTACCTTTTTCAGCCTATGAATCATACACATCTCTTAAACAAGAATTATTTAATATGCTTTCTTTTTTTGGAAAAACCTACGAAATAGAGTTTTCTTAAAAGGTTAAATTAATTTTACGTGGGCACTTATATCGTACAGAATCTGTACGATAATGTGTAAGTTATAGGTGGTGTAATATGCCCAGCAGTTCATATTTGCCTTTTTTAAAACTAAAGTTCACCTATGGTTAAACCGTTAGGTTTAATAGTCTGATGGGTATAATTATATTTTAAGTTCAAAAGGGAATATGATGTTCGTAACCATTAACAAAGGCTTTACCTTGGTTGAACTGATAATAACAATAGCTATTGCTAGTATTCTAATCACTATCGCAGCACCTAGTTATCAGTCACTAGTGGTACAAAGTCGTTTAAGTACGCAGGCAAACCAATTGGCGACATCTTTTCATTATGCGCGTTCTGAAGCAATCAAGAGAGGTATGCGGGTAACTGTTTGCAAAAGTAGCAATGGTGCTACCTGCGTAGATGCGGACAGTTGGCAAGATGGTTGGATTGTATTTAGTGATGGTGGAACAACCGGAACAGTAGATGCTGGAACCGATCAGTTATTGCGTGTTTTTGATGGTTTAAAAGGAAGCACATTAAATGGTGGCAGTAGCTTTGGAAATTTCATTTCCTATCAGCCCAATGGTCGCAGTAGAAATGGAACCTTTAGCTTATGCAATAGTTCTCATGGGAGGAGTATTGTGATCAATATTTCCGGTAGATTATCTGTGCGAGACGTACCATCATGTTAATTACTAAACCAAGCAAATATCACCAAAATGGTTTTTCTCTGATCGAATTGCTGGTTGCTGTTGTTGTGCTGTCAATTGGCATGTTAGGCTTGGCTGGGCTACAAGCAACTGGTTTACAGCATAATCATAGTGCCAATTATCGTTCTACAGCAACTGTACTTGCTTATAGTATTGTAGACAGTATGCGGGCTAACAGGGTTGGAGCTGGTGACGGTCTTTATAACATTACCTTGGCAGAAAGTGCTCCTACCGGTACAGCTATTTATGATCAGGATCTGAGTATTTGGTTAGGCGAACTTGCTGCACGTTTACCCTCTGGAGACGGTGCGGTAGATAGTGTCACCAATGTGGTTGGCACTGTTCAATTAATAACGGTAACGGTAACGGTACAATGGGACGACCGTCGTGGAGGTGGTTCGGAAACTCAGCAGTTCACATTAAATAGCCAAATACTTGATAGAACATGAATAACTTAATTAAAAAAACACCAGCATTAGCTTCATCACGAAAACAATATGGTTTAAGTTTGATTGAGTTAATGGTTGCACTAACGCTTGGGTTAGTTTTGTTAGGTGGTTTTACAACAATCCTAATGGGTAGTCGGCAAAGCTATCGTGTCAACGACTCAATGTCGAGAATGCAGGAAAATGCACGTTATGCTTTTCAGGTAATGTCGCAAGATATTCGCATGGCAGGTTATTTTGGCTGCTCTAATGTAGATGACCTGTTCTTAGATAACACGCTAAATTATACTCAGGATGCGACGACAGAATTTCGCTGGAGTTTTGAGCAATCAATTGAGGGTTATGAAACAAAAAAAGGTGCCACTGCTTGGGAGCCGACATTAATATCCGGTACGATTACCAGTCCTTTGAGTGGCAACGATATTATTGTTGTTAGAGGTATGGAAAGTATTGACGGTGGTGTGACTGCGCGTGTATTTGAAGAGCCTTCAGCAGCAACATTGAAAATCTTCGAAGGTGGTGGTTTAGAAATCGGTGATGTGGTTGCTGCATCAAATTGCAGAGGTAATGTATCAATCTTTCAGATTAGTGACATAGTAACTGTGAGTGGAGTTGAAAGTTTAATTCACACTGCAGGGGCAGGAACACCTGGAAATTTAACAAATTCTCTCAGAGATGAATATTTCCATACTAACGATATTATAACAATTAGCAAAATTTCAACACGCGCTTATTATATTAGAACTAATTCTAATACTCCTTCAGCTCCAGCACTTTATCAGAAGTCAGGATCGGACAATGCACAGGAAATTGTTGAGGGTGTGGAAGAGATGCAGATTCAGTATGGTGTTGATACTGATGGTGATGGCTCTGTCGATGTCTATCAAGCGGCTGATGTTACTATGAGCAATTGGGCCAATAGTATCGTGAGCATACGAATTAACCTGCTAATGCACACCTTGGAAGATAATCTAGCTAGTCAACCACAAACTTATACTTTTAACGGCGAAACTGTTCTACCGACCGATCGAAGATTACGTCAAGTATATTCAACAGTTATTGCATTACGTAATCGAACACTTAAATAATAAGGACATAGGTTATGAATAATCAGGCTGAATTTAAAAGTAGCCAGCAAGGTGTGGTGTTGGTTGTTGGCTTGATATTCTTGGTGTTAGTGACGTTACTAGGCACCACCGCAATGCAGACCACAGTGTTAGAAGAAAGAATGGCCGGCAATATGCGGGACTACAATCTAGCATTACAAGCAGGCGAATCTGCATTACTTGATGCGGAAGTCTATATTAAAAACAATACTGTCAATTTCAACCCATTGAATGAAAGTGAATTTGATATTAATGGATCATGTGTTAGTGGTGTTAGTGGTTTATGTCCGATTATTTACTCTATTCAGTCAATTAACTTTGATAGCACAGATAGTTTGCAAGTCGACACGACTGTAACTGGTGTCTACAAACAACCTCGTTATATTATTGAAATGATGAATTTCAAAACCACAAGTGACTTAGGTTTTCAGGAAGTAGGTGATGCCTATTTTCGGGTAACTATCCGCGCATGGGGGGCAAATGAAAATACTGTTGTCCAACTACAATCAATATACGGGCTATCCACAATAATTGAAGGTCGTAATAAATAAATTTATTTATTTTATACTTAGATCCTACAAGTAATCGTGCATATTATATGCTTGATCACTTGTAGGATTTTGGTTATAGGAGGACTATCGTGATGATGCAGAAAATAATTAAAGTACTTGGTGTATTTACATTTATTTTATTTGCTACAAATGGGTTAACAGCACCCAGTTTCACACCAAATTCCCAGCCAATTGGCTGGTTAGCATCACCTTCGTTAACATCAATTAATGTTAAATCTGGCGACAAATTACATTTCAGGTTAGATCTTCAAAAAAATGATGGCAATGGCGATCTTTTTGCCCGCCATATTAGTTCTGGAGCATTAGTTCAAACAACTGGTCCGTGGGATAACAATGATCCTACATTAACCACTGCTGCTAGTGCCTTAGCCGGTCAAGATTTTAATACTGGTCGTAAAATCGCGACTTCTACAGGTGCATTTCGCTGGAATGATCTAACGACTGCACAACAAGGAATGATTGGTGATGCAACTTATGGCCCTAAAGCGCTAAATTTTATTCGTGGTGATCGCAGTAACGAATCTCCTAATGGGGATTTGTTTCGTACACGGACATCCGTTTTAGGGGATATATTGCATTCTCCCTCAGTTTATTGGAAACATGATGCAACTACCGAACATATTTATGTGGGTGCTAATGATGGTATGTTGCATGCGTTTGATGTGGATACGGGGCAAGAAATCTTTGCTTATATCCCGTCAATGGTTATTCCATCACTAAACAGGTTAACAGATAGCCCTTATGTTCATACTTATTTTGTAGATGGCCAAATTAGTATTGCAAATGTTGATTTTTCAGGAACAAGTAAAACCATTTTAGTAGGTGGTTTAGGTGCTGGTGGCAAGGGACTTTATGCGTTAGACATTACTAACCCTGTCCCGGCTGATGAGACTGATTTGTCAAGTAAAGTTATGTGGGAGGTATTTGCAACCAGTGGCGGTAACTTTGATAATTTAGGTTATACCTATAGTGCACCTACAATCACTAGGTTAAATGATGGCACTGCGGTTGCAATTTTTGGTAATGGTTATGTAAATAGCGGAAATGGGCATGCTTTGTTGTATGTGGTTGATCTTGAAACTGGTGCATTAATCTATGAAATTGATACTGGTGTAGGTGATCCAGCCAGTCCTAATGGCCTATCGACACCATCTTTTGTTAAGGCTAATGGAAAGGCAATACTTGCTTATGCAGGTGATATTGACGGTAACTTATGGAAATTTGACTTAACCGCCAGTCCACCCACAGCTAATTTAATTTATACAACAAATCCAGCACAAGCAATTACTGTTGCTCCAGTTGTTAATGCACACCCGATGGGTGGAAACATGGTGGCTTTTGCTACCGGTAGGATATTGACTTCAGGTGATGCAAGTGATGCAACGGTTCACTATGCCTATGGAATTTGGGATAGTGCACCATCAGCTAATGATCAGTTGTTGAGTCAAACCTTAAGTTTAACCTCATATAACAGTATCGCGGTGCAAACAATCACTTCTAACGAGCCAAATTGGCTGCCAGGTAGCGGCCATCATAAAGGCTGGAAAGTAGCATTACCAGCTGGTGAGCGTGTTGTTGGTGAACGGCCATCTTTTAACAATGGTCGTTTTTATTTCCTGAGTACTAACCCAACAATTGAGCATGATCCTCCACCAAATGGCGAGAATTGGCTATATGAACTTAATTTTATTACTGGAGGAGATCCTGGGTCACCAATTTTTGATTTAAATAAAGATGGTCATTTTGATGATTCAGATTTGGCGTCAAATGGGAATATTCCTATTGCTAAGTTTCTTGGTGCAGGCATATTTTCGCAGCCGCGGTTAGTTGATGCGGCTGGATTTAGTACCACGTTATATACATTTTATTTAGATGTTCCTACTGTAGATGTACCGTCACCTGATGGCCCTGGTGTGTCAGGAGGACACTTTGATTTTGATAGTTATGTTATTAGCAATGTCTCCTCACCAACATCTAGTAGTGAAACCAGGCCAATTACAGACAAATGTAGGGATGTAGAAAAAGATCTTAATGATTTGTCTTCAGAATATTGTGGTTCTAGCAATGGTTTCTCCAGTGGCTATGATTTTATGTCGAAAGTTGAAGGTGCAAGTTCAACAAGAGCATGCGGCAAAGATAGTAGGAAAGTAAAAGATTTACTTCTTACCTGTAATACATTTACATCTGTTCCAGGTGGGTATGGAAATTTAAAACATCACCATGAATATGATGATAGCTATGATGTAACCGGCGTTAACATGCTAAATGCTAGTGAGCCACTATTTAATCTTTCTCCACATGTAATTGTTTCTCCAACTGATACCGTTACAGCATTTAAAATATTGGTAATGAATCAATATCTAAACCCGGCCGCATTACTTTCTGTTGGTGGTCTCGATTATGAGAATATAAAGACTTATAACAACCTTGCTAGTGAAACAGATGCAGCAACTTTACTTGATGGGTTGCCTATCTATACACGTGCAAGCATCGGAACATTAATTTATAACTTACCATTAGATGCTTTTAAATCTAAAGATTGGTGGGGAGATGGCGGTGATATTCGTGCTGGCTTGATACCAACACAAACAGGTTGTGTTAATAAAGTTAATGCTGATGGCTCAATGCTAGATGATTCAAAAGGTAAAGGTAGGCCAGGACCAAATGGTGAACGTTTTAATGGTTCATTTGCGATTCAACTTATAAGATCAGATACACCAGCTTCAGCATTAGAACTAAACTATGCTGGCGGAGGTGCAAAGTATGGTTGGCGTGTGAAGCAAGCTGATTTTACTACTTACGTTATGGCAGAATACACTAGCTTCTGGCATCACCCAAATGGTGAATGTTATGGCGACGCTGGTTGGGTTCCTGATCCACCAGAAGATCTGGTTTCTGATGCAAATGCAAAAACAGCCGCAGCTGGATCAGCAGATCCTAAAGATGGTATCTTCAGTGCAGGTATGGCAATTGTTGGTGCCCCGCTAATTACTGTTGATGGCTTTATCACAACAACAGTTATAACCTATAGTGATGGCCTGACTTATACTAAGGTTGAAGTGGAGGGTGATAATACAACAACAGTTACAGAAACTTTCCGCGATGGCACAACCACAGAAACTATTGTCAATACTGGTAGTGGTGGTAGCGGTTTTATTGACCCAAGCTTAGGGTCACCAGAGGAGGAATCTGGTTCTGTAGGTCGTATGTCATGGCGAGAATTAGTGCAATAATCGCCAATTAACTTCACGTAGGGTGGATAAGCGAAGCGCATTCACCGTTTTCATGTGTGCTGCGTGGCATGAATAGCTATGAAAGAACTACAGTTTAGCCACCCTACAACAAGGAATATTGTGAATATAATTAATCATAAGTTGTTTGCTACAAAATGGCAAAAATCACAAATTGCTGGCTTCACACTAATTGAAGTGATGATTGTAGTTGCAATAATTGGCGTACTGTCAATGATTGCGTATCCATCGTACACAGATTATGTCAGCCGTGTTAATCGTGCTGATGCTAAAAGTGTTTTATTGGAGACGACTCAATTATTGGAACGAAATTATACCGAGGCAAATAGATATGACAGAAAAAGTGACAATACTGCATTTACATTACCTGCTGGTACGCAATCACCCAGAACAGGTACAGCTAAATACACAATAAGTTTTGTCGCTGGGACATTAGCTGCGAATACATTTACACTGCAAGCAATACCTGTTGGAACCATGGCTAGTGATGCCTGCGGAACCTTCACTTTAACAAATATCGGTGTAAAAGGTGTTAGTAGTGGTGCTACGCATGTGGATGAGTGTTGGAATCGGTAATACGTCAGTAGCCCAGCAAACTTTATTACTGTGCTACTGATTAATTTCACTTAGGACTGCGGGAGTGGGCCAAGCGTGTGATTATGCATGGAATGTATAGACCAAATTCGACCTTGTTAATAAGTATTCCAAACAATATCGTGCATCCACCTATTCGCATTAATAACGATGAGTAATGCGCTTCATTTATCCACCCTGCCACACTAGGAACCAAGAAAAGATAAAATGTCGGGATCTGCTTATCTGCGCCTTCGCGTTGCGCCAAGGGTTGCGTAGTCTGTCCCTACACGCTTTTAATACGAGGCTCTATCCTGCGCAATTCTGGCATTTCAATCTTTTCTTGGTCCCTTATCGTTTAAATGTTGTTAATTTATATTAATCATCTTTAGTTTTATCAGCAGGCTTCCCATTATCAACCATGCCAGAAAGAACTCCACTTGCAATTTTACCAATTAAATCAGCGGTTGCATGTGCTAATTTGGCACCAGCTTCTAACTGAGCATGCCCAGCAGATGCGGTTTGTTGCGTAATAGCTGCTAAAGTTTGTTTTAGTTGCTCACCAACTTCAGTTCCATTATTTTTTGCATGATTAGTAAGGTCGTGTAACGTGTCTGCGATAATGCCTTTAGCATTGCTAGCAGTGGCTTGCAATGTTTCTAGAAACATACCCTCTAAACTTTCTAAATCAGAACGTGTGTTGGCAAGTTCTTTATCAGAAAACTTTTGTGTTTGACTAGCAGCTTCTTCTATAGCTAATTTTGATGCCTGTGCAAACTTTGCTAAAGCTGAATCTAGCCCAGTTACGGCATTGGCGACTTGGTCTTGTGCTGTTTGTGACTGATCTTTAGCGTGTTCTAGTTGATGCTTAGCGCCTTCGTGCACACCTTGCATCACTGCGCGAATGATACGTCGCAAAGATTCAAGATCAAGTCTATCAGCCTTCATAGCTTTAAGTGTTAAATGCTTGACTGCTTCCTCAACATTCTTGCCTTGTGCAACAGCAGTGTGTATTTCCTCTTCTAATTTAGCAATGTCATCTTGGTTACTATTATCATTTTGCATGACTAGTGATCTCCTGAAATATTTATAAATACGACCTTAGGAACGTGCATGGAATAAATTAGGTAACTAGCTTTGTATTTATGCTCATCTTCTGCGTTATGTAAACAGTTACATAGCCGTGCTATGCGCCTATTTACACGCCTTGAACATGAGCATAAATTCTGCGCTAGTTGCCTAATTTATTCCATGCACGTTCCTAAGGGACGAGGCAATAATACTTTATCCATTTAGACTTGCCCTTTTACTCTGATTTTTTGTTCTACACAACGGTTACTTGCAGGATCTAGGTATTATGCATTAATTCTTATTTACCTCGCATAAACATTTTATCAAGGTCTGCAAGACTAATTTCAAACCATGTTGGCCTACCATGATTACAATGACCAGAACGTTCAGTTGATTCCATATCACGTAATAGAGCATTCATTTCAGGAATGCTCAGGTAGTGATTTGCACGTACAGCACGATGACAGGCCATAGTTGCCAAAATTTCATTACGTTTTTCAGTAAGAATCTGGCTGGTATCAAATTTACGAAATTCTTGAATTAGATCACGAGCTAGTTTTGTGATATCTGCATGTTGCAGGATTGCTGGAACTGCACGCACAATCAAAGCAGTAGGAGATAATACTGCCATATCAAAACCAAGCTTAGTTAAAATAGTACTATTTTCTTCAACAGTTATAACATCTAGGTTATCAGCTGGAAAAGTAACTGGTATTAACAATGATTGTACTAAAATAGCTTGCTCATCTAATGCGGTTTTAAGTTTCTCATAAACGATACGCTCATGTGCTGCATGCATGTCGACAATAATTAGGCCCTGTTCATTTTGAGCTAGAATATAGATTCCCATAAGCTGCCCTAAGGCAAACCCTAATAGAGGAACATCTGATTGTTTTTGTTGTGTACCTTCTTTATCCATATCTGAAACAACAGCAATAGGTTTAGCTGGTTCAGTTGATGGTTTAGTTAATGATTTCTGATTGGTGCTAAATGAATCTTGATAAAGCTTGGTAGGTTGAGCCACCATACCCAGAGGGATAGACCTTTGTTGTGGATAATTAGGAAGCTTCTGAATAGGTGCTGGTGTTTGTGGTTGCACTTTAATATCAAGTTCACGAACACTAGAACCTTGAACATTCCTTCCTTTAGCAGATACAGATAATCCTTTATTAATTGAATGAAAAATAAACTGATGTAATGCACGGGCATCTTGAAATCTTACTTCAGTTTTAGTTGGATGTACGTTTACATCCACCGCCTCAGGATCTATTTCAATAAATAGTACAAAAGCTGCATGTCGATCTAAATGTAAAATATCGCGATAAGCCTCACGCATAGCATGAGTAACCAGCTTGTCACGTACAAAACGATCATTAACAAAAAAATATTGAGAATCACGTGACGATCGTGAGTAGCCAGGTAATGCCACCATTCCATGCAAACGAGTACCAGCCGCCTGCTCATCAATAAACACCGCAGCCTGGCCAAATTCTTCACCTAATATTGTGGTTATGCGTTGGTTTGCATCGCTAGTATGTAGATGGCTGCGCAATTTACTATTATGCTGCAAAATAAATTCAATATTTGGCTGTGCTAAAGCAATACGTTTAAATGCTTCCTCACAATGGGCAAACTCGGTTGCTGCTGTCTTTAAAAATTTACGTCTGGCAGGAATATTAAAATAAAGATCATGGATTTCTATCGTAGTTCCAGCATCTAAGGCAGCTGGTTCTGGCTCTGAAATATGACCATTCGCAACTTGTACCTGCCAGGCATGTTTTTCTTCATTTCTACGGCTAAGTAACTTTAAGCGAGAAACCGCCGCAATACTGGCTAATGCTTCACCACGAAAGCCTAAACTGGCAATTCGCTGCAAATCATCTAAGCTACTGATTTTGCTGGTAGCATGACGAGCAAGTGCTAATGGCAAATCATGCTTGGCAATACCAATGCCATCATCAGTGACACTGATTAGCTTTGTTCCACCTTGTGCCAGCTGTAAGGAAATTTTACTAGCACCAGCATCAACACTGTTTTCTAATATTTCCTTTACTGCTGCCGCAGGGCGTTCAATAACTTCTCCTGCAGCAATTTGATTAATTAATAATTCTGGAAGTGGTTTAATTGTTGGCATAAAAATATTAGATAGTTATATTTATAGACTGAAAAGCATTAAATTCAATAAGATGCCAAGTATAGGTTTGTTCTGGCTAGCAAAAGAGTTATCATAACCGGTTGGAATTCAATACGGTAGGTATTTAGAGTTATGTCAGGGTCTGATAACACATCGCTGATAACTATATTTATCCTAGATCCTGCAAGTAATCTAGGTGTAATCATTAATTAATGTAAGGGTACAATGACACAAGACGAACAAAAGAAAGCAGTCGCTCAAGCAGCCATCGAATATGTTCCGTTTGGCTCTATCATCGGCGTAGGGACAGGTTCAACCGCCAATTACTTTATTGATGAGTTGGCTAAAATCAAAAATAAAATCGAAGCTACAGTTGCCAGCTCTGAAGCAACTGCACAGCGCTTAAAAGGTCATGGAATAGAGGTTTTAGATTTAAACAATGTTGATGATTTGCCAGTATATATTGATGGCGCTGATGAAATCACTAAACATTTACACATGATAAAAGGTGGTGGTGGTGCATTGACCAGAGAAAAAATCGTTGCTGCAGTTGCCAGAAAGTTTATTTGCATTACCGATCAAAGTAAATTAGTTGATGTGCTTGGCAACTTCCCATTACCAATTGAAGTTATCCCAATGGCACGTAGCTATGTTGCACGCGAGATTGTATTGCTTGGCGGACACCCTGCTCTACGTCAAGGATTTACTACCGACAACGGCAATGTAATTCTAGATGTACACGGCTTAAATATTTTAAACCCAGTAGAGTTAGAAAAAAAGATTAACCAACTAACTGGCGTGGTAACTAATGGTTTATTTGCTAAACGTGGTGCTGACGTTTTATTAATGGGTACTGAAAAAGGTGTTCAAACTATCAAAGTTTGATCTTGAATTTAGCAAGAATGTATGTATTTGAAATAGGTTGTTTTGTATAACAACAAATTAAGACATTATAGAAGTAATATCACTGTGCCACATTTTCAAGAAACTAAACCTATTAACAACATTATCATAGATACTTTCTATCTATTCAATTATTTTTCACACTACTATGCTACCAGCTATTGAACAGCGTCTTGCGACTGAAATTAGCGCTAAACCAGAACAAATTATTGCCGCAATTGCTTTACTAGACGAAGATGCAACAGTACCTTTTATCGCCCGTTATCGTAAAGAAGCAACCGGAGGGCTTGATGATATTCAGTTACGTTTACTGGAAGAAAGGCTTAACTATTTGCGTGAACTTGAATCCAGGCGCGCTAGCATTATTTCATCCATCGAAGAACAAGGAAAAATGACCCCTGTTCTACTTGATGCGATTAATCATGCAGAAGATAAAACCCGCCTGGAAGACCTTTACCTTCCTTACCGAAAAAAACGCCGTAGCAAAGCACAAATTGCTCAAGAAGCTGGTCTAGAAGCTTTAGCTGATGCTTTATTAAATAATCCATTACTACAGCCTGAAGAAGAAGCGGAAAAGTATTTGATTCCACCTTTCACCACTGATCAAGGTGATAACCCTGGTGTCAGCGACAGCAAAGAAGCATTAGATGGTGCACGTCAAATATTGATGGAGAGGTTTGCAGAAGATGCCACTCTACTGCAATTACTACGTGATTATTTGCAATTACATGGAGTTGTCACAGCAAAGTTAATTGATGGCAAACAAGATTCAGGTGCCAAGTTTACAGATTATTTTGATTATTCAGAATCAATTAACACTATTCCATCACACCGTGTATTAGCGTTATTTCGTGGCAATCGTGAAAAAATACTTAATGTTAGCTTGCGCCTAGATTCTGAAATTGAAAAACCGAAGTGGAGTGCGCCACACAATACTTGTGAAACATATATTGCCAAACAATTTGCTATTGATGACCAGAACCGACCTGCAGACCAATGGTTAGCTGATACCGTGCGTTGGACCTGGCGCGCCAAAAGTTTTGTGCATCTAGAAACAGAATTAATGCGTACGCTACGTGAACAAGCAGAAACCGAAGCTATCAACGTATTCGCACGTAATTTAAAAGCCCTATTGTTAGCATCACCGGCGGGGCCGCATGTAACCTTAGGTCTAGATCCTGGCATTCGTACCGGCGTAAAAGTTGCTGTTGTCGACATCACTGGTAAAGTAATGGAAACAGCTACTGTTTATCCACATCAACCAAAAAATGATTGGCAGGGTGCAATCCATACCCTGAAAAAGCTTACGGAAAAACATCAGATAACACTAATTGCCATTGGTAACGGTACCGCATCCCGTGAAACAGACAATTTGGTGCAAGATCTAATTAAGCAAATTGCGCCACATAAACCAACAGCAATTATGATCTCAGAAGCCGGAGCATCAGTTTATTCAGCTTCTAAAATTGCCTCAACAGAATTACCTGATCTAGATGTATCACTACGTGGTGCAGTTTCAATTGCTCGTCGCTTACAAGACCCACTGGCAGAGCTAGTCAAAATAGATCCGAAATCAATTGGTGTCGGTCAATATCAACATGATGTATCACAAACCAAACTAGCTAATTCACTGGATGCAGTGATTGAAGACTGTGTTAACGCCGTAGGAGTTGATGTTAATACGGCATCCCCAGCTCTACTTGAAAGAGTTTCTGGCTTAAATAATACCGTAGCACAAAATATCGTGACCTATCGTGAAGCCAAAGGTGGTTTCACTTCTAGAATTGAGTTACATAAAGTACCACGTTTAGGCGACAAAACATTTGAACAAGCAGCTGGTTTCTTACGTATCTTAAAAGGAAAAAATCCATTAGATGCCTCAGCAGTTCACCCTGAATCGTATCCACTAGTAAAACAAATTTTTAACGATATTAAACAAGATATTCAAACTTACATCGGTAACAGCCAACTATTAAAAGCATTAAATCCGGCTCATTATGTCAATGAGAAATATGGCCTGCCAACTATTTGCGATATCCTCAAAGAACTAGAAAAACCTGGGCGTGATCCACGCCCAGCCTTTACAACAGCAGTATTTAAAGAAGGCATCAATGAATTAAAAGACCTAGTGCCTGACATGATCTTGCAAGGTGTAGTTACCAATGTAGCTGCCTTTGGCGCATTTGTTGATGTTGGTGTACATCAGGATGGGCTAGTGCATATTTCCGCACTGGCTAATACTTATGTAAAAGATCCGCATAGCATTGTTAAGGTAGGGCAGATAGTCGATGTCAAAGTGCTAGAAATTGATGAAAAACGCAAACGTATTGCACTGACTATGCGTCATACAAAACCATCGCAAATTGAGCGTAAGCCTAACCAAGCACGTAAAAATAAATCTTCTCAGCAGCGCGAAAAGACCAGCAATGTTGATAATGCAATGGCGGCAGCTTTTGCTAAGGTGCGGGGGTAATAATCAAATAGTCATGTCGTAGGCTATACTTCGAACGGTCATAGTTTCGGTTCTCTAGCGGATCATTTTTACCAATATCAGCGTTACTGAAGCAATTACATAGCTAGCTATGCGCTTGTTTCGGCGCCTTGTTCTTGACAAAAATTATCACACTATAAAATTCGAAACTATGACCTTCCGAAGTATAGATTAGATATTATTCAATCTGATTAGTGGTTATTGAAAAAATGGCAGTGGGTCAAACCTGTGATTTCCAATAGGTCTATATTATTGGCACTGGGTCAGCTTGATGGTATGTTATTTACACATTGAGAATAATGCATAGGACTAGATGTGCATATGATTGCAAGCCTATTTGTTAGTGTTTTTTGTTTTATTGTAATGGTTTTAAATGAACTAAATTTAGAAGATATCATCAAGCTGACCCAGTGCTAAATAGAGAAGCAACCCAAGTATATTTTAACACTGCCGGCAAGGCACTCTATAACGCTAAAATAGCAGGTAGAAACAGAGTCGAGTGTATATAGCAACGTTCCACTCAACCAATTAAATTTCTTGCATTTTATATCAATAAGATGAAATAATATTGGCATACTGCCAATTTATTCAAATACATCTGGTGAACATGGAAGACACAACAAAATTAGCTGTTCTTATTGATGCCGATAACGCGCAACCTAGCATTGTGGATGATTTATTGGCCGAGATCGCCAATTACGGCACCGCCAGTGTCAAACGCATCTATGGTGACTGGACATCGCCCAGTTTAAAAGGCTGGAAAGAAGTTTTATTGCAACACTCTATCCAACCGATGCAGCAATTCGCCTACACCAAAGGCAAAAATGCAACTGACAGCGCGTTGATTATTGACGCCATGGATTTGCTGTATACCAATAATTTTAATGGGTTCTGTATCGTCTCCAGCGACAGCGACTTCACCAAACTGGCATCACGAATGAGAGAGTCAGGCTTATTAGTGTATGGTTTTGGCGAACAAAAAACGCCGCCTGCCTTTGTTTCAGCTTGCGATAAATTCATTTACACCGAGGTGCTGCGCGCAAAAACTAACGAAAGTGATGCGATTGCCAAGAAGTCCAGTAACGAACTAAAACAAGACACAAAACTCGTACATATGTTGCGCAACGCAGTGGAAGCGTCATCCGATGAAAGCGGCTGGGCGCAACTCAGCCCCGTCGGCAGCAATCTTGCCAAACAATCACCCGAATTTGACCCACGCAACTACGGCTATGGCAAATTGGGGGAGCTGGTCAATGCAACAAAGCTTTTTGACTTAGAGGAAAGGCAAATAGGCAACTCCAAAGCCATGTATGTTCGTGACAAACGGAATAAATAAACCACAGTCGAACGCCTTGCTTCACACACAAGGAGGTGCCCACACACCATGCGGCACCATGCGGGGTCAGGTCTAGATTGGTAGTTCCTACACATTCAGGGGCAAACTACCCCCCTGTTTTTCCACTATTTGCTTTTGCTTCTCGTACGACATTTCCAGCAGTTGTAAAATGCAAGTTAAAGAACTCAGCAATTTGTGAATAGCTCTATTCGCCAGTTGCAAGCAACGGAAGGGTCAAGTCGTACGCCGTTACCGGTAACCTATCTAGCAGGTTAAAGTCCTGCCCGAGGAATTACCCATTCATCTCGGCAGCACCGCAAAGCAGTATTTGAGTAATTGCATAAAGGGGGCGTAGCGGAATCCGGTAACAATCTATCAGGACTATCAACTTTTATTATGATTGATAATGCGGATTATTTCAGTACCGTAACCCTGGGTTCCGCAATCTCCACCCAGAATACTTATTTTTTTACCAGCTCAATCAGATCGGAATAAACAATCAGAGTAGCATCTGCTGTAACCAAACGGGCAGGAATTGATAATGCCTGGGCTATCAGTAAACGATCGAATGGGTCTGCATGATGCAATGGCAAGCGTACAATACCTGCAGCGTGTTCAGAAGAAATAGGGATTTCCATGAACCCAGTCTTTCTGGCTCCATTAGCTATCTGATCTGGTGAATAGTTAAAACTAACTTTTCCCAATGCTGATTTAATCGCGATCTCCCAAATACTGGCGGCACTAAAATACACCTCTATAGAAGGCGACTCAAGCTGTTCTCGCAACAAGTAAGGTAATCTATCTGGGGTATCTAATGCCCAGAGTAAGATGTGTGTATCAAGCAACAAACGCATGGTTAATGATTATCAGAAGGTGGTTCAATTGAGCTGTTTTCAAATATCCGAGTCACCTCATCGGACAATGGTTCGTCAAAATTATCTGGTACATTCAACTGCCCCTTAAACATGCCTAGATTTCTACGAGAAGGTGTATGGCTCAGTGGTACTAATCTAGCCATGGGCTTACCGGCTTTAGCAATAATTATTTCTTCTCCGGCAGCCGCTTGTTTAACAAAGCGGGACAAATGAGTCTTGGCTTCGTGGATATTGATTGTAGACATAATTAACACTCCCGAATTAGTTGGACTAAGTCTAGTTCTGTTGAGATGCCAAGTCAAATTTATGTGTGCACCTTTGTAACCGTTCACCTACTACCCCCCTCTGAAACTTACGACAATCTCCAAACTGCAAGAGAATGGAGATTATGAAATTAGACTTCAACAAATCCAGTCCACATCACTCATACTTGAAAGATCACTTGGGATCTCCCGAGTTGCCGATTATTCCTAATGTCCAACATGGCATGCTTTACAACCCCGGAACAGCTTCATGACACTGGTCTCTCGTATCATAAAATGAAGGCTTCCAGAAGGGGAACTCTGTCGCCCTGCTCGTGTAGAGTCTTTCGAGGCTAAATCACTTCAACTGTAGTTTACGGCCTGTTGACTTACGCACATAGTGCTTAACATTTGGAGTTACCTACGCCTGCCCGGTGCTTGCTATCCGGTGGTTGATCTACCTTGCCGGAACGGGATTCACACCCGCTGGAATTATCGACCTTGCTCGGCCGCACTCCCCAGAACTTCCCCAAAATTTATATGTGAGAGTGGGAATTGCCACATCAATAACTTGCTAACTTTAGTATATTAGCAGCGACGTTAAGAACAAAAGGTATCGGTCATTGATTAATTTATAGAGATCTACAGGAACCTGAGAACATGGGTACTTTAACTGAAATTAATGAAGCAACGAATGGGCAAGGAGGGTTCGGTTATGAATCTTATATCCGATCCCAAATTGAGTATAAGCAAGATATTTGATGTAAATATAGGCGTTTTAAATCACAATAATTGATGCTACAAAACAAAAGCCCCCTTAAATAAATTGACAAACTATCTAAGAGGGCGTCTCCTGTTCTTTATGACAAAAAAGGAGAA
>JAJFJL010000069.1 GCA_021774055.1 Nitrosomonas sp. | reverse complement strand
TCCTTCATATTATAAACACTCTGTCAATGCGTAAGTCCAAAATGATTCTTTAGGTCATCGTATTGGTGATTTAATGTTAATTGAAGTATCTAGTCGATTAAATGCCTTAATACGTAAAGAAGACTCAGCATCTCGATTAGGGGGTGATGAGTTTGTGATATTGCTACCAGAAACCAACTCAGATAATGCTGCTAATGTTGCAAACAAAATTATTGAATCAATTTCAGTCCCCTTTATTTTGGAAGGGAGTGAACTGAGTATCACGCCTAGTGTCGGTATATCGATGTATCCAACCGATGGGAATGACGAGCAAGCCTTACTTCAAGCCGCTGAAAGTGCCATGTATCGTGCAAAAGATTCAGGGAGGAATCAATTCCAATTTTATACATCAGACCTTTTTGAAAAAGCAAAACGAAAACTGGAAATTAATAACGCTTTACGTGGCGCAATTAATAGACAAGAACTTAAGCTTTATTACCAACCACAAATAGAACTGTTGTCTGGTAAATTGATTGGTTGTGAAGCCCTGTTACGATGGGAGAATTCTCAGCTTGGTAAAGTGTCTCCCGCAAAATTTATTCCAATAGCTGAAGAAAGTGGGCTGATTTTATCTATTGACCACTGGGTACTTCATGAAGCAATCAGACAAATGGACGTATGGAAAGGAAAAGGTTTACTTGACTTTACGGTTGCAGTTAACTTATCGGCCAATCAATTTCATCATCAAGGTTTGTTAGCGATGGTTCAAAATGGGTTAACCCAGCATAGTATTCCTGCAAAGTATCTTGAGTTGGAGATGACAGAGGGATTAATGATGGATGATATTGATGGCACAGTCAAAGTGATTGATTCACTTCATCAAAAAGGTTTAAAGCTTTCCATCGATGATTTTGGTACGGGTTATTCTTCACTTTCTTATCTTAAGCGTTTTAAAATCGATAAATTAAAAATTGATCAATCCTTTGTAAGAGATATTCATTCTGATCCAGATGATGCCGCAATAGTAAAAACAATAATTAAACTTGCTGAAAGTTTGGGGTTAAAAACAATAGCAGAAGGTGTTGAAACAAAAGATCAAGAACAATTTCTGCGTGCGAACGGTTGTAATGAAGTACAAGGTTATTTTTATAGTCAACCGATACCTCCTGATAAGTTTGAGCTTTATATTGAACAGTTTAAAAGCCAAAAGCAGCTAAATAACTAACATTTTGACTGGCTGGTATGGGTCGATGGCTGCCTTTCAATGTAATTTTGGTTGCGACACATCTATAGTGGACCCCAATAATCGAGCCAGTACTTAAGGAGCACAATTTAGTTTTATTATTCTTGTTAATGTTGGTGGTGTAAGTAAACATCGTATAAAATTATGGTAGTCCTGCACATGTAGTGGTTTTTGCAAATGTCAATACGAATTAAGGTATGAAACAGGGCAATCGCATTAAAAATTTATTACAATTTAAATTCAGTCAGTTGCGGCGTTTAACAAGAAAACGTTTAATAGCGTAACATATTGTATATTAGTGCATTGTTAGTTTTAATGCGATCACCCTGAGGTATGAAACTTATAGTTTATTCTTGTTGTGGTTCCACAAAAACCACTACATGTGCAGGACTACCAAAATTATTAGGGATTCTTTATGCTTCAACAATGTATACAGCAAAAGGAGAAATACAAATAGTTGCTGTACCTACTACAAATATTCCTGTTTCAATAACTCAGATACCAAATAATTCTAGGAACATATTGGAGCTTGAAAAGGAGCTGTTTAAAGTTGCTTTAGAACGTTCTTGAAAAACTCCAATTTAAAAGCCATATTTTCAGCATATCGAAAAAATTGCAGATTATGCCGGTAATTTTTTCATAGCTTCTCAGGCACCCAATTTTACATAATATACATTTCATGTGATTCTGAGCTTTCAATGTGTTTGATAGTGCTTGCGTTTGCGGGCATAGGTGTCACTATTAAAGTTGCAGAGAAGGTTAGTGCAATGCTGACTGATAAGCATCTTTCATAAATTTTTCTTCTTCCCTCGTTTTTTTCAGTAACTAGATTACTAGCTGCTATTACTTTGATTTTGTCAACTCCAATGTAGTCTGCAAGTTCGAAGCATATGGCGTCAGGTAGTCCATTTCTTCCAGATTTTACTGTTCTTATATAGCTGTCGTTTATTCCTAGTATTCGAGCAAGTTCTACTTGTTTACCAGCTTTTTTTTCGCCCATCTCAATATAATTTTTTATATTCATCGCATTTTCTCCTTGACAGTAGAAATTTCTACGGTTAATCTTCAGATGAAATTTCTACTGATTACTTTTTAGTTAGCTTATTTTACATCTTACATACACCTTGCAGCAAATAAGGTTATTTCGCTTATTTATGTCAGATGTTTTAAAGATAGAAATTTAAACCTAGATTTTTGATTCAGCCGCAATTTAGATAACAGCTTTATCGTTTTCTGAATTGCGGATGAATGCATTTAGTGAGCTTTGGCGATTGCATTTAATGAGCAAAGCGATTGTTTTCTAGATTCCAAATTCTTGGACATTGAACGTAATCCGGGACCCAGTTTTTTGATTCATCCGCAATTTAGGTAACAGCTTCACCGTTACTTGAATTTCGGATGAATGCACTTAGTGAACAAAGTGAATGCATTTTCTTAACCCGTTTGTGTAGATGACCTGTGCCAATATTTTTTAATTACTAAAAATGTAGTTTATTCGTGCTCCCAACTGTCACGGATTATTTTTCGTCGTAATTTTTCAGTAACTAAAAGACAAATCTACCCAAATTAAAATTGAAACAATTATAACTAATAGTTAAATTATTTTAAGGATCATAATGTTATGAACTCATATCATGAAGCAATACTAAAAGCTACAGATAATGGACGACTTATGGAATATGGTGACGATTGGAGATTTTTCCATTCATATGCAACGTTTCAAGGACTAGACCCAAATTTTGACATAGGCCCAGATAGTGATCCTGATTTAGGTTTTGATATTGATTCTTGGCTTGATACCCCCTTAGGTGATTCCGTACCTTTTGAACCGGCGCTATCCTGTGCGACGAGGAACGAGGAGCTAAGGGATAGCGCCGGTTCAAAAAGTTTAGTTACTTCTTAAATAGGGAAGGGGAACTGGTTCAAAAAAAACTTTACGTACCAGTTACACGTAAAGTTAGTCCCATTATTGAAACAAAACCGTAAAAATTGGTTGCAGAGTTGATACTAATATTGAGAATTTTTCATGAACGCTTATCCAGTATTTGTAGATTATTTAACAATTCGGCAGGATCATTTTGAAGATGGTTTTCCGATTTTTAATGATGGGAAGATTATCCGTATTGATTCTGATGGTAAAATTGAATATGTGCTTGATAGTCGTTTAGGTTTAGAGGGTTCTTATGATTCACGCGTAATGATTAAATCTGACGGAAGATCAGTAGAATTTACCGGCAACATATCGCGTTATGGTCGTAAAGATAATTTATTTGGTTATACCTTTGCTGAATCGATATACAAGATTAACAGCTTATTACAAAGTTTAGGGCTACCACCTTTCACATCAGGTAAATTATATCGTTTTGCAGACAAAGGCTGGACATGGACAGGTGCAAGAGTTTCAAGAATAGACATAACCTGTAATTACGTAACAGGATCTGAACTTGATGCACAAGCAGTTATTGCCAGCATGTCACAACATCATGTAGGCAGGCAAAAAGGCTCTTTAGCCCAAAACGGTGCCACAGTTGAATACGGTAGGGGTTCAAAATATGTTTACGGAAAACTCTACTCAAAATTTTTTGAACTTCAACTACATAAAAAAAAGAAATCAGGCCAGCATGTAACCGAAGAAGTAATTGATTTTTGCAGACAATATGGAGTTATTCGTCAAGAATTTACTCTTAAATCTCGTTTTTTACTACAAAATGGATTAGCCTATTTAGGGTCAATTACAGATGACATATTAGTTCAAGTATATTTTGATCGTTCACAATTTAAGAGGTTAGAACAAGTGAAATATGATGATGTTAATGAGCTCAAAGGTGCATTAAGAACTGCTTATTTAACTTGGAAATATAATATGCCTGTTGAGGTTTCTAGAACTACTTTTTATCGCCATAGGATTGCGTTGCTTAAATATGGTGTTGATATCTCAATTCCATCAAATATAGAAATGATGCCAGATCGGATTAGGACAGTTGAAATAGTCGCATTAACTGCCCCAGATTGGTACTTACAAAATTATTCATAAATTTTTTATGCTCTGTTTTATCTTACCGAAACAGAAAAAGCGTTTACAGGTAAGTCTAAAGGCTTAATTATGGCAGTTGAAAATGTAGAAGTAACCGGAGTTAGTTATTTTAAAGGTGATATTGATAGCAACCACATCGACTCAGGAAAAGTTTTTATAAAAGAAATGCTAGATTTCACCACGGGTAGGGCGGCTGGCTACTCATCGCAGCCATATTCACTTGCTGATGCAGCAGAAGCAAAAGCTTTAATGCATAACACATTTCCTCTCCAATGTGCAGTTGAATTTGTTCGAGTAACTAATGGTTCCAAATCTAAAAATATAGTTCAAAAATTACGCCCAATTACCCAACAATCTACAAAAAGTTAAGTTCCTAGCGTACAGCTTGATTTCATCACCAAGTTATTAAGTTGTGCGGTGTGAATTTGCACCATTTATTAATTAATTAAAGAGGTGAATCATGTTTAAAAATTTAGCTAACGTTGCGAAACGCTGTTTTAACGCTGTGAAGCGCGGTTCTACAAGACTCCTCCTAGGTGGTTCATTAATGCTTACTGCTGGTGCCGCAAGTGCCGCAGTCCCTCCGGCAGTATTGACCGCTGTAACAGACTCTTTGGCAGATGTTGCCACTATTGGTGCCGCTATTCTCGGTGTAATCGTTGCCATTGTAGCTTTTGGTTGGTTACGTCGTATCGTCAAATAGTTAAATCAACATCAAGAGACTGATTCAGTC
The DNA here is from genome assembly GCA_021774055.1 of Nitrosomonas sp. Taxonomy (GTDB): domain Bacteria; phylum Pseudomonadota; class Gammaproteobacteria; order Burkholderiales; family Nitrosomonadaceae; genus Nitrosomonas. The sequence continues at coordinate 1,327 of JAJFJL010000069.1, read as the reverse complement.
GTAATTTAGGTAACGGCTTTATCGTTACCTGAATTATGAATGAATGCACTTAATGAGCAAAGCGAATGTATTTCAGAAGTATATTTTTTGCCATTGAGTGTTAATCGGAACCTAGTGATTCAGCCGCAATTTAGGTAACAGCCTCATCGTTACCTGAATTTCGGATGAAACTATCATAAAAAAACCTCATGTTATATTTATTTCACGATCGGTGTTATTCAACTCTCGAAGCTTTAGCAGAAGCCGTTGCTTCATCCTGTCAAGTAATTTCTGGTGGTCAAATTTTCAGATGTGCTATTGCCAATGATCCACAAAATGTAAGAGTACAAATCTTAGATTTCAATGGCGGCATTCTTTCACAACGCACATTCTCTCCAGCTCAAATAGATTGCAATCCATCCTTAATACCGATGACCGAATTACTTTGGTTATCAGCTGGTTTATTAGTTGCAGGTTTTGCGATTCGTGCCATTGCTCGTGTAATAAGGAACAAATGAAATGTTAATAGACTTTTATTACCTATCTTATCTGCTGTCATTCATAGGTGCGTTATGGCTTATATTTACCGCATAGTTTTTAGCTGCTGTCTTTTTTTCTTACCCATATCATTGCAAGCTGCAATAATTAATTTTTCTAATCAATCAACTGTTGTTAGTCCTTCTCCTGGTGGTGGTTTAAATTTTACTCAAATACCAGGTAATACTTCTGGTTCAGCTTCCAGGGGTGGTTCCAATATTAATATACCTTTTACTTTTGATGTTCCATCAGGTAAAGGCATTGTGCCTGTGCCTGGTACTCGTACAACTTCTTTTGATGTTCCACGTATTGGTGGTGCAGTTGCAAATGCTGGTAGAACATTAGGCCCAGCGGGTGTGGGTATTGGTTTAGCTACATTGATTTGCCAAGAAACTAATATTTGTGATGATTTGTTTGATGATTGGGAAATTGCCTCACCTGAAATTCAGGAGCTTAGCGGGGCTGTTAATTGTCATGTTCTTAGCCCTGGTGTGATTCATTATCATCCAGCTACTAATACTAGCTTTGCTCTTGGTCCCCACCCTGTTGTTTGCCCATTATCTTCCGGTCCTTCTGGTTTTCAGGCAACGGCTACCTGTCCGATCGGTGATTTTGGCACAGGTTGTTTTACTAGCACAATGTGGAGCAGAATTGAAACTACACCATTACAGCTGAGTATAAGCAAGATATTTGATGTAAATATAGGCGTTTTAAATCACAATAATTGATGCTACAAAACAAAAGCCCCCTTAAATAAATTGACAAACTATCTAAGAGGGCGTCTCCTGTTCTTTATGACAAAAAAGGAGAA
>JAJFJL010000068.1 GCA_021774055.1 Nitrosomonas sp. | reverse complement strand
TTCTCCTTTTTTGTCATAAAGAACAGGAGACGCCCTCTTAGATAGTTTGTCAATTTATTTAAGGGGGCTTTTGTTTTGTAGCATCAATTATTGTGATTTAAAACGCCTATATTTACATCAAATATCTTGCTTATACTCAGGCAACTAGCTTTGTATTTATATCCATCTTCTGAGTTATATAGACGTGCTATGCGCCTGTTTACACGTCTTGAGCATGAACATAAATCCTGCGCTCTAGTTGCCCAATTTATTACATGCACGTTCCTTAGCTCAAGACTTCAATATCGAATGTCTTGAGCATGGCATTATCAGTAGCTAATGGGATTTTCTCTATCTTGGCTTGTGCTGCAAGCATGCGATCAAAGGGATCGCGATGGTGATGACTCCATTCTCCTGCCAATTGTGCGTGCGTAACACCAATGGATAAAGGTGAAAAACCAGCATTAATAATCCACTGCGGTACGTTGTGCACGATTTCCGTTGCTTCTGGCAATTTACCCAATCTAAACTTAGTGGTAATTTCCCAAACTGAAGCACTACTGACCAAAATACGTTGACTAGGATCACTAATCATATCTCGTAGATGTCGTGATAATTTAGGATCATCAAATAACCACCACAAAAATATATGAGTATCAAGAATCATTTCCCATTCCAAATAGAAAATTCTTGATCAGGTAGTGGTTCAAAAAATGCTTCGGTCACAGCACCACATGCAATACCCGGCTTACGCACACAGTGTTCTTGTATGGAAACTAGTTTTGCTAACGGTTTCCCTGCTTTAGCAATAATAATCTCATCACCCGCTTGTACGCGCACTAAAAGCCGGGAAAGTTGTGTTTTAGCTTCATGAATATTAACAATAGTTGTCATTTACACCCCCCTAGCTTAGTCTGATGACTAAGTTTATTTGATCAATAGACATGATGTCAATCTATTTTACCCAGATCCTACACGCTAAATAACTAGGAAAATCTGTGGCACAAATTGCCAATAACTGCATTGAATAAACTTGACGTATAAAGTGGACCCCATTGTCAAGACCATTTTCCCCAAAAAATAAGGAGAAATAACTGCTGCGTGGTTCTTATTTTTAATATTTAAAAATAGAATCTTTTTTCATCAGTATGCTGATAAATAAATCTCTGCATAATGTGGTCAAAGGGTGAATTAGTGTGGATAAGTTTATGGAATGAAGCTTTTGCTTATCTCCATAAACTTATCCACACGTTCCGTAGGAAATTCACGCTTTGTCCACATGGGTCAGCCCACCGAACTAATCGTGTCGGACAAATAAACTTCGGCTGGCGTTTTATAATCCAAATTCTGATGCAGTCGTTCTTGATTATAAAATTCAAAATAAACCTTTAATCCATTTGTTAATTCTGACACGCTCTGATAGTCATTCATATATATATTTTCATACTTCACCGTTCTCCATAAGCGCTCTATAAAGATATTATCCAAAGCACGTCCACGCCCATCCATGCTTATTTTTATTCCCTTATCAAGTAAGATTTGTGTAAATTCTTGACTTGTAAATTGCGCACCCTGATCAGTATTAAAAATTTCTGGTGTACCCTTAATCAGAGCATGCTGCAGTGCTTCCATACAAAAGGTATTATCCATAGTATTAGATAAAGTCCATGACAATACATAGCGAGTATGCCAATCAATTACAGCAACTAAATACATGAAACCTTTAGCCATTGGGATATAGGTAATGTCAGTACTCCAAACCTGATTGATTTTGTTAATTGTCAGGTCTCTCAATAGATAAGGATAAATTTTATGTTCAGGGTGTTTTTTACTAGTGTCAGGTCCTGGTGCAATTCCTCGTATTCCCATAAAACGCATTAGTCTCTGGATCAGCTTACGATTCAACTTCCATCCGTTATCTCGATTTAACTGAGCTCTGATTCGTCGTGAACCATAAAATGGACAACGCGTATAGATTTTGTCAACCATCCGCATTATCTCTATATCTTCATCTGATACAGGTTCTGGATGATAGTATAGCGTCGAACGACTAATACCTATAAGTTCACATTGACGACGTACGCTAATTTTCTTATGCGTTGAATCTATGCGACTTTTCTTTTGTTCTATGGTTAGACTAAACTTTTTTTTTGAGCCAATCCAGTTCGATCTTTAAGCGACCGATTTCCTCAAATAATGGAGCAGTTAATTCCCTTTCATCAATAGTTTTGTTGTGACCTGGTTCAAATAGTTGTATAGCTCCTTCAACTAGGTTTTTTTTCCAAGTACTAATTTGACCTGATGTAACCTTGTGAGTAGAAATAAGCTCAGCTGCTGTCTTATCACCTTTATATGCCTCTAGTGCAACTTTGGCTTTAAATCTTGCGCTATGCACCTTTCTTCTTGTGCCCATGTGTTGATACCACCTTTATAATAAAGCTATATTTTGAGCTAAATTGCTCCTTAAGTACTGGCTCGATTATTGGGGTCCACTATAGTATGCTCAATATTCCTGCGTTTCTTCGCCTTGTTTTCGACAATTTTTGTACTCCCCATATTTTCCTAGTTATTTAGCGTACAAGGTACTAGGTTTTATTCTTTGCTTAGAATACGCTACTATGAACCCTGTTCATTAAACTCTCTAGCGCTTCTTTTTTAAATCTAAGTTAAATAAGGAACAATCACTATGGACTATTATTGGTGGATTTTAATTGCTGTTTTATGTATATCCGCAATATATTCAATCTTAATCTATAACAACTTAGTTACTCTTAAACATAGCGTATCTAAATCTTGGTCAAATATTGATATATTACTTAAACAACGTCATGATGAATTGCCCAAGTTGGTTGAAACTTGCAAGCAATATATGGGCTATGAGAAAGGTGCACTAGAAGCTATCATAAAGGCACGTTCAAGTGTTTCATCCGCCCAGAGAAATAATGATGTTAAAGCCTTAGGCGCGGCAGAAACTCAATTACGCATGGGGCTTGGCAATTTATTTGCATTAGCAGAAGCCTACCCTGATTTAAAAGCTAATCAATCATTTCAACATTTGCAAACACGCATCACCGGAATAGAACACAATATTGCAGATCGACGCGAGTTCTATAATGACTCAGTTAACCTTAATAATGTTCGTATTGAACAATTTCCAGACGTGATAATGGCACGTGTTATGGGATTTAAAGCTTTTGATTTACTAGAATTTTCTGAAACCGAAAAAGCAGATGTTGATATGAAATCTCTGTTTAAATGATAAATCACCAGTGGCAAGAAAATTTATCTGATAATGAAGCTGTTTTTGCGCTTATTGTCGCTGTTGTAACAGTATTAACGTTATTTAGCTTAATCTTTTATTATCTTAAACGTGCACGTTTAATTGAAGACACACCAACTTCTAGAATCCGTTCAGCAACGCAAGGTTATGTAGAATTAATTGGGGCGGTGTCGGCTAGTGAAGCAGGTGAACAAATTGCACCACTTTCAGGCATCCCTTGTGTCTGGTTTGATTATAAAGTCGAACGTTACCAACAAGGAAAAAACGGGCATTGGTATACGATTGATCATGGAACCAGCACCCAATGGTTTAAAGTTGATGATAAAACTGGCGCTTGTATGATTGACCCGAAAGGCGCTGAAGTTATATCTGAACATAAACGTGTTTGGTATGGCAATACAGAAAGGCCAGAGCAACAAAGAAAAGAAGAAAACCAATTTCTTCGTGGATTAAGTGGCCGCCGCTATCGTTATACCGAAAGGTTTATCTATATTCATGACATCATTTATGCAATAGGAAACTTTAAAAGTGTTGGTGGTGGACGAAATGTTCCCAGTAATCACGACATGACTGGCGAAGTGATTCGTGAATGGAAAAAAGATTACAACTGGATACTGGAGAACTTCGATAAAGAAGGTAACGGTGAAATAGACATGCAGGAATGGGAGAAAGTACGTGAAGCTGCCAGTCAAGAAGCAGATAAACGTCGCATAGATTTATCCAGCATGCCAACCATCCATATGCTGATTAAACCATCAAGTAGGCGGCAACCATTTATTATTTCAAACCGTAGCCAAAAATCACTGGCTAAACAATTTCGTATTTATGCCATGCTGGCATTTGCTGGCACCCTAATAAGCATCTACTTTATCGTTGCTTTAACAATATGAGGTTGTTAGGAAAATCGAACGCACCAATTCTTAGAGAGGTGGAAAAATATAATCGTCTAGAATGAAAGTATAATCTCTTTATACCTTTTTGCAGAGCTGGACTATTATTAATTTCTATTCTTGGTCTCTAAGTAGCACCTGAATGGAAACCCACAAATACTTTTATTTACAATAGGTAATGTCACTTATTTGAAACGAATGTTTTTGGAAATCTACTAATATCAGTATGATTTGCTGAGAATTGGATATTTTAGTCCTAAATCCCAAAATCTTCGTTTCAAGATTTACTCTGTAACTCTTGCCAGATAAGGGTTTAAGGGGTTTCGTTCAGACACTAAGTAGTCACCCTTAATAACGCAACAACCAAACCACCAACACCTAATAACACACCAAAACTCCAACGCATTTGAAGTTTTATCTCTTGATGTATAGACATTATTTCTTTGTGTTGCTGTTCTAACTGCTTATCAACTTGCTCAAAGCGCTTTTCAACTTGCTCAAAGCGTTTATCAACTTGCTCAAAGCGTTTACTCATATCTTCGCGCATTTGTTCAAATCGCTTATCAACCTGCTCAAAACGTTTCTCCATTTGGTTAAAACCAGTGATCATCAATTCTCGTTGATGCTTTAGCTCTTCTTCAACTCGTATAGTTCTCTCACGCAAATCAATTTCATAGCGAACGTTGGCATTCAATACCTCTGGTAACTCTGAGATTATTTCTTTTACTATCCCTTGAATTTGATCTATATCTTCTTGCAACAGTGCCATATTAATACCTATTAAAAAACCTGAAAAGAAGCAATATCATTATATTAAGAAATAAGTTCCGCAAAATAGAAATGCTATACACTACTGCATATTAACTTTATCTATACAGATGATGAAGCATAACCCAGCAGCTTGTGTGTATCAATGCAACCTCTTAAATCTTTCAAAGAAACGGAAATAAAAATGCCTAATAAATTTGACTATATCTGTCTTGGTGCAGGTAGTGGTGGCATTGCCTCTGCCAACCGAGCCGCCATGCATGGTGCAAAAGTTCTATTAATTGAGGCCAAACATGTCGGCGGCACCTGCGTCAATGTTGGCTGTGTACCTAAAAAAGTTATGTGGTACGGCGCCCATATCAGAGAAGCAATCCATCTGTTAGCTAAAGATTATGGTCTGGATGTAACCATTAATAAGTTTGACTGGAATATCCTGGTAAACAATCGTGAAGCTTATATTAAACGTATTCACAATTCTTATGCCGACAGCCTGGCAAATAACAGAGTAACGGTAATCAACGGTTTTGGCCGCTTTGTAAATAACAACACTATTGAAGTTAATGGCGAACAGTACCGGGCCATGCATATTCTAATTGCAACCGGTAATAAACCGATTATTCCTAATATTCCAGGTGCCTCACACGGTATAGATTCTGATGGTTTTTTTGCGTTACAACAACAACCAGAACGAGTAGCTGTAGTAGGAGCAGGTTATGTCGCGGTAGAACTAGCCGGTGTATTACATGCTTTAGGTAGTGAAACCCATCTATTTGTGCGCAAACATGCACCATTACGTAATTTTGATCCAATGTTATATGAAACATTAGTAGAAAGCATGACCACAAATGGCCCAACACTACACCCTAACAGCATCCCAAAATTAATAGACAAAAATACCGACGGCAGTCTGACTTTACATCTAGAAAATGGTGAAAATTATACTGTTGATACCATAATATGGGCGATTGGCCGGACACCAACAACAAAAAACATCGGTTTAGAGAATACAGACGTAAGATTAGATGAAAAAGGTTATGTAGTTGTTGATAAACAACAAAACTCCAGTGCCAGCGGTATTTACTGTGTCGGTGACTGTATGGCAGGCGGTGTAGAACTTACCCCCGTTGCCATTAAAGCTGGACGTGTTTTGTCTGAACGATTATTTAATGGACAACCATATTTAAAAATGGATTTCAGTATGATCCCAACAGTAGTTTTTAGCCACCCAACTATTGGCACCATGGGCATGACTGAACTAGAAGCCAGTTCTATCTACGGCAAAAAAAATACCTCTGTTTACACTACAAACTTCACCTCTATGTATACCGCAATCACCAGCCACCGACAGCCTTGTAAAATGAAATTAGTATGTATTGGCACAGAAAAGAGAGTGGTTGGCATCCACGGAATCGGACACGGTATGGATGAAATCCTGCAAGGCTTTGCAGTAGCAATTAAGATGGGAGCGACCAAAGCTGACTTTGATGCAGTAATCGCAATTCACCCAACCAGTGCAGAAGAGTTTGTTACTATGCGTTGATTTATCTAATTTAGAAACAAACAACGAATAAACACAGCACCCAAACACTTAACATCATCAATGATAGCTCTGATATTTAATAAACTATCGGTTTTGTCTCAATAATTTTTCATATAAGGCAATCCTTAGTATAATTCCCAGGAGGCTTCATATAAGGCAGGTGGTCGTTTAAAAAATCCCAACAATAACCTTGTTGTAAAGATTGATCACTATTAAGGTACACAAAGATAATAAATAAGAGTGGGATATTACTTAGCTCCGCTCGCCTAAAGCAAGCCCTAATGTCCAGCAGAGTCACTACAGTCTTCTATTAGAATGCGAATTAAGAGATAATATTTCTAATTTCTATAACTCAAAGAGTTACAAATAAGTGATTTTTAATACTGCAACCAATTAATTTCGCGTAAACAACTTAGGAACGAGCATTAGAGATCAACCTGGAATCCAAGCCCAAAACCCAATACAAACAGAACAATAGTATGAAACTTAAAAGAAAACAACAAAATGAGATCCTAGTTGTTGATGATACGCCAGCCAACCTTAAATTATTGGTCGATATACTCATATCACAAGGTTATAAAATACGTCCTGCCAGTAATGGTAAACAGGCATTAAATGCTGTGGCAGCACGCAAACCAGACCTTATTTTACTAGACATTATGATGCCTGATATTGATGGCTTTGAGGTTTGTCGTGAATTAAAGGATAACAAGCAAACGCAGGATATTCCAATTATTTTTATTAGTGCACTTGATGCTTTGAGTGATAGAGTCAAAGGCTTTGATATGGGTGGTGTGGACTATATTTCCAAACCTATCCAACCTGAAGAATTGATAGTACGCGTTCGCAACCATATGCAGTTACGTAATATGCAACTTCATCAGGAAGAATTGGTTGCTGAGCGTACACAGGAGTTGTTACATTCCAATGAAGTACTTCTAAAAAGCCAGCGCCACCTGGAACAGGCTGAACAAATTGGACATACCGGTAATTGGGAAAGAGATATAGCCACTGATGCATGCTTTTGCTCTGATGAAGTATTTCGAATTTTTGGGCTGGAGCCACAGGCAGAGGTGTCAGGAAAGATTGAAGACTGCTTGGCACATATTCATCCTGAGGATAAAAAAAATGTTGATGATGCCAGAAGTGAAGTGATCTCCAATCCGGCAGATAGGTATAAAAGCGAGCATCGCATTATTCGGCCTGATGGCACCGTGCGTTTTGTTTATGAGGAAGGTAAGATTAATTGTGATAGCAGCGGAAAGGCGATTAGCCTGATAGCTACTATTAAAGATATAACTGAACGCAAATTGGCGCAACAGAAAGAACTTGATAATGCTAAATTGATACATAAAATGATGTTGGAAACCATACAGGTCCTCAGTGCGACGATTGAGAAACGAGACCCGTATGTCACAGGACACCAACAACGGGTGGCTGATTTATCGATGGCTATTGCCGAAAAGATGGGCCTAAAAGTGAGCGTGGTTGAAGGAATTAAACTAGGCGCTTTAATCCATGATATTGGCAAAATATATATTCCAGCAGAAATTTTAAGTCGTCCTGGCAAGCTTACGGATATTGAGTTTGAATTGATTAAGACGCACGCGCAGGTTGGACTTGATATCATTAAGAATGTGAAATTCACACAACCTATCGCTAAAATGATTTTACAGCATCATGAACGGCTTGATGGTTCTGGCTATCCTAACGGCCTAAAAGAAAAAGAAATAATTCTCGAGGCCAAAATAATTGCGGTAGCAGATGTGGTAGAAGCTATGGCCAGCCACCGACCCTACCGGGCAAGTCTAGGCATCAATATCGCGCTTGAGGAAATCAAACAAGGTAGTGGCAGTAAATATGACGCTGAGGTAGTGCAGTATTGTGTTTCATTATTCAATGAGGGTGGCTATACCTTTCCAGCTAGCCATGAGTTAAAAAAATTAATGTAATATGAACTATACCCCAACCTATTGATTGTACGCTCATGTGGCATATTATTTACTCAAACTATGAATAAATTGTAGTATTTTAGTCGAAATACTTCCACTTCAATTAGCATTAGAGGAAATTAATATGATGAGCTACTCGCAGATATTTGTAGTTACCTTGCTTTTATTGTCAATTTTTACCGCACATGCACAAGATTATGTCATGGAGCGCCCCGAGTCCGTAGGATTATCATCGGATAGATTAAAGCATTTGGATGCGCTCATTAATCAGCATGTGGAACAAAAAAAAATTGCTGGCTCAGTCATTTTAATTGCGCGTGATGGCAAGATAGCATATTTTGCAGAAACAGGTCAGGCTGACACCGGTAAGTCAATGGAAAAAGATACTATTTTTAGAATTGTATCAATGACCAAGCCGATTACCAGTGTGGCAGTCATGATGCTTTATGAAGAAGGAAAACTCTTACTTTCAGACCCGGTGGCAAAATATATTCCCGAATTCAAGAATCAGAAAGTCGTTAAAATGATGCCGGAAGGGGATGATCTAAAATATAAACTGGTGCCGGCAAAAAGAGATGTAACGATACATGATTTGTTAACGCATCAATCGGGCATCCTTTATCTGGCCTCAACGGGATGGTTTCCTGATCCCAAGCGTGAGCAGGTCGTCAGTTTCTATAGAGATGCGGGCATTACCGATGGCTTTTGTCGTCCTGATGAAACGATTGGTGATATGGTGAAAAGATTAGGGCGCTTGCCACTATATGCTCATCCTGGAGAAGCCTGGGAATATGGTTTGTCAGTTGACGTATTGGGTTATTTGATTGAAGTTGTCTCGGGAATGAAGTTTGATGATTTTGTGCAGACGCGGATCTTCGAACCATTGAAAATGAAAGACAGTCATTTTTATATTCCAGAAGAAAAATTACACCGTATTTCGGCTGACTGGAATTCTGATTGGCAAGGCTCCCTCACTCGCGTGACGGCTCCCCTTATTGATGGTGACTTGGCACTGTGCCCAAATGATGCGTATGAAACTTCGGGCAAATACCTGTCTGGTGGCGCGAGTGTATTGTCTACAGCTTATGACTATTTTCGTTTCGCACAAATGTTACTTAATAAAGGAGAGTTAGATAGCATTCGGTTATTAAGTCGTAAAACGGTAGAATTAATGACCGCAACCAATCATATTGCTGAGCATGACGCAACGTTATTGCATAGCCATGGTTGGAAATTTGGATTGGGTCTTGCGATTCAAGAAGACAGAATGCATGACGTGGATAGCGGTGATATTGGTGTGTTTGAGTGGGCAGGTTATTATTCAACACGCTTTAGCGTTAATCCTAAAGAAAGAATGGTTACCATTTTTTTAACTCAAACCTCTCCATTTGGGGCGCACTTTGGGCTTTGGGACAAAGTGATGGTGCAGGCCAATTCAGCAATTGCTGATTAATAGGGGGAATTATCATGAAGAACAGAAAATTTTTTCCAGTTATTTTGTTACTGGGACTGATGCTTTCATCTGCTGTCAATGCAACCGGACCGCGCGTAACACCTGGGATGCTTGTTGTGCCTGAAAATGAAATATTTGCTGTTGATGCGCAGCCATTTGTTGGCACTGATCTGATGAACGAGGGGATGAATGTCGAAATTGTTAAGGCAGCACTGACATCAGTAGAGATTAATTCTACCCTTACGATATTGCCTGTTGCAAAAATGGTGAAATATTATTTGCTTCAGGAACAAGTACTTGCTGCTCATGGTCAATATATAAACTTATCTAAAAAGGATAAGAAGTCACTTATTTTTGTACCGATTTCATTAACAAAAGAAAATTACTTTTATTATCACCCTGCCCATAAATCCGGATTCAATTGGCAAGGTAAGTTAAGTGATCTAAGTGGTTACAGCTATGGCAGTTATCAGGAAGAAGATGTTGCACCGTATAAAACGGCAGGTATCCAGATTGTCCCTGGAAGACTTCATGCTTTATTGAGAAAATTAATTTCAAACGAGATTGATTTTATTCGGATGCCGGTTTTGACTAAAAACTGGATGTTGGATAAACACTTTCCATTAGAAAAGGAAAATATTATTGCAATTACAACAGAGGCTGAATGGGTACCTCAATTTGTTATTTTCAATAAAAATCACCCTGATGGCGAGGTGTTAGCTAGGAAACTCGCACAAGGTCTTGCAATTACTATAGGTAGCGGACAATATGCAACAATTCTAAAAAAATATTTAGTTGATGATGAGGTGAGCGAGAGAATAAAACGATTAAATGATTTAATTCAACCATAAATAGCTGGGTATTATGAACTCAATTGAGTCTCATGGCATAGCGTGAGAAAACTATCTATGCGTAAGCAATCGACTTTTTGTGCTGCGGCTATTTTGGTAATGCTGGCGTTTAATTTACACAGTATTCAAGCTGAGACTATCAAATTTGGCGCGAACGAGAGTCCACCCTATTGGTCAGAAAACGATCCGCACAGCGGGATGTGTGGTGAAATTTTGCATTTACTTTCGCAAATCGTGGGGATCGAAGCAAACATAGTATTTGAACCACTACAGCGGTTAATTAATGATAAAAATAATAATGATCTAGGCGACCCTTCTTTTTATATTAAGAACCAAGATTTTGCAGTAATCATTCCGATCGCTTTACAGCATAGTTCGTTCCATTATTATTTGCCAAACCAAAAATCTGCAATCCGCATAGAAAACTGGGAAGGCCTGAAAGATTATAAGGTTGGCATATTGAAAGGAACCTTTACACAAATTTCATACTTCAATCAGCTGGATATACATTTTGAAGAAAGTTATTCGCAAATATCGTTGCTCAAAAAGCTCAAATTAGGTCGAATAGATATGGCAATCGATTTGGATTTGGTGATTAATCATAATATTAATCAACTGTTTCCAGAAGAGAAGAGCAATTTTCAATCAATACCGATAAGAAATTCAACTACACCGATTGCAATGATGATTGCTACGCATCACCCAGGTGCCAGACAGCTAGGTGAGAAATATAGAGCAGCGTTGTTAAAAATCATACAAGATGGTAGCTACCAAAAAATTCTTGAAAAGTATTATGGAAAAGGGAATATGCCAGATAATTGGTTCGCCGATCTAGAAAGATTCGGTCGGCTCTATCGCTTTATTCAAACCGAGTAATTACCCGATGTTTCATGGACTTACATCTAACATAAGAAGCAGAATCATAATTTCAATTATTCTGATTGTGTCCAGTGTAGTGGCGATATCTAGCGCCCATGAATATTACATTGAGAAGGAAATTAAGATCTCACGCTTACATTTATTGGCTGATAATATCTCTGCTCGCTTGGCAAAAAATCTGGTTTTACCGTTGTGGGAGGTTGATAGTCGTTGGGTTGAAGAAAATATTGAAACCGAAATGACGGATCAACAGGTTTATGCCATTCTAGTGACAGGTGTAGAGCAATTTGTCTTGGGGAAAAAGAGAGATGCAGCCTGGAAACCGACTGAAACACGATCCTATGTTAAGGATGGCGCTGTTGTTATTAGTAGAGCTATCTTCCATGATGAGGAAGAAATAGGCGCGGTAGAAGTGGCTATAACAAAGCAATTTGCGCAACTAGAACTACAACAGCTTGGCCTAAATAAAATAACCAGTACGCTATTTTTAATTTTACTGCTTACTGTTTTTTTATATATCCGCTTGGATCATATTATCATCCGGCCACTTAATGAGTTCGTCAAAATCGTAAAAGCAATTTCTCTGGGAAATTATAGACTTAAGGTACAAAAATATACTCAAACTGAAATTGCAGCTTTGGGGGATAGTATTAACCAGATGCAAGCTGATATTTTCCTGAGGGAACAGCAGCGTGATAAAGCGGTTAACGCATTAGAGCAAGTCAATAATAAACTTTATTTGCTTAATCATAAGCTTGAGCAGCATGTGGCCAAACGGACACAAGCCCTCAAAAAAGAGCAGGTATTTCTTACAACGGTTCTAGAAAATATTAAAGATGGTATTGTTGTCTGCGATGAAAATGGTGTGCTAACCTTATTTAATACGGCAACTAGAGAAATGCATGGTATTAAGCAAGAAGACCTGCCGGCAGATCAGTGGGCAAGTCACTATAGTCTTTATCTGGCTGATGGTAAAACACCGATGACTATGAAAGATGTTCCGCTATATCAGGCATTTCAAGGTAAAGAAATTAATGATGTTGAGATGGTGATTATCCCTGAAAATAAAAAACCTCTAATAGTATTAGCATCTGGTAGGGCGATGTATGATGACGCGCACCATAAATTAGGCGCCGTTATTTCACTACATGATATTACTAAGCAAAAGAAAGCGGAGCAGGAGTCTAATGAAGCGCGTGTTGCAGCGGAAGCAGCGAATAAAGCCAAGAGTATTTTTTTGGCTAATATGAGTCACGAGTTGCGCACACCATTAAATGCCATACTCGGTTTTTCGCAGATATTGCAGGAAAGTTCTGATGTCCCGGTATCTGCGCATAAAAACCTGGAGATTATTAATCGTAGCGGCAAACATTTGTTGCAGTTAATTAATACTGTGCTGGATGTAGCTAAAATCGAATCCGGCCGTATTGAGCTGGAGCCAGTAGATTTTGATCTGGGTGAAATGCTGCGTGATGTTATCGACATGATGCGCTTGAAGGCTGAAGACAAAGATATACAGCTTGTGTTGGATCAAAGTTCTGAATTTCCACGCTTTATTTGTGCTGATGAAGGAAGAATCCGGCAGATCTTCGTTAATCTGTTAAGTAATGCAGTGAAATATACGAATAAAGGGAAAGTAACTTTACGGCTTCATGTTCAACAAGATGCTGGGGAGAAAATAATACTGGAATGCGAAGTAGAAGATACGGGTATTGGAATCAGTGTTGATGATCAAGCGCGTATTTTTCAACCATTTGTCCAGTTGGGAGAACTGTCTGAAGAAGTTGGCACAGGTCTGGGACTGACTATTACACGTCAATTCATTCATATGATGGAGGGAAGAATTCGGGTACACAGTACACCTGGTAAAGGTTCATCCTTTAAATTTACAATACAGGTTGCGCGTGCCGATGAAAGCGTTGCCTTGGCTAAACGAGAGGCAAAATTACAGACAGTTATAGGCTTGGAATCTGGTCAGCCAGATTATAGAATTCTGATAGTTGAGGATCAGTTGGATGGTCAGTTGTTATTACAGAAAATTCTAGAGCCTGTCGGGTTTCTTGTGCAAGTAGCCAATGATGGTCAAGAAGCAATGGAAATTTTCAAGAAGTGGCATCCTCACTTTATTTGGATGGATAGACGCATGCCAAAAATGGATGGGATAGAAGCAACAAAAAATATCCGAGCTATAAAAGATGACGGTAAAACAAAAATTGTTTTTTTAACCGCATCAGCATTTACTAGTCAGAAAAATTTGATGATGTCATCTGGCGCAGATGATTTTGTATCCAAACCATTTAGAGTCCATGAAATATTTGATTGCATAGCAAAACATTTGGGGGTGCGCTACATCTACAAGAAAAGCTTATTAGAACAAGCCTCCCCAAAGGCTGAAATGGTTTTAAGTAAAGAAAGTTTGGCAGCACTAACAGATGATCTGTTGACGCAGTTATCAGAAGCAGTCATTGCGTTGGATATTGAACAGGCTATGCACGTAATTGAAGCCGTCAGATTAGAGGATGAGAAAGTTGCAGAAGTATTAGAAACTTTAGTTGATAAACTTGATTTTGCAACGCTACAACGGTTATTGGAAATAAATAATACACATAAAAATGAAAATTAAAATGCCTAATAAATTTGACTATACTTTACGCGGTAATGGTTTCGGTGAAGCACAAGGTACAGCACAATGACTGACACTTTTTTGAGTTCTGAAGATCGTATGAGTTATTTTGTTAATAAAGGATTTGTGAGTTTTGATGATGTGTCTTCTAAATATAAAACGACGGATGAGGTTAGAAGACACTTGTTTGATATTGGGAAAATTAAGCATTAAGACTAACGGTTGCTTTAATCTTAACAATCTATTTAAAATCAATATGTTCTTAGGTGAATTGAAAAAACAATTTACGATTTTCTCGCTGATGTTGTTTTTGCTCGGCATGACCACGTGGGTAACCAACAGTTTTGCGGTGAATGTGCCGGATACTAGTCAGCAATCGGTTACTGAGAATACGCTATCAATCGACAAATTAAATGACATTATTGACAGTATCAAACAACAAAGAAGCGAGATTGATAAAAAATTAGCTTTATTACAGCAGGCAAAAACTGATCAAGAAAAAGCCAAAATTCAGGCTGAAATTGATGAGGCCAGTCATTCTATCGCTGAGCAAGAATCTTCATTTGAGATGATACTAACAGGTGGCCAGGCACTGGCTAGCAATGACACATCAGAAAAAAAAGAATTCGATTGGCAGAAGGATTTGCTTGAGATTCTACAACCCATCATGAGTGAGCTACGTCAGTTAACGGAATACAAGCGTAAGCTAGACGATTTACAAAAAAAGAAGGCGCTTTATAAGTCACAGATTCAAGAAATTAACGAAGTGCTTGATCATATCTCCATAATTAACAAAGAAAAGTTAGGCAAAGATGCGCTTGAACAGTTCGAGCAAATCAATGAGAAGTGGCGATATGAATTGCAAGAAAACAATCATCTTCTGGGCGTGGCTAAACTGCAACTTGACGAGATGGTTAAATCACAAACGGCCAATGAAATTTCATTTATTGATCATATAAAGCAATTTGCTGCTGGGCGTGGAGCGACCCTGTTTATGGCGCTGGCTGCTTTTGTCGCGGTTTACTTTTTCATGTCGTTGCTCTGGAAAGGGTTCATATGGGTCACTGTACGTAAACGAAATGAAAAATGGAGCTATTATCAGCGCGTCATTAAACTGATCTACCATATTATGATGGTCGTGTTAGCAATTTCCGCTGTTTTTTATGTGCTGAGTGTGCGTAATGATCGGTTGTTAATTGCACTTTCCGTATTGTTGCTGGTGAGCATTATTTGGGTACTTAAAAGTTCTCTTCCACGCTATTTTCATGAATTTAAAATATTGCTTAATACGGGTGCCGTTAGGGAAGGAGAGTGCATTATTTATAATGGCATTACCATGAAAATAGAAAGTTTAAATGTATATTCAAAGCTGACCAATCCCGTTCTGCCAGGCTTAAGAATAAGATTGCCACTAGCGGATTTGGCGAATTATATTTCTAGACCTTATACTGAAGATGAGCCATGGTTTCCTTGTCAAGTGGGTGATTATGTCATGTTGTCAGATGGAAAATATGGTCTGGTTAAAAACATTACGTCAGAGAATGTTTTGATATCTTTATACAATGGCATGATGCCACAAACATACCCCATGCATGATTTTCTGGCTGCGCAACCGAAGAATTTCTCAGAAGGTTTTATAGTGACTAGCGTGATTGGCCTGGATTATAAATATCAGCTGCAATGTACAGACCGCATCCCGGAAATATTACGTGAGGGTATTCGTAAAGGGCTACAACAGGAAAAATACGGTAGTTCATTAAAAGATATCTGGGTATATTTTGCACAAGCTAACTCCTCATCCCTAGATTTCAAAATAATCGCTATCTTCGATGGCAAAGTAGCTGAGGATTATTATCCCGTTGTCCGATGTTTGCAGCGTTATGCCGTCGAAGTGTGTAACCAACAACAATGGGAAATTCCGTTCACACAGGTTGTCGTGCATCACAATTCGGATATGTCGATTGATTCTAAAAACATATGTAGCTGATTCCTTAATTATCTATAACGCTCAAAGAGCTCCTCTGGGGTAAGCTGACAGGGTGACCACATATAGATTTATTAGCATTTAGATTCAAGTTGTTACACAGCCAAGCAAACCAGCCTCTAAAATAATAGTGTTTTATATCAATAGGTTGAAGATTTATGCGCGGTCGCCCTGGGTAAGCTGATGTTTGCGCCGAAATGCTTTATCTCCTGACCATTTGTTCTCAATGTAATTTAAATCTGGCAAGTAAGTGGGCTGAAATACCAGTCTGTGACCATAGAATTCAAATAATTTCGGCAACACTTTTTTTCGATGAAATTTTGCATTATCCATAACAACACTGCCTGGAGATAGATTTGGAATAAGTTTATTTTTACACCAGTCTTCAAAAATATCTGATTTAATTGTTTCTTTATATAATACTATAGCGAACAACTTTCCAAACATCTTGCACCTTTTTCGCTGTAACCATGTCGCCTTAGCGCGTCAACAGAAAAACCTACTTCATCAACATAAACAAGTGGATGGCGGGCCTTGAGAAAATCAATATATTGCACAAAAACTTCACGCTCATTTTGGTCAGCCTTTGGATGCTGCCATGTTTTTTTATAGGTGAAGTTGAGCTGTTTAAGGTTTCTACAAATCGTGCTATTGGAAACGCCAAAGCGTTTTGCGCGTTCATGAATATAATCATCACTATTCATGTTGACATCGTCTTCAGGCTCACAAAGATTGATTTTTCTCTAGAGCCTTTCGGTCCCGGTTTTTTGGCCTCAAGGCGATGTAACCATCCATTTAACGTAGCTGGACTAATCAAGAAATATCGTGCTGTGCCGCGAATACTGAGTTCTTTTTCTTGTTTAACGCGCAGCACTTTAATTCGAAAATCTAGGGAATATCTCATCAGTGTAATGTACTAGATAGTGTCTGAACGGAAACCCATAAAGGCCTTTACTTACAATTGGTAATGTCACTTATTTGAAACGAAGATTTTTGTAAATCTACTGATATCAGCATAATTTACTGGGAATTGGATATTCTAGCCATAAATCTTGAAATCTTCGTTTCAATATTTTCTCTGTAATGCTTGCCAGATAAGGGTTTTGGGGTTTCCGTTCAGGCACTAGATAATTAAGAAATTGGCTATAATTATTGCTTCTCAACAAAGTTATGCTTAGTAGTTACCTGGTTAATGCGTAGCGTAAGTGATTCAATTATAAATTTTCTTTAAAACGCCCCCCTAATACCAACCACTGCTGCCCGCCCAGGAAGTGGTGCGGTATTTTTAAGGAAAGAAGTATGCACGCGGATATCGCTATCAAGTAGGTTTTTGCCTTGCACAAAGAGGGTGTAGTGTGTCGACCAGAAGCCTTTTACGTTGTAGGCGACCTCTGCATTCATCAGCGTGTAGCCTTGTGTTTCCGATTCTAATCTGGCGACCCGGTTTTGTCGGGCGACGCGGGTGACGTTGAAATTCGATTGCCACGCCCCCCATTGATGATAGAATTCCAGCCCAAAACGTTGGGGTGTGAGGCGCGGAACGTT
>JAJFJL010000067.1 GCA_021774055.1 Nitrosomonas sp. | reverse complement strand
AAAATTAATTTAACTTAATTTTGTAATTTCTTCAGCGGTTAATTATTTTATGTAAATCACTAGATCTTGAGGCTTATAGCAGAAAATAATTGTTTGTTATGCCATTTTTTTAGTTAAATTAATTTTACGTGGGTACTTATTTCAATAATAATGTTTTGTTGTTTACTATCAATAACTTTAATATTAACTCGGTTATCCTTGTTCTCCTGGTTGCTTTCGCTTTCTAATATTTCAATAATGCGGATATTAGTGAAAAGTAATTCACTTAAGAATCCTTCAAGAATGCCAAAGTTTACTTTATTACGAAGAATCTTTTTTATCGCCCAGTCAAAGCTAATAAGTTCTCTAGTCATTGTATTAATAGTATCTAGCGTTGTATCAAGGGGTCGGCCAGTTTGATGTTTTGCGGTGTAGCGTAGTGGTGTGTATTTATGCCGCAGAAAACTGGATAACATGCAGTTCTTTACAATGTTGTTCTGTCTGCCAAAGATCATACTGTAATTGTTGAATTAATCAACTTTCAGATGATGTTCTAAATACAGTAGATAAACGTATAGCCATTTCTGGACTGATACCTGATTTGCCATTAAGATTGGCTGGTAATGTTTTACGGCTAACACCAAGAACTTTTCTTCCTCGCTATACAATGACTGACACCTTTTCTTGCATGGAACTACAGACAAGTTGTTACAAATTCTTTAGCTTTGCCAGCGTATCTGGCAACTGGGTAACATTATTGGATCTTCCCGTATTTTGTGATTTGTGACCTTGCCATTTCTTGCCATCCCAATACCAATATTCATCAGAAAGAATTAACTCTTCAAGCCAGGTACATTCGCCTATTTGTGATGGTACTTCGGTTATTCCACAGTTGCCAAGATCTAATGAGCGGGCATCTTCACCACGGCGATGTTTTTCAATATTTTCACGAATACACTTTAAGGCAAGATCAGACATGGTGATTTTAGGTTTGATATAAGAAAGAGTAGTAATATTTCTCTTTTCATGAAAAATGTCAATGAAAAATAAAGTGTGATCTGCAAATCACAATGCCTGACAAAGTGTTATGTCGACACACCCTACCGCTAATTTAAACTATTTGCTTACCTGAACGTAGGATGTGCCGACGCAAGGAGGCGCATCAATTGCATATCAAGTGCAATAAGTTCAAGCTTGCTGACACCTTGATACACCATAAAAAACAATTGATGTGTTGCTTTTTGTCAGAATCTCTCTTCGTATACTAAAAAGCCATTTATCTGTTGCTTTTATATAAGAAAGAAACTAATATGTTTCTTGTATTGATAAAGCAATATATATGTTTCTATGATGAAATCATTACTTGAACAATTAAAAGAACGCAGGTTAGCCCTCGACCTAAAGCAAAAAGACATGATGCTTCGTATTGGTGTGTCGCGCCAGCAGTACCAGCATTTAGAGTCGAAAGGCAATCCTAGGCTAAATACCCTTGAACTCATTGCCAAAGGACTCAAAAGTGAATTGATACTGGTTCCTCAAGAAAAGCTGAGCATGGTAAAAGCAATTCTGGAGGATGACGAGTTTTTACCTCCAATGTTAAAAAATAAAGATTCTAAACAGCGTGAGGAAAGTGCACTCGCAAACGATCCATGGAAAAATTTACTAGAGAGCGATGAATGAGCCAAGACAATCAAATGGGCGAAATGAATGTTCTTGAACTTACTCTGCATGGCAGGCTTGTGGGGTATTTAGCTGGCTTTCAAAACGGGCGCAATGTTTTGAGCTTTGCGGATGAGTTCAAAAATGATCCTTCACGCCCAACATTCAGCCTGATCACACACCCAAATTTCCTCAACTCAGAAAAGCTCATGTCAGAGCTATGGGTGAAAAATCAGAGATTACACCCCGTTTTATCTAACCTGCTTCCAGAAGGCGCATTACGGGAATTGATTGTTCAAGGTTTAAAAACTCATATCGACAATGAGTTCCAGATTTTTTCTTATCTCGGACAGGACCTGCCCGGTGCATTGGTGGCCACACCGATGGAGCCTAAAGACGTGCCAGAGCGTGTATTGAGCACCCATTGCAAAGCCAAGGCTATAAAATTTAATGGCAACGATAAAGAAAATAAATTCTCTCTAGCTGGCATTCAAATGAAATTTTCCATGAAGGAAAAGGATGGTCGCTACAACCTGACTAAAAATGGCGAGTTGGGTGACTGGATTATAAAAACCCCATCTACCAAATATAAGAACGTCCCTCTAAACGAATATACAGCGATGTCCCTGGCTACTTTAGCAGGAATCGACACCCCTGACATTAAACTCGTTGAACTAGATAAACTGGATAATCTGCCGCAAATCAATTTACCGAACGAAAAATTGGCTTTTGCAATCAAGCGATTTGATCGTGAGGGTAATACAAGAATTCATATGGAAGACTTTGCTCAAGTCTTGGTTAAGTACCCACATGAAAAATATAATTCTGCTAATTATGAACAAGTTGGGAAGGTGATTTACGAAT
>JAJFJL010000066.1 GCA_021774055.1 Nitrosomonas sp. | reverse complement strand
GCTTAAAAGAAAACTAATATACATTGCTATAGTACAGCGGGCTGTTGATACTCTGGTTATTTTTCTCATTTAGTTTAAGTCAACTTTTTCGATATATTGTCCTTCATATTATAAACACTCTGTCAATGCGTAAGTCCTAATCATCCATTTAGACTTGTCCTTTTACTCTGATTCTTCGTTGGTTCTACGGTTACATAGAATAACTATGCGCCCTACAAACCGCCTCAAATCAGAGCAAAATGACTTCGCCTAAATTGGATGATTTATTACTTCCTCGTCCCTAAGGTCTGCTATATAGAACAATCTGTTGTGCAGTATGCGTGCGATTACTTACAGGATCTAGGTAGAATATGAAATATAAGATTGCATTATTAAAATCTGATGAAGGGTACAGAGTACCGGGATTCGGGACCTGACTCCGTTTTGTGCTCGTAAAAATAATGACGAACTTGAAGAGCGTGCATGGAATAAATTAGGTAACTATCTTCGTATTTGAGCCCATCTTCTGCGTTATGTAAACAATTACATCCGTGCTATGCGCCTGTTTACACGCCCACGTATCAAGTACGTGGCAGGCTTTGAATATGAACATAAATCCTGCGCTAGTTGCCTAACTTATTCCATGCACGTTCCTGAGTTAATAATATTCACAGATTATTTCTTTTATTTGAGTTTCTCTTTTCCGGCATCCAGAATCACAATCTCAACACGCCGATTCACAGCCCTATTGGCTGGCGATGTGTTTGGCTCAGCGGGCATAGTATCCGCGTGACCTTGTACGGTGAAGCGATGGGGATCTAGTTTTGAATTATTAATTATGGCATATAACATAGATGCAGCTCTTGCCGATGATAGCTCCCAGTTTGAGTGAAAGCGGAATGTATTTATTGGCTGATTATCGGTGTGTCCAGAAATTACAATCTGACCTGGTGCGTCACTCAATATTGTTCTGAGCCTATCACTAATTGATTCAAAATTATCAGATAATTCACTACTGCCACTGCTGAAAGTAGTTTCCTCAGGAAATCGGATAATAATATTTAAGTCTTGCGTTATTATTTCGATTGCTCCTGAGGTAATTTCTTTACTAAATGAATTATGAATTTTGTCCATTAACCGATCATAATTAATATCTATCTGATTAACTCGATTTAACTTTTTAAGTTTATTGCCATCTAACTCTTGATTTGCATCTAGTTTTATATATGCGTCTTTTGCTCCACTTGTAATATTTTCCATCTCGATTACAGTGCCAAATGTTTTTCCCATCGCGTCAACAATAGTCTTATATTTTTGAGTATCAACGGTTGAAAATGAAAGTAATAATATAAAAAAGGTGAGTAGCAACGCCATCATGTCAGCAAAAGTAACAATCCATGCAGGTGTTCCTTTATTTATTCTCTTTTTTTTTGAGGTGAGTTAAGCATAATATTAAGTATCAGTTTGATCTGTTGGTTTGGTGGCTTTTTTCGTAACCGTTCGCGTACCACCTTAACATATTTTTTTAAAAACAAAGTGCCAGAAAAAAATGCTAGAACTGCAACACATTGAAAAATAAATATATATCAAATGCCTAATTTTACAGAACTAAGTCAAAAACCACTAGATAAATTAATAATTACAAAACAATTAATTGAGACTATCAATTAGGTTCATGAGCGGTTACATTTTTTGAACTACCTGGAAGATAAGTATTTAAAACTTCTTCCATAATCCTTGGGTTTTCACCTTTTTCTATACCTAGTACGCATTCAAGAATTAATGATTTATATTGGTATTCACCTTCATGACGCATTTGCAATTTATCAGCGATAGGCAATGCAATTAAATTTGCAATAATTGCTCCATATAACGTTGTTAATAGAGCAACCGCCATACCCTTGCTCAATGAACTTGGGTCTTCCATCTGAGATAACATTTGAATAAGGCCAACTAAAGTTCCAATCATTCCAAAAGCAGGTGCAGAATCCCCAATAGCCCTAAATACTCGCTCGCCAACTTCATGGCGTTCAATAGAATTTGTTATTTCAAGTTGTAACACTTTTTTAATAAACTCTTCGTCGTGACCATCAGTCAAAAGTTCGACGCCTTTTTTAAACAACTTATTTTTAACTATAATATTTTCTAAAGCTAGATTTCCACTTTTTCTTTTTATATTTGATAGTTCAACTGCTAATGAAATAAGCTCTTCTGGTCTTTCAGAACGATCAATAAACGCGGTTTTTATACCTGCTGTAAACGATTGAATGCAGATTTTTAGTGGGAATTTTATCAACACTGCGGAAATTGTTCCGCCGGTAACAATAAGAAAACCGGGTAAGTTTAAAAATATCTCTAAATCCGATCCACTTGCTATAGCATAAGTAATTATCAATATTCCTGAAATCAAACCGGCTAATGTAGCGAAATCCATCTTTTATCCTTGTGATATATCTATTTGTTTATTCTATACTTTAAACAGTGATTTTTTCGGCTTTTCAAAAGAGCTAAAAATCCAGATAGTCCCTAAAGAACGTGCATGGAATAAATTATGCAACTAGCGCAGGATTTATGTTTATATTTAAGACGTGTAACAGGCGCATAGTACGGCCATGTAACTGTTTACACAACGCAGAAGATGGGCATAAATACAAAGCTAGTTGCCTAATTTTTTTCATACACGCTCCTAAGTGATCTAAACGTTCTACCGTGTAATCAGTACCATTATTTTCTTGGTACATTTTTTTGTATTATTGTTAGCCCTCACTCATTGTTTTAATATTGTGCCTGATACATTTTACTTAATTTACTAATTTCAAGAAGGTAATTGATAATTGTATCGATCAATTAATCAGTTCTTACAAAAAGAACACGAAATCTTTAATGACAATAAGTTTTTAACTTTTTAAAAATCCGAAAAGGTAACTGTTTAAAACATAGATGTTTAACTTATCAAATAAATGATTAAGAACTTTACTACAAAATGTAACACCCTCACAACACTAAATATTCTGAAACAATCACCTAGCCAAATTACTTGGCATGAAATCTTTATACGAACAGCACTATTTGTTTTTTGCTTAACTTTGTGGCGTAATGAAATGAATTTATTATCTATTCCGCTACTTTGTGCTGCTTGGATTATGGACCATGGTCTGCAAAAATTCAGACAAATATTTCAAGAACCATTAGTTAAAGCAATACTTGTTTTATGTATAGTGTTGTTGCTTGGAATGCTTTGGGGAGACTATCCTGATGATGGGCACATGAAATGGAAAAAATATTTTATCTTACTGACATTTATTCCTTTCTTAGCGTTACTAAATAAGCAACGTTTACCATGGGCCACTGCTGCATTACTAATTGGTTACTTTAGTGTAATATCTATTGGCTTATATCAATGGATAGTATTGGAAGGGCAAGGTGTTACAGCACTTAAAATGTCTTATTTAAGCTTCTCAGCCATGCTTGGCATTGGCATTATACTTAGTGTTTATTTAGCAAAGATAGCTAACTCTAAAATAATAAGCATATTATTCTGGCTATTTGCTTTTGCCTTACTATTTATTCAATTTAATCAGAATGCAAGAGGTCTGCTTTTAGCAACATTAATCAGTTTATTTATCTTAATTTTTTTGCTCTATCAAACAGAATTTAAAAAATTTATATTAATTTTTATATCATTATTAATAATAATTTCAGTTCTTGCTATTAATAGCCCTGTTTTTCAGCAACGGTTAGCACAAGTTAAACATGATATAACGCTGTTACAACAAGACAACTACAGCTCAAGCATTGGATATCGTCTTGCTATTTGGGATGTTGGTATAGATGGGATTACTAAACATCCTTTACTAGGCCATGGTACTGGTGTGCCAGAAGGTTATTTTGAAGATACGGTTATAACTTATAAAAATGGTATCTATAAAGATTTACCAACATTCCAACGAACATCTCATTACCATCATGATTGGATTGAAATCGGCATGCATGTTGGTATTCTTGGGATATTAGCTTTAATCTTTTTATTCTGGAGTTGGTATCAATCATTTAAGAAACATCAACTTCCTATTCTTGGTGCTGGATTAATTAGTTATATCTTTATAGCAGGACTTACCGATACTTTCTTAATTTATAGCAGAATACCCGTACTATTGCTTGTGATAACAGCTTTAATTATTAGCTGGCAAAAAACCAAAGATTTCTAATAGGTTTTAGATTGAGTAGGGTGAATCACTGCCGTTTAGGGACGAGGTAATAATAGTTTGTCCATTTAGGCGAAGTCATTTTGCTCTGATTTGAGATAATCCGTAGGGTGCATTCCATGCACGTTCCTAAGAAGCTGTTAACCATAAATCAAGCTGTGATATCAATTTTTCTTTTGAACTATATCCATTAGTTAACAAAGTCATACTAAAAGAATTTTCAGCAACTAGACTAGGGAATCCATTAATTCCCCAATGATGTGCTTGTTGAAAATTCTTTTGTGTTTTATTTTTCACAGCATCGGATTCAAACAGTTGCATAAAATGTTGTATGTTTAACTTTATATCACTAGCCAATTGCAATAAAACTTCTAGTTTTGTTACATCTTGTTGATTAACATAAAAAGCTTGCTGAATAAGCATTAAAAATGGAAAAGTTACTGCAGGATTAATTGTTGTTGCAGTGATAATCGCACGACTGGCCATTTCAGTATCATAAATAAACCCATCTGGCATTGCACCTGCAAACTTAAATGGTTGTTTAGTTATACGATGTACAGCATGCCAATGATGTAGAATTTCATTTTTTTGCTGATTAGATAATGGTAATTTGGTACCAGGCCGTAATCCACCTAATACCAATTCTACATCCAAATGATCAGAGTAATCTTTACGAATACTTTCAATAACAGGTGCAAACCCCCAGCACCAAGAACACATAGGATCTGCAATATACCAAAGCTTCTTACGACCTGTCATTAGATGATCACTACAGGATCTAAGTGAGAGGAGACAGTAAGCTTAAATTACGCTGCTGTGCGAGAAGCACGTTTACGTTCATGTTCTAATAGTAGACGTTTACGGATTCGAATATTTGTAGGGGTAATTTCTACTAATTCATCATCGGCAATAAATTCAATTGCAGATTCTAGTGTTAATTGTACTGGCGGTGTTAACACTACAGCTTCATCTGTTCCTGAAGCACGTATATTGGTTAATTGTTTACCTTTAATTGGGTTAACAACTAAATCATTATCCCGACTATGAATACCAATCACCATACCTTCATATAAACGATCACCTGGAACCGTAAACATACGACCACGTTCTTGTAATTTCCATAATGCAAAAGCAACAGCATCACCTTTTTGAGCAGAAATTAATACCCCATTTCTACGTGCAGGAATTTCATCACGCATTGGTGCAAATTCATCAAATACATGACTCATCAATCCGGTGCCACGTGTCATAGTCATAAACTCAGATTGAAAACCTATTAACCCGCGTGCTGGAATACGATAATCTAATCGAGTACGCCCACGACTATCTGAAGTCATATCCTGTAGATCACCACGACGTGAACCTAAAGCTTCCATAACAGCACCTTGATTAGCCTCTTCAACATCAACCGTGAGCATTTCAAAAGGTTCACATTTAACCCCATCAATCTCACGAATCACTACATGTGGTCGAGATACAGCAAGCTCATAGCCTTCACGGCGCATATTTTCTAATAAAATAGTGAGATGTAATTCTCCACGTCCAGAAACTAAAAATGAATCAGTGTCACCAGTATCTTCCAAGCGCATAGCAACATTAGTTAATAACTCTTTTTCTAATCGTTCACGTAATTGACGACTGGTAATAAATTTTCCTTCTTGTCCAGCAAAAGGTGAAGTATTAACTTGAAAAGTCATGGTCAACGTTGGTTCATCCACCATGCTAATAGGTAATGCCTCAGGATGATCAACATCCGCTAACGTGGTACCAATACTCAGATCTTCAACACCATTAATTAGAACAATATCACCGGCTAAAGCTTCTTTCATTTGTACTCGTTCAATACCTTTAAAACCAAGCACTTGATTAACTCTTGCTTTTTTTGGAGTTTTATCACCAGTTAATACCATTACATCTTGAGCTGGTTTTATTCGTCCACGGGTAACCCTACCAATACCAATACGACCAACAAAACTAGAATAATCTAATGCACTAATTTGTAATTGTAATGGTTCATCAGGGTTACCTTCAGGTGGTTTAACATGCTTAAGGATAGTGTCAAATAATGGCCGCATATCTGGACTAGTTTCCTGTAAATCTAGCATTGCAAAACCATTTAATGCTGAAGCATAAACAACTGGAAAATCTAACTGTTCATCATTAGCACCTAACTTATCAAATAATTCAAAAGTTTGATCTACAGCCCAATCTGGCCGCGCACCGTTACGATCAACTTTATTAACCACAACAATTGGGTGCAATCCTAACGATAAGGCTTTTTTAGTAACAAAACGAGTTTGTGGCATTGGTCCTTCAACTGCATCCACTAATAATAAAACACCATCTACCATTGATAAAACACGTTCAACTTCACCACCAAAGTCAGCATGCCCTGGTGTATCAACAATATTTACATGGACACCTTCATAATCTAGCGCACAATTCTTGGATAAAATAGTAATCCCACGTTCACGTTCAATATCATTAGAATCCATTACACGCTCAGAGACCTGCTGATGTGCAGAAAAGGTGCCTGCTTGATGCAATAATTTGTCAACCAATGTAGTTTTACCATGATCAACGTGAGCGATAATAGCGATATTGCGAATAGCGCGAGCCATAAAAATAATTCCTCAAAAATAAGCGGTTCTGTACACATAAGGGGCGGCATTATATCAGTGGAAACATAACATAGCTAATTTTTAGCTATTAAATAAATTTATTGGATACAATAAATTATGAATAAATGAGAAGTAGTAATTTTAAGTGGTGTACGAACTCCAATTGGTGATTATGCTGGTGCACTTAAAACAATTGCAGCTACAGAATTAGCTGTAAAGATTGCAGGTGAAACAGTAGATCGCCTGGGTTAGGAACATGCATGGAATAAATTAGGCAACTAGCGCAGGATTTATGTTCATATTCAAGGCGTGTAAACAGGCGTATAGGATATATTAACGAAAGCTAGGGAGGGTTTGGGACGATTTCTCTGAATTTGCAGCCGAAACTCATAAGTCCGACAGGCTCTTAGTACCTTGTACGCTAAATAACCTGGAAAATCTATGGCACAAATTGTCGATAACTGCGTTGAAGAAACTTGACGTATGCTCAATATGCCTGCGCTTCTTCGCCTTGTTCTCGACAATTTTTGCATTCCCCATATTTTTCAGGCTATTTAGCTTACAAGGTACTAGGTATAATTCTATCTAGTGCCTGAACGAAAACTTCAAAATGGTACAAATCCATGATTAAATTTTCCTTGTTCCCACGCTCCCGCGTGGTAACACATACCGGAGCTTAAATAACAGTTGAGGTCATTTGTCAGCAACTCTAATTATTACAATCTTTTATTAAACAGCTGGTTACAATTAAACCATTTGACTCTACTAGACCCGTCAAACATTCTCTGATAATCAGATAACGGTAATTACTTGCTTTCTAGGTCTAAGATTTAATTATTCGAATAACATTCTTTTTATGCATGTTTTTTATTGCTTGCAATATTATTCTTGTAAACGTAATTACCTGAATATTATAAATTTCCATAATGAGAATTACTGGTCATTTGTAACGAAATAAATTCAGTATGTATTCCCACGCAGGAGCATGGGAACGGAGCCGCTGTTGAGCTGCGAGCACGACTGATAGTAGCAGGCTTGCCTGCGGATATCCGTCGCGCGCAGTCTACTCGAACGGGTTGATAGGCAGAGCGCGAAGCGCGGCGGCTGTTAAGCCGTTCGAGTGGAGCGAAGCGGAACTCAACAGCTGCTCCGATAGGACAGGCCGCGCTCGCGCGGTCTGTCCTATCAAGGAATTAAGTGGATAGTACGGGTTGATGTCCCTGGATTCCGCTGCGCTTCATCCAGGCTACGCGGCGCACAGTGAACCGTAAATCAGCAATTCAGCGATCAGTGTGTCAGTAGTCAGCTATTCAATGGGGAACACAACACGCGAAAACCGATATAGTCGTAAGGATAGCCGGGCTGGCGGTGGTTACGCGACGACGAGCGCAAGTAGTCTGGATGACTGCTCCAGGAGCCACCACGCACCACGCGGCGGCCCTCGGTATTTGCGGAGTCATTCGTACATTGTTGCTCACTGCCATTAAATTGCGCGCTCCAACTGGAACAAGTCCATTCCCACAGACTACCTGACATATCATGGAGCTGATAGACATTGGCAGCAAAGCTAGCAACTGGTGCGCTTTGTTGAGCATCCCATTGACTGCCACAATCACGACAATTAACGTTGTTAGTACCAAGACGGTTACCCCAGGGATAAGCTGTTTTGTTTCCAGCTCTGGCGGCATATTCCCATTCAGCTTCAGTAGGAAGGCGGCAACTTTGTTGAGTTTGCTCGCCCAGCCAGGTTGCGTAATTTATTGCTTCAGACCAATTTACATTTGCTACCGGTTGACCACCTTTTACTGTTTCTGGGCTTGCTACTTGCTTGCCATTTTTTTGTTGTGATTGAATATAGTAGTCGTATTGTTCATAAGTTATCTCAGTTTTACCTAGGTAAAAAGGCTTTTTAATATTGACTGATATTGTGGGGATGCCCCAACGTTCTTTCTCATAATCATATAGTTTATTAATGAATGTTTCATCTTGTTCACCCATAGTAAATGAACCTGCAGGAATTAGAATCATTTCAGGAAGTAGCTCATCTTCATCTGAACCTTCTACTTGAAAAAGTTGACCGTAAAACCATTCAACCATCGGAAATATAACGAATCCAGAAAAAACTAATGCTGCTATCCATAAAAATTTCTTAATTGGGGGCGTTGGTGGTGGATTAACCGGTTGAGAGTATTCTTGCGGACTTGCTTTATCTATGTTGCCATTTAGATGTAACTGTAAATCATAGGTGAGTTGTTTTAAATCTGAATGGCTTGTCTCACCCTTCCAGTCAATCAAATTTACCGTCTGAATACGACTAAACCCATAAGGTGGCTCGACTTGTGTAATAAAAGCAGGGAACAGGATATCCTTACGTTTGCCATATTCTGCTTCTTCCAGCACATAATCGCTCTCGCGTGAATCGCCTGACCAAAGAACCACCACTGCTTTGCTATTATGTAGCTCCCGCTCTATTTCTTGATGCCAGCGGCGACCAGTTCTGGTTTGTTTATCAATAAAAACATCCCAACCCAGTTCTTCAAAATGCTGCATTAATTTAGTAGCAATAGAGGAATCTTTCCTTGAATAACAGATAAAAATATCACTCATGCAAAGTATGGCCTATTAATTACTAATTGAAAATAACTTATTTAAGTCAGAATATTATTATCAGTGTTATGTGTTTTTGTAGTGCATGGAATGCACCCAGTAGCGGTTACCAGAAGACTATAGCGCACCTAGATCATGCAATCAATCTAACACATGCTACATATAAAACAGTTTGTTATACACTATATACAAGGTACTAGGTAAGAATAGAATTACTTTTAATAAAGGTATTAAAAAAATTATGAATAAACGAGAAGTAGTAATTTTAAGTGGCGTACGAACTGCAATTGGTGATTATGGTGGCGCATTAAAAACAATTGCAGCTACAGAGTTAGCTGCAAAAGTTGTGCGTGAAGCTGTTGTACGTGCCAAAGTAAATCCAGAAGAAATTGATCACTTGGTTTTTGGTAATGTTATTCATGGTGCGGCACAAGATATGTATTTATCTCGTGTTGCTGGCATTAATGCTGGTTTGCCTCAACATACTGCTGCGTTAACAGTAAATCGTTTATGTGGTAGTGGTATGCAAGCAATTATTTCAGCAGCTCAAACTATTATGCTTGGTGATACTAATATAGCAGTTGCTGGTGGAGCTGAATCGATGAGTCGTGCTGGTTATTTAATTCCTGCATTACGTTGGGGACAGCGTATGCAAGATGGGGGAACGATAGATATGATGGTTGGTGCATTAACTGATCCATTTGACGGTGATCATATGGGTATTACCGCAGAAAATATTGCTACAAAGTGGGATATTAAACGTGAACAACAAGATTTATATGCATTAGAAAGTCATCGTCGTGCTTGTTATGCAATTCAACAAGGTTATTTTAAGCAACAAATTTTGCCTATTGAAATAACTTCTCGTAAACAAACATCTACTTTTGATACAGATGAACATCCGCGTAAAAATATAACTATTGAATGTTTAGCTAAATTATCAACTGTATTTAAAAAACCAGGTACGGTAACTGCAGGAAATGCCTCGGGTATTAATGATAGTGCTGCTGCGATGGTATTAATGGATAGAAAAATTGCAGAACAACAAGGGTTAGAACCAATGGCACGGTTAGTATCTTATGGTCATGCGGGAGTTGATCCTAAATATATGGGTATCGGACCAATACCTGCTGTGCAACAAGCTTTACAACGTGCCAAGCTTAAAATTTCCGATATTGATGTAATTGAATCAAATGAAGCTTTTGCCGTTCAAGCTTGTGCAGTTGCACAAGAATTAAAATTTGATCCAGTAAAAACCAATCCTAATGGAGGAGCTGTTGCTTTAGGTCATCCAATTGGAGCAACTGGTTGTATTTTAACAATTAAAGCTATTTATGAATTACATAGAAGCAATGGACGTTTTGCATTAATAACTATGTGTATTGGAGGTGGTCAAGGAATAGCTGCAATATTTGAACGTATTTAATATAAAACAGACCTTTTGTCAAAAAATTTTTAAATAAATAACTTACTCATTATTACTTTTATTATTTATTTAAAAACTAGTAATAAATAATAAGCTTTGTTTAACATTTGTATGTTTTTAGAAAATATTTAATTATTAGAAGGTTATTTCTGATTTCTTTATTGTATAAAAGAATTATTATTTGTGGACAATTTGTGAATAAATTTTATTTTTATCTTAAATAAGAAGTTATCCACAAGTTATTAACAACGTAAACATGAAATTATACATTTTATTATTACAAAAATATAGATTACTGTTTGTATTTAAAGTAAATTTTTAGTTTTTATTTAAATAAAAAATTAGATTATTTAGTGAACCCTGATATAAGCTACAATTTATGCAACCAACAATCAGCTATCTTTATAAATATTGAAAATAATTTTGAAAAATTCATTTCCACAATTGGTATTAGCATCTAGTTCTATTTACCGCCAAGAATTATTACAAAAGTTACAAATTCCATTTGTAACTGCCAATCCAGATATTGATGAAACAGCGTTAGCTAATGAAACACCAGAAGCAACTGCATTACGTTTATCGCAGGCAAAAGCAAAAGCTATTCTAAATAATTATCCAAATGCATTAATTATTGGTGCTGATCAGGTAGCTGTGCTTGAGGGATTACAATTAGGTAAACCGTTAAATCATGCTAATGCAGTTAAACAGTTACGTTTTATGCGTGATAAAGAAGTTATTTTTTATACTGCCTTAAGTTTGTTTAATAGCTTTAATCATAATATGCAGTCAAAAGTTATTCCTTATCGTATTAAGTTTCGTCCATTAAGTGATCAACAAATCGAAAATTATCTTCATAAAGAACAACCTTATCATTGTGCAGGTAGTGCAAAAGCTGAAGGATTAGGTATTACTCTGATTGAATGTATGAGTGGTGAAGACCCTAATGCATTAATTGGCTTACCATTAATTGCTTTGGTAGATATGTTGCAACAAGAAGGAGTTGGAATTGTATAAAAATCAAGTGTTTATTTTAATACAACAACGATTGATTATTGGGTTACTGTTATTATTAAGTACAATATTCTCCTTTGATGCTAATGCTAAACAAAATTTACTACCAATATTAGCAAGTCAAACTTTGGACTCTGCAACACTTACTTTACAAGATGCGATCCAATTAGCATTGCAATACAATCCTGAATTATCTGTATTTGCACGAGAAATTGATGCTTTAGCAGGAATAACAATACAAGCTGGGTTATTACCAAATCCACAATTAGAAATGAATGCGGAAGACCTTAGTACAAGCTCTAACAGTCCAGGTGCACGTTTTGCATCTATTCGTATCAGCCAATTGATTGAAATTGGTGGCAAACGTTCTGCACGTACTAATGCGGCATCTTTAGGTCAAGCACGTGCTGATCAAGATTATGCAGCTAGAAAATTAGATTTAATAGCGCAAGTAGCCAATAATTTTACTCATGTACTTACTGGACAAGCACGTTTGTTATTAGCAGAAGAAGGTTTAGGTTTAGCGCAAAAAGTTGTTGATACAGTAATAAAACGAGTTCAAGCAGGTAAAGCACCACCTATCGAAGAAACCCGCGCCAAGGTAGCATTAGCAACCGCTAATATTGCATTAGAACAAGCTAAACGTGATTTAACAGCAACACGTAAACAATTAGCCTTACTTTGGGGTCATGCAATACCAAAATTTCAACAAGCATTAGGTGATCTCGAATCTTTTGTGGTTATTCCCAGTTTTGATATGCTAAGTGAACGTATTGATGCTAATCCAGCTATGTTAAGTAGCAAAATAAATTTACAACAACGTGAAGCATTACTAGTATTAGAAAAAGCACAACGGATACCAGATGTTACTCTTAATGCAGGTATTAGACGTTATGCACACCCACATGACACTACCGCTTTAGTTGGTTTTTCTATACCACTACCATTGTTTAATCGTAACCAAGGTAATCTTCTAGCAGCGCATCAACGTGTTGATCAAGCAATGGATGAATGGGCTGCCACTGATATACGGTTAAAAACCTTACTTGCGCAAGCATATGAAGCATTAACAGCTGCTGATTATGAAATTAGTTTATTACAAAATGAAATATTACCAGGGGCCAAAGAAGCATTTAAGGTTGCTAGGCGTGGTTATGAATTAGGTCGTTTTGGTTTTTTAGAAATGCTGGATGCAAAACGTACCTTATTTCAAAATCAAACATTATATTTAAATGCATTAGCAAATTATCAACGTCTAGTTAATGAAATTGAACGTTTAATTGCTGAACCAATTGAAGATATGGAGAATTTGTGAA
Source organism: Nitrosomonas sp. (assembly GCA_021774055.1). GTDB lineage: Bacteria > Pseudomonadota > Gammaproteobacteria > Burkholderiales > Nitrosomonadaceae > Nitrosomonas. The sequence continues at coordinate 2,771 of JAJFJL010000066.1, read as the reverse complement.
TAAAACCAAGCTAAAACCAATTATCATTGTAGTGGTAATTGGCATCATATTAGGTGGGTTAATTCTTGGTTGGGACGAAATTGATTCACATGATATTGAATATCATGCTGATAACTTGCATGCGCATGATGATCATACAAATGATGAAGAAGGACCAAAAGGTCCTAATGGTGGCATGTTATTTACTACTGATGATTTTAGTGTCGAAGTTACTATTTTTGAACAAGGAGTAGAACCTCAATTTCGTATTTACCTTTATGAAAAAGGAAAACTATTACCTGCTACAGCCGCTAAGGTAGCAATTACTTTGACCCGCTTAGGTAGTTCTGCACAATTATTTAAATTTACCGCAGTTGATGATTATTTAGTTGGTGATCAAATTGTTATAGAACCACATTCATTTGAAATAGCAATTGCTGCCGAATGGCAAGGTAAAACTTTTCATTGGGGTTATGAGCAAATTGAAGCACGCATAGAAATGTCTAATGAAACTTTGGCAACTACGGGTATTGAAGTAAAAACAGCCAAACCAGGCATCATTTCACCTACTAGACAATTACCTGGTGTAATTGCATTTAATCACCATAACGTTGTAAAAGTAGTACCACGTGTACCAGGTATCGTCGTAACCGTTAATTATCACCTTGGACAACAAGCAGAAAAAGGTGAAGTACTTGCTGTTATTGAAAGTCCTATTCTAGCTGATCTACGTAGTCAGTTTCTTGCTGCACAAAAACGATTGGTATTAGCACGGTCAGTTTTCCAACGAGAACAGCAATTATGGAAAGAAAAAATTACTGCTAAACAAGATTATCTTGCCGCACAACAACTTGCTAGCGAAGCAGAAATTATATTAGAACTTGCTGCTGCAAAACTACAAGCATTTGGTGAGCAACCAGAAACTGTATTACAACAAGAAAATCTTACCCGTTATGAAATTCGTGCACCTATTTCTGGATTAGTTGTTACTAAATCTATTGCGCGTGGTGAAGTGATTGAAGCAAATACTGAAATTTTTACATTAGTTAATGTTTCAACCATGTATGCAGAATTAACTGTTTACCCAAAAGATTTAGGGATTATTAAAATTGATCAACAAGCAATAATCCAAGCAACCTCTCAAGATGTAATTGGTGAAGGAACTATATCCTATATTAGTGCACTCATTGACCCGCAAACACGTACAGCTAAAGCACGAGTAACATTAGAAAACGACCAACAACAATGGCGTGCTGGCATGTTTATTAATGCAACCCTTACCGCACAATCAACTAAAGTACCGGTTGCTGTATCTGTTGACGCAATTCAAACTTTATATGATTGGTCTGTCGTATTTGGTCGTTATGGTCAATACTTCGAAGCCCGCCCAGTAGAACTTGGCCATAATGATGGCAAAATGGTAGAAATCCGTAGTGGATTATTAGCTGGAGAACAATATGCGGCAGGCAATAGTTTTGCGGTTAAAGCTGAATTAGGAAAAGCTGGTGCATCACACGATCATTAATTTATTATCAAATGCATATTGTCAATAAAAAACAATCAAATAAACTAAGCAAAGGTTTTATTTATCTTTGGATGTTATTTGCAGTAGCCTTAGCAGGTATTGTACTTGCTGGTACTGGGCAGATATGGCAAGTTCAAGCACAACGAGAAAAAGAAAAAGAACTATTATTAATTGGTGAGCAATTTAGACGTGCATTCATGACTTACTATAATGATGCATCCTCTGGTGCACGGGAATACCCTGATTCATTGGATAAATTGTTACTAGATAAACGCTCACCTATTCCTAAACGACATTTACGTAAAATTTTTATTGACCCAATGACAAAAACTACAGATTGGGTATTAATTGAAGAACCTGAACCAACGGGGCCTGGTGCTAGAGCAAAAACTGGGTTTATTGGTGTACATAGCTTATCAAAAAATGTTCCAATAAAAACAGATAATTTCCCAGAACATTATATTAGTTTTAGAGAAGCAGTAACTTATCAAGACTGGCAATTCATGCATGCACAAGAAGATACCAGTAGTTCACCGCCATCACCATCTCAAACAAACCCAGCAGCAGCTGGCGGATCTCCATTTGGATCAGCTTCCTCTCAATCAGGTTCAGGTGCGGGTGCGGGTGCAGCTATTGCACCATCCTCCTCTGCACCAGCCGCACAAAATCCATTTGGGCAATGAATAAGTTTTGTTATTTCTTTACATCGCCTTCACGTGTATCAAGGGGTATCAAGGGGTATCAAGGGGTATCATCCCTTTTGTCCTGCCCCCATTTGTCCCTTGTTTTTAAAATATAATCCCGACGATTTACTTGTTCTCTGCACAATACCAATAAAAAACTATAACTTATCTCATATTAGGAGTACAATTAACAAGCCTTTCGAATTCAAGCTATAAACGCAATGCCTCTACCTCTGGTTGACCCTTTTCTCTTGACATTTGATGTGGCCACGCACGGATCACCGTGTGTGTGAATTCAGTTAATTAGTAAGGAAATAAATAACATGGCAACAGGTATTGTAAAATGGTTTAATGACGCAAAAGGTTTTGGTTTTATTACTCCAGACGGCGGTGGTGAAGATTTGTTTGCACACTTCTCTGCGGTCAATAGCGAAGGTTTCAAGTCGTTAAAAGAGGCACAACGTGTCACTTTCGACATAACAGACGGACCAAAGGGCCAGCAGGCGTCAAATATTAGGCCTGAATAAAACCAAGCAGAAGTAAACCAGAAACCCCTGCAAGTTAAAAGGGGTTTTTCATCAAAG
>JAJFJL010000065.1 GCA_021774055.1 Nitrosomonas sp. | reverse complement strand
GATAACAATAATTACAGCCCCACTCTGTGCATTTACAATTAGTAATTTTTCCATCCTAAGTCTTTTAAAAGGAAATGTACCAAAAATTCTAGATAATCCAAATGCACGCTCTCTTCACGACAAACCGATACCTAGAACTGGAGGTATTGGCCTATTATTGGGGATAATAATCACATGGATAATTTTTTCTACACCACTGCCACTTTTTATATGGTTGGGCATCGGTTTATTGGTAACCATATCACTAGCTGACGATATTCTTAATTTACCTGCATGGAATCGCTTAGCCGTACATAGCATCATCGCTAGCGGAATTGCAGTCTTATTACTAGCAAATACTTATCACCCGTTAATCATATTATTAATCATCATTGCAATTATCTGGCTTACTAATCTTTATAATTTTATGGATGGATCAGATGGGTTAGCCGGCGGCATGGCGGTTATTGGCTTCAGTTGCTATGGTTTAATTGCTTTACTAGCAAAACACTATGAATTTGCAATTATTAATTTCTCCATTGCTTCAGCATCCATGGCTTTTCTAAATTACAATTTCTATCCAGCGCGTGTTTTTATGGGTGATACAGGATCAACTTTTTTAGGATTTATGGTGGCTATTATCGGTATATTAGGTTGGCTTGATGGCTTATGGTCATGGTGCTTACCATTAATCATCTTTTCTCCATTTATCGCAGATGCCAGTATCACATTAATAAAACGCAGCATGCGTAAAGAAAAAATTTGGCACGCACATTGCGAGCATTACTACCAGCGTATTATTCAAGCTGGTTTTGGTCATCGTAACACCGCGTTATTTGCTTACAGCCTAATGTTACTAACTAGTATTAGTGCAATATGGGCGGCACAACAAAGTTTCCTTATACAATTTTTGGTCGCTACAATATGGGCAGGCATCTACTTGTGCGCCATGTTTATTTATGATCGCCATCAAAATCATATTGGCAAAAGGTAACATGTTTATTAAAAAATTTGAAAAACGTACACTAATTGCCTTTGCTCACGACCTAGTAGCAATTGCTGCCGCGTGGTGGCTCGCATATCTATTTCGTTTTGATTTTGAAATTCCTCCGTTTCATTTAGCCTCTCTTTACAAAATATTGCCCTGGATCATCACCATACAAGCAGGATTCTTTTTATGGATTGGCTTATATCGTGGCTTATGGAGATATGCCAGCCTGCCTGATTTGAAAAGAATTTTTTTAGTTATACTACTTGGAGCAACGATACCACCACTACTGTTAGCTATCCCTGGAGAATTTACCGGTGTACCGAATTCAGTAATGCTACTTGCCCCAATGTTACTACTACTTATTATGAGTGGCAGTCGATTGATGTATCGCGCATGGAAAGAGCGTCGTTTATATAGCCTAGAAGACTATGAAGGCAGACTGGTACTAATACTTGGTGCTGGTAGCACTGCAGTTAGTTTAGTAAAAGATTTAGCACGTAATCATGATTGGCACGTGGTTGGCTTACTGGATGATGATCCTCGTAAACTAGGCACTCGTTTACACGGTGTACGGGTGTTAGGCATCATTAATGATTTGCCAGAATGGATACAAAAACTAAATGTTGGTTATGTAATTATTGCCATGCCATCTGTTTCTCACCATATCCACCGGCATGTATTAGAGATGTGTTCTGATATTGACGTAAAAGTAATGACTGTACCTTCATATATTGACCTAATCAGCGGCAAAACATCAGTATCACAAATTCGCAATATTGAACTTGATGATTTATTAGGAAGAGCCCCTGTAGTACTGGATAATAAAGAATTACATAATTTATTAACAGAAAAAACTATTCTGATTACCGGTGCAGGCGGATCAATTGGCGCTGAATTATGCCGTCAAATTATTGCTTTCAAACCAGATCGACTGGTCTTATTTGAATTAAGTGAATTTGCTCTCTACAACATTGAAGAAGAGTTTCGAGCTAATTTTCCAAAAATCAACCTTTCGTTTGTTATTGGCGATATAAAAGACTCTGCACGACTGACACAAGTATTTACACAGTTTAAGCCAACTGTTATTTTTCACGCTGCCGCCTACAAACACGTGCCATTAATGGAAAATGAAAATTCTTGGCAAGCAATTCTTAATAATGTCAAAGGAACCTACATCCTTGCTCAAACAGCAATTAAATTTGATGTAGAAAAGTTTGTATTAATCTCAACTGATAAAGCAGTTAACCCAGTTAACGTAATGGGTGCTAGCAAACGATTAGCCGAAATGGTCTGTCAAGCTGCCCAGCAATCGGTTCACCACCTAAAAAATCGAAATACCGAAACATGCGCCACCTGCTTTGTTATGGTACGTTTTGGCAATGTATTAGGTAGCGCAGGTAGTGTCATCCCAAAATTCCGCAAACAAATTGCCAAAGGCGGTCCAATAACTATTACCCACCCTGATATCTCACGTTATTTCATGTCAATCCCTGAGGCGGCACAATTAGTACTACAAGCTGGATCTATGGGGGGTATAAAAGGTGGGGGTGAAATCTTTGTATTAGATATGGGTGATCCAGTTAAAATTGTTGACTTAGCGAATGACCTAATTCGTCTATCCGGCCTAAATGAAGGAGATATTGAAATTATATACAGTGGATTACGACCAGGAGAGAAACTTCATGAAGAACTATTAGCATCTGACGAAAGTACCTTGCCCACCTTACACACCAAATTACGAATTACTTTGGCCCACCAGGTTGATGAGCAATGGTTATTTTCACTGATCAAATGGTTTGATCAACATACTGTTTTAAGTGATGAAGAAGTTAGGCAAGCACTCACAAAATGGGTGCCAGAATATTCCGAGAAATAGCCAATCAAGAAACTACAATTACATGAAAAAACTATACTCTGCCAACAACTTAATGGAAGCACAAATAATTATTGATACGCTTGAATACGACTATATTCCAGCAAGGTTATTTAATGTCCATGCACAAGGTGGTCAAGGAGACATTCCATTTACCCATGCCTACCCGGAAGTCTGGGTTGTTCGTGATGAAGACTATACACGAGGGCGTGAGATTGTCCATCGTTATGAAAAAACACCGATTGATACTGGTGTTATATCTTGCCCAACGTGCCATGAAGAAAACCCCCGTAACTTTCAACTATGCTGGAAGTGCGGGTCTGGTCTTGAAGTTGCCTTATATAAAACTTAATCTTCTGTACTTTTGATTACATTTAGACGTTATTTCTGTTTGCTTTAAACAAATTAAAAAAGTTATGTGTCGTCGCTGCAGCAATCTCATCAACTCTGACACCTCGCAAATTTGCAATTTCTTCGGCCACATGACGCACAAAAGCAGGCTGATTCAGCTTTCCACGATGTGGTACTGGTGCAAGATAGGGTGAGTCGGTTTCTATCAACATACGATCAAGCGGTATTTGTTTAGCAACTTGTTTTAATTCTTTAGCATTCTTAAAGGTAACAATTCCTGAAAAAGAAATATAAAAATTCATCGCAATTGCTTGTTGTGCAACCTCCCAACTTTCAGTAAAACAATGCATAACCCCACCAACTTTATCTGCCCCCTCCTCTGCCATAATCTTCAATGTATCAGCAGCAGCGGAACGAGTATGAATAATAAGTGGCTTGTTACACTCCACAGCAGCTCTAATATGTTGCCGAAAACGTTCTCGTTGCCAACTTAAATCACCTTTAATACGAAAATAATCCAACCCAGTTTCTCCAATTGCGATGATTTTAGGGTCATCAGCAAGTGCTACTAACTGACTAGCTTGTGGTTCATCTAAATTCTCATAATCAGGATGTACACCAACCGAAGCATAGATATGATCATACTGTTTGGTAAGTGATAGCATACGTGGAAAGTCTTGCAAATTGACACTGACACAAAGTGCGTGTGACACTTTGTTTTCTTGCATCTTAAGTAATAAGGCATCAAGATTATTTGCAAGATCAGGAAAATCAAGATGACAATGGGAATCAATAAACATAAGCAACCAAATATAAAATTATCCTAAAAACAGCTTGTATGCGGGATTATCACTTTCATCCCAATAACGGTATCCTAATTGACTAAGGAATTGTTTGAAGTCATCTTTCTCTTCTGGTGGCACTTGCACACCTAACAACACCCGACCATAATCTGCACCATGATTACGATAATGAAACAAACTAATATTCCAATTATGGCCCATATTATTTAAAAAATTCATTAATGCACCAGGACGATCTGGAAATTCAAAACGATACAAAATTTCATTTTCAACTTTATATGCATGACCACCAACTAAATGGCGGATATGTAATTTTGCCACTTCATTATCACTAAGATCTTCAGTATTAAACCCACTTTTTCTTAAATTTTGGATTAGTTTTTTCACTTCGTCCCGATTTCGCACTGAAACTCCAACAAAAACATGAGCTTCTTCTGGATCAGCATAGCGATAATTAAACTCAGTAATACTTTTAGCCCCTAATATAGTACAAAAGTTTTTGAAGCTCCCTGGTTTCTCTGGAATCCTCACTGACATCACTGCTTCACGTTGCTCGCCTAATTCAGCACGTTCCGAAATATGGCGCAAACGATCAAAATTCATATTCGCGCCGGAAGCAATCGCAACTAAGGTTTTATGACTAATTTTATTCTGATCAGAATAAACTTTAGCGCCGGCCACCGCGAGTGCACCAGCAGGCTCTAAAATAGTACGAGTATCTTCAAAAACATCTTTGATTGCTGCACAGATTGCATCAGTATCAACCAAAACAACTTCATCAACCAGCTCACGACATAGACGAAAAGTTTCTTCACCCACCTGCTTGACCGCTACACCATCTGCAAACAAGCCAACTTGCGCCAGTTTAATTCGTCGTCCTCTTTGTAAAGAACGGTACATCGCATCAGAATCGACCGGCTCAACACCAATTATTTTAATTTTCGGGAATAATTTTTTAATATAAATCGCAATACCTGAAATCAATCCACCACCACCAATCGGTACAAATATTGCATGAATCTTACCAGCATGTTGACGCAATATTTCCATACCAACCGTACCCTGCCCAGCAATAACATCAGGATCATCATAAGGGTGCACAAAAGCGGCCTTTTTTTCCTTCACAACCTGCATCGCGTAATCACAAGCATCGCTATAAGAATCACCCTGCAACAACACTGTTGCACCATGCGACATAACAGCTTGAATTTTAATTTGTGGAGTTGTCTCCGGCATCACAATCGTGGCACAGCAACCTAATTTACGTGCAGCTAACGCCACCCCCTGAGCATGATTACCAGCAGAAGCTGCAATCACCCCACGTTTACGAGCAGCCCGCGATAGTTTGATCATTTTGTTATACGCGCCACGTAATTTAAATGAAAATACCGGCTGCATATCTTCACGCTTTAACAAAACTTGATTATGGATACGTCCAGACAAATTTGACATTACATCTAGTCGTGTTTCTATAGCGACATCATAAACTTGAGCCGTTAGGATTCTTTCTAAGTAATTCTTTTTCATAAGAGGAAGCATTTTTGCCTATTTATCTATATGATAACTAGCAAAGTTTAGGCAATAAGTTTTATGTTTGATTTATATTGGAGGGGAATTCTATCATCTTGCTGCCACAACATGCGGTTGTCTTAAGAACAGCAATGTAACTGTTTGCATAACAACTAAAAATAAAAGAACAAAATTATTTCCGGCATTTATTCAAGAATTATCATTCTTACTATCTGTTATTATAGATTTTTTTAAAGTATATTTTTTAATAACACAATCATAATACAGTATTTTTTATTGATCGAGCTAAATACACGCACTTACCAGAATAACTAATCCTTTTTATTTTTAAATAACCTCAATCCTAATATTTTTTAGCTAATGGAAATAATTTTATGACAAACAATAAATTTAGACTTGTAACCCGCAGTGATTTTGACGGTTTAATTTGTGCAGTTCTTTTGAAAGAACTTAACATGATTGATGATATTAAATTTGTCCACCCTAAAGATATGCAGGATGGCAAAATTGATATCACTAACCAAGATATCACCACTAACCTACCTTATGTAGAAGGCGTTCATTTAGCATTTGACCATCACTTAAGTGAAACACTTCGCAATGAAAAAAATGAAAATCATATTATTGATGCGGATGCACCTTCCGCTGCACGTGTAGTTTACGACTATTATGGCGGCGCAGAACGTTTTCCAGCCAGTTGGAATGATATGATGGAAGCGGTTGACAAAGGAGATTCAGCACAATTCAGTAGAAATGAAATCCTACACCCTGAAGGTTGGGTACTAATGAACTTCCTGATGGATGCACGAACAGGTCTTGGACGTTTTAGAGACTTCAAAATTTCAAATTATCAACTGATGATGAATTTAATTGACTACTGCAAAGACCACACATTAAACGAAGTAATGCAGTTACCTGACATCAAAGAACGTATCGACCTATTTAAAGAGCATGAACAAGCTGCAAAAGAACAAATACAACGTTGCTCAAAAAATTATAACAACTTGGTAGTACTTGATTTACGTAATGAAGAAACCATTTTTGCGGTTAATCGTTTTATGATTTACGCATTATTTCCTGACTGTAATATCTCGATTCATGTCATGTGGGGACTTAAGAAACAAAATACTGTATTTGCCATTGGCAAGTCTATTCTCAACCGTAGCTCTAATACTAATATTGGCGAGCTTTGCTTAGGCTACGACGGCGGCGGCCATTTAAATGCTGGAACCTGTCAAATAAATAACCAGGACAGTGAACAACTTCTACAAGAGATTATCCAGAAGATAAATAATGATGGGTAGCATAAAAACTTAGCTAGGACTCTTTGTTCTTGTTGCATATCTTATTAAAACAGTGCAGTATCATACAGTTATTGCACCTTGCCATGCCACCTAACATGAACAAAGTTGGATAGAAACACGCAGGGTGGATAAACGAACAATGCATCCACCTTATTTTCATATCTAGGTCATACATCAAAATGGTGGATGCACGTTCCTTACCCAGGGTAATCGCATTAAAACGAATAATGTATGTATATACAATATATTACAGCATCAAAGGTTTTATTTTAGAACGCTGTAACCACAAGAGATATAGACCACTACTTTGCAAACCCTGAACAAAGAGCACCTACAACGGGAGACTGGACCTTTCAATTAAAGTAATTCAAGCTTGTTTACCACCGAGGGCAGTCTGTCTTGTGTTTATTAGCCAGGTTTTTAATAAAAACAGGTTAATTTCGTTCGGCCAAAATATGAAAAATTGAGCAATTATTCATCTCGCTCGCACTCTGTTTACTTAAATGGCATATTATTTGGTTTGGAATGGGGTTGGCGGGAATTACTGTATTACACTGGCTCTTTAACACCCATATAGGGTGTTAAAGAGCCAGTTACCAAATTGTGCATATTGTGATTGCTATTGAACTCTTTGCTGGATTGCTTTCATCTGAGCATTATCCATTAGTCTTTTTATCTTAGGATTGTTTTCCAGTGCCTCAATATTCATAGTCTGAATTGCCTGCATTATTTCAGCATCAGAAAGTATTGCTTGTATGTCAGGACTATTTTGTAACGACATTATCATTGACATCGCATCTTTATCTTGTGTCAACCTAGTCTTAATATCCGTCAGTTTATTCTGTACATTACTACCGGCACCACCATTCGATACAACATTATTGGAAGATTCCATCGAACCAACACTCTCAGATTTAATCTTTAACACACCTAAGCTTGGCGACTTGAGGGTATATGTACCATCAGAGAAAGAAATTAATTCTCCCCTGACGAGGCTACCATCTTTCAACTTTAATACAATTTCATCTGCAAAAGCAGAGCTTGACAAGCATAAAAGTATCCCCAGTAAAATTAATTTGATTGACATTTTGTACACTCACATAGCAATTAAAGCTTAATTAAACCATATCTTCTATTGGTCTAATTACTTAAATCAGCTTAAATTTCACCTTATATCCTAATAACATCATAACTGTAATGCTTCTCTTATTTTCTTTTCGCCAATGCTTTTACAAAATGATCACGAAGTGCACCCATTGATTTAAGTTCACTAGGTTCGACCAATCCCGTCATGCCTATTTTCCAATCAGCATAAATCAAACCAACAGCACGACCATTGAAAATTAAAGGTAGCAGAATAAAAGCTCCTGCATCAGGTAAAGCCTCATTGAACCATGCAGGCATGTTTTTAACTGACACTACCTCTTGAATAAACACATCAGCTTTATTAGCCAATGATAAGTGGAAAACATCTGCCTCATAAGCCGCAGAAAAAACAAGTTTCGGCATTATTTCAGGCACCTTGCTACCGAAACCCACCTTAGCTTTAAATTTATCCGCATCATAAAAGAACGTAACTACACGATTGAAACCCATACCAGTGTATATTGTTTCAAGAATCATACTTAATGCGCTATTGAAGTCTATTCCTTGAGCTAACGCAGTGCCAACTTCATGCACCCCTGATGCTAATCGTTCGCAAGAGTTTTCTGGTTTGCCAAGCAATTTTTCGGTTTCAACCGGAGCAACATACTCCCCTGCCATATTCTGCGCAAGATCAATTGCTTCTGTAATATCCTCACCAGAAATCAACAACGCTTCACTATATTTTGCAGCAATTTTACTTAAGTCGTCTTTACTACTGTTATTAATAATCATAGATGCCGCACTTCCAGCAAAATTGGCCATGATTTTAAGCCATTCTGAGGAGCCTGGAGTATATGCCTCATCAAGCAATTCTGTATTTACCATGCTACTGGATATTTTCTTTGGCAAGCGCCAGTTTTTAGAAATCTCCTCTGAAATTTCATCGATGGTAACGCCAATAACTTGCATTGCCGCATCATTTTCACGGGTATGATCTCCTGCTGCAATTTTACTGATTTTTGACCATTCACCTGGAAAATAAAACACTAGTAACAGACGCCCAAGATGATGCATCAACGCGCAAACCACTGCTTCTTCACTATTCCTCATACTTAACTTAGTTACAATATTACTGGCAATACCTCCCGCCAGAATCGCTTTTGCCAGCTCCATACGTGCATCTTCAGAATCTGGCGCACTAGAGGAAAGAGTGTCAATAAACCTGATGCTAAGTGCAAGATGCGAGATCGTATCTGTACCAAGCACTACTGCTGCACGGGTAACAGTAGTTATTTCGCCACCCATGCCAGAATACATTGCTGAATTAGCTAATTTAATTACTTTCTGAGTCAGCGTAAAATCGCTCAAAATCACATTTGTTATTTCCGAGATATAACTTTTATGATTATTCATTGATGCTTCAAGGAACTCAGATGACTTTGATAATGCAGGAAAATCACCTTTATCAGCCATATGCTTGGATAACAATGCAAAAAAACCAGCCTTACCGTTTTTAAGTGTTGAGATTAATGTTGTCATATTATGTATTTTTCTTGAAAATCTTCAATACTTACCGGTCTGCCCGTAAAATATCCCTGTATCAAATCACAGCCTCTTCTCATTAAAAACTCATGTTGATCAAGATCTTCCACACCTTCCGCCACAACAGTCAGACCCAACCCTTCAGCCAAACTAAGAATCGTAGTAACAATAGCCGTATCTTCGGTACTCCCTGGTAAATCATCTACGAATGATTTATCAATTTTTAGCACTGACAAAGGGAATCTCTTTAAATAAGCCAACGAAGAATATCCTGTTCCAAAATCATCAATAGCAATCTTCACACCCGCCTCGCGCAGTCGTGTAAGAATAGTGATCGTCCGCTTTGGGCTATTCATTAAAATACCTTCAGTAATTTCTAGCATCAGACTTGCTGGTGACAATCCCGTTTCTGCAAGCACTCTTTCCATCATTCTCATAAAATCTTCTTGTACGAATTGGTAAGGAGAAACATTTACGGAGATATAAAAATCATCAAGTCCTGTTTCCTGCCAAATTTTTGCCTGATAACACGCACTACGTAATGCCCATGCACCAAGAATTTTAATCAAACCATTATTTTCTGCTAACGGAATAAATGTAAATGGCGGGATAAAACCTTTTTGATTATTCCAGCGCATCAATGCTTCTGCGCCTTTTAGCTTACCAGTGCGCGCACTAAAAATTGGCTGATAATGGAGTATAAACTCACCATTTTTAATGCCTTCATGCATGTCAGATTCAAGTGATAGAAGGTTTTGTTCATGGACAGCCATATCTTCATAGATTTTCCAATGCCCTTTACCTAAAGCTTTCGCTTCGTACATGGCTATTTCCGCATATTTATACAAAATTGACGGAGTATCACCATGTACTGGGTAGAATGTTGCGCCAAGGCTTGTGGTGATATGAACGTTATGCCCACCAACATAAAAAGTCAGTTGCATCGTTAACAATATTTTCTTAGCGATTAATTCAACAGTATCTTGCCCTACTCCCATCATAATCAAAGAAAATTTGTTACCACCTATTCTGGCTATCGTATCACTACGTCGCACACACCCCTGTAATCTCTCTGCTACCATCTTAATTATTTCATCACCACCTGTATATCCCAGAGTATCGTTAATTTTCTTGAAACTATCTAGGTCTAATACTATTAGCGTAAAAGATATTTTTTCCCGTTGAGCCATACGAATGCAAGCATTAATACGATCATCAAGAAGTATTTTACAAGGTAACCCAGTGAGTGAGTCATGTGTAGAAAGATGAACAAGTCGAGCTTCATTATCTTTCCAGTGTGTTGCATCAAATGCTACCAGTAAGTAATCTCCCTCTTCCATTGGAAGAATATGACAATCCATCCATATAGGTAATACTCTCTGGCGCAAAAGACGGCAAGTGAAGGTATATCTTTCTGCGCTGTCAATTACCGCTTTCTGAGCAGCAATCAATAACACCATATCCTCAGGTTGAATGAATAGCTCTATTGATTCATGCAGTAATTCTGTCGGTAACTGTAAAAAAGTTTGCGATGATTCGGATACTTGCTGAATAATCCCCTCTGCATTAATCCGTACAGCAAAATCACTTAGAGATGAAAGCAAACCAAAAGGTGTTTGTAAGCTCACGATAAATAAACCTGTCCTTATGTGTGGCGGGCACATAATTTTTCAGAAAACAGAACATCCTTCACATTGGCCCAAAAGTAATTTACACTTTTGATGTCAAAAAAATCATGTCGATTTTTCTTTGGTGCCTATCCACCCATTGTCACCCCTGTATGTTCCTAGCAGTAATGGTGGATGATGAGGATTTCGTAACAGCTGTGTTTGACACCGTTTCAATATGAAACATTGCTTTAAAAAAATGTAAACAGAACATTGAAGGATGCAAAAAACAGAACGGTAAATATGCTGATCAAGTCGAAACAAATGCTCTTCCAACTGCCATTCTAACAATTTCTTGACAATACTATTATAGAGAATCAACAATCTTATTAATCGAGTAAATTGTATGCCAATGGGGGGCAAACTTGGCTTGCTCCTAGAATGAGTTCTAGAGCCAAATAAAGTGTAATAACCATAAATTAAGCGTGGTTCTTATATTTTCCTTCTAAATAACGCATATGATATTAGAATAGCATGCATAATTTCACAAGAAGATAATACCGAAGTGCGTGGCTTTAACAGGAATCAATTGCTGACACTACAACCTGATCGCAATTAAAATGATCAATACATAGACTTGATATCTTTTGTTAATTATTCTTTCCTTAAGTTTGGCAATCTCCTAAATACCAACTCATCCAAAAAACCGTAGGGTGCAATAACCGTAGGGCATTGCACCATCAACTTGTCAATATACAAATAACTACAAAACTATTATGATTGCACATGTTCTCTATTATTGTACTATTTTGCTTACGCAAACGGTGCAATGCCCTGCAGTTCAGGGTGACCGCATATAAATTTATTAGCATTTAAATTCAAGTTGTTACACAGCCAAGCAAAGCAGACTATAAAATAATAGTGTTTTTATATCAATAGGTTGAAGATTTATGTGCGGTCGCCCTGCCCTACGGTTATTACACCCTACCGCGCTGATCAGGAGCATTCCCAGTCTTGACATCTTCACTAGCCCGAACTTCTTCTGCGACCCTATTTTCCCAGAACTTGCAAAATTCACGCCGAGTTGCAAGATCACTGATCTTCAGATCATCAGCCAAAATCGGATAAATTTTTGCTGTCGAGTAGAATCACAGCGCGCGCATGCACAGGCTAAGACATTCATCTTCATATCCACAGTTTCAAGATTCGTGGCTATTTGAACATCAACCTTACATCACGTTTCCGTGAAGCCCTCCTCTCATCCCGGACGGTCGGA
>JAJFJL010000064.1 GCA_021774055.1 Nitrosomonas sp. | reverse complement strand
AATATGACTGGTTACCTTTTTCAGCCTATGAATCATACAAATCACTTAAACAAGAATTATTTAATGTGCTTTCTTTTATTGGAAAAACCTACAAAATAGAGTTTTCTTAAAAGGTTAAATTAATTTTACGTGGGTACTTAGAAAGTGAAGAAGAGGACATTTGGGTGGGGTTACCAGAATCAGAAACGCGATGGAGACATGCTGTGGCTGTCACCGTCATGGCTAAAGGCAAAGCAGAGCTAACAAGTTACTTATCGCAAATACGAACAGCAATTGAAACAGTTACTGGATACATGAAAGAAACAGAACGGGGTGATGCTGGTTACCAAAGAGAATCAAGAGTGTACGCGGCATTTATTAATTTTGAAATCAGGACTGTCGGAAAGGAATAATTATGGCAAAACCAAAACCCGAACCCGAACTAAAACAAGCTTGTGTACTTGCAGGCTTTGCTTTAGACCATGTCGACTACAACCCATACGACATCATCGAAGCCCCTGCAGAAATCATTAAATCACTGGGAACCGCAGTCGATACAGACCCACAAGTTATTACTAATGCATTAAACAAAGATGGCGCAGTAATCAAGACTTATAAACCAACTGACAAATCAGCAGTTGAATCAAAACCTGAAGGAGAATAACTGTGGCAGGAGATCTACTTACACGCAACGTCGCATTAATAATAAAAGAAGAAGCAGCTCCCGGTGTAGATGCCGTCCCAACATCCCTGGCTAACTCAATCTTAGCTGCAGTATCAGCCGCTAGACCAGTGATCGCAGAAACAGCAGACCGTAAAAACATCATGCCACACCTTGGTTCACCTGGAAAAGTTGCAGTAGCTGTACATTCAGAAATTGATATTGAAGTTGAACTGGCAGGTGCATCCGCCGCAGGCACCGTGCCAGGCTGGGGTGCATTGCTTAAAGCATGTGGTTTTAGTGAAACAATCGTAGCTGCAGCTAGCGTTACCTATGCGCCGGTTTCGAAAGACTTTAAAACCGTCAGCATCTACTATCACCTTGACGGCGTACTGCATAAGATGATCGGCTCAATGGGCGTTCCGACATTTAATCTTAACGCCAAAACTATTCCTATCATGGCGTTTAAATTCACAGGTCTTTATTCAACTACGACCGATTTGGCGTTACCAACCGACTCAGACTTTAGCGCGTTTTTAGCCCCGGTGGCAGTAAATAAAGTTAACACCACTGCGTTTACTCTGCACGGTATTAGCACCCCATTTGACACCTTCAGTATTAATGGTGGTGGGCAAGTTGTTTATCGCAACGCGCCAAACCAGGAAGACGTAATTATGACTGGCCGCCAAATGTCCGGGGGCATATCAATACCATCAACTGTTGTTGCTACTAAAGATTGGGGCACAGAAGTTAAAGACGGAATCTTGGCCCCATTTTCGATGACTCATGGCAGCGTAGCAGGTAACACATTCACCATCAGCGCACCAAAAGTCCAGTTAGTAACACATGGTTATGGAGATAAAGAGGGTGTATCAATGACCAGTTTTGATCTTGATTTACAACCAAACACTGGCAACGACGAACTAATAATCACAATTACTTAACTTTAGGAATAAATACCATGGCATTTAAGATTACAAAAAAAACAACTTTTAAGACCCGCGTTGATGTTGATACACCTAATAACAAAGCTGGTCATGATCATTCAAGTTTCCATGCAGTTTTTAATCGCGTGAGCGTATCTGAATATGATGATTTAAAAAGAGCGTCACAACAAGAAATAATGCGCTTAAAGCTTGTTGGCTGGGAAGATTTTTTGAATGATGACGGTAGCGAGATTGAATTTAATCCGGATAATTTGGAGATGTTAATTCATGTCCCTGAAGCCTTGCAAGGCTTGTCACATGCATTTTGGGGTTCAGTTCTTAAGGCTAGAGAAAAAAACTCATAGCGGTAGCCCAATATTGGGCGGGTGACCGTGATAGCAGAATTGGCATTGATGATGACGTAATCCAAGGTCTCATCAATGCCAACGCCCCAACAGCAGTAATTGAAGCAGCCAAGCTCAGGCAAGGCAACAACCAAGATAAGCAAAGTGACAAAGGTAATTATTGGCAGGAAAACGAAGAAACAGTCCTGCTGTTTTTAGCTGTGGCCACCCAATGGTTAGTAGCTCCAATGGGTGGATACCTCGGTATAAATTACATCTCCCTAGAATCAACCATACGTCTATCCAATATCAAAAAAAAGCGCCGCCTAGAATTATTCGAAGACATCCAAATAATGGAAAGTGCCGCGTTAGAAGTTCTCAACCGAAAAAAATAATATGTCAGCACTCGGCTCATTAGTTGTTAGATTAGTACTAGACCATGCAGAATTTACCAAAGGTCTAGATCGCAACGACCAAGCCTCGTTAAAGTTCGCCCAGAATTCACAAAAGAACTTTGATCGCGCTGAAGCCAGTGCTAAAAAATTCTTTGGTGGAGTGGCAGCCGGTGCAGTTGGAGCCGTTGCCGCCTTTGTTGGTATCAATGATTCCATTGGCAAAGTCAAAGACATCATTGATTTTCAAGATGAGATAGCAAAGTTATCCCAAGCCACTAGCGTATCAGTCGAAACCCTGGCTGGTCTTGATCTAGCCGCCACCCAGTCAGGCACCAGCTTAGACCGAGCAGCAAAAGGTATACGTGCATTTTCCAGAGTGGTTGCCGACTCCTCCGGTACCATGAATAAGAATAGCCAAATTCTGGAAGCTATGGGTATCAACCTGGAGGAGCTTAAAGACAAAACCCCTGAAGAACAATTTTTTAGACTAGCTGATGCAATCCAAGAGCTGGGCGCAGACGATCGCGCGGTTGCGCTTACTTCTCTGCTTGGCGACAGAATGGCCGAACTAGTGCCATTGTTATCTGGTGGCTCAGATAATCTAAAAAGTCTAATTGAACAAGGGCAAAAGTTTAACCCAGTAACAGCTGAACAAGCTGCACGTGCTGAAGTTCTAAACGATAGCCTGGATAATTTAGATAGGTCAACTAATCGTTTGTTTGTTGATATGGCAATTGGTTTGGTGCCAACGCTAAACGATGTTGTAACCGCAACCACTGAAGTAACAGAATCATCATTGGAATACGGTACCAGTATTAATATACTGGACCCACTTATAAAAGGGCTTACTCTTACAGGTGCAAGTCTAGGGTTTGTCTTTAGTAGTATTGGTAGAGAAATAGGTGCGACTGCAGCTAAGCTTGTCGCATTAAAAAGTTTGGACTTTGATGCGATTGTATTTATTGATAATCAAGTTACTGAGGATGTGAGAAATCTTGGTAGGCAATACGATCAATTTGTCGACACTGTATTAAACGGCAATGGTGAGCTAGCTAAAAGTGCTAATGATGCAGCTGAGGCAATGGATGACTTTGTCGGTCCCTTAAGGCCTACCCCTGATCAAGAAGCGTTTGCTTTACTTCTGCAGAGGATTAACGAACGTTTTGATGGATTAAAAAACACATCAGGCAAAGCCGGTAAATCAGTCGACGACCTAAACGCAGCACTAGCGCGCGAAGGAAAACAACTAACCGAATCCTTAGACCCACTAGCAAAACGTAATACAGAATTAAAACGACTAATTGAACTACTAGATGCAAATGCTATCGACCGCAACATCTTTGATAAAGCAGCTGCCGATAGCATTAATAATTTTATCAAAGCAACTGGTGGCGCGACAAACGCAATAGACGATGAAACCGCAGCAGCAGATAAACTAGGCAAGCAACTACAACGTGTCCAGCAAATCACTGAATCAGTAATAACCGCTGAAGAACGGATGGCCAACGAATTCCGGGAGCTGGAGGAATTGCGGGGAATCCCTGGTGGTCTAGATGACGAAAGCCATTCTCGCGCTATTCAAAAAATAGAAAATGATTATAAGAATTTAGGTGGCACAGCTACCAGTGTGTTTAGTGACATAGATCAAGTTGGCATCCAAGCTATACGTAATATACAAACTGCATTTGCTGATTTTCTTTTCGACCCTTTTGATGATGGGTTGAAAGGGATGCTTAAAGGTTTTAGTAATGTACTAAAAAGGATGGTCGCGGAAATCGCATCATCAAGTATTTTGCGTGGCTTTGCATCGCTCACTGGTGGAGGGTCATTTTTAACCGGTGCTAGTTCTGTATTTGGAGCAACTGGCGCAGCAAATTCACAGTTAACAAGTGGCTTAAATTCTTTGTCGACTGGCGGTGCGCTTTTTTCTAGCGCGTCGAGTGGTGGACTCGACTTGGCAGGATTAAGTGCAAGCTTAACTAGTGGAGCAAGCAGTGCTTTATCAACAGGGTTTGGCGCAACTAATTTTATTAGCAGTGGATTAAAGGTTCTGGGTGAGACAACTGGATTAGAGTTAGTAACATCATTTGCAGCTGGCTTAGGTGGAGCCTCAACTGGCATAGCGTCAACCGCAGCATCCGCAGTTTTTGAAACTGGTGCATTTGGTGCAACAGGTTTAAGTGCTGCGGCAGGCACAGCAGGAGCAGCCGGTGCAGCAGTGGCAGCAATAGCTGGTCCTTTAATTGCATTGGGTGTGGTTGATGCAATAGCTGGTGCTTTGGCTGGTGACAAAGTTACCGGTACGTTTGTTGACAAGATACCGTTTATCGGTGGGTTTGGCCGGTTATTATTCGGGCGTGGCCCATTAAACCAAAAAGAAACTAATCTAGGTGGCCACCTGACATCAACCGGATTTGATGGCGCTACATCAGTTAAATTCAAAGCCGAAGGCGGGTTAGCGCGTGACGATAAAATAGACAGGATAATACACGACGTAAATACTGGAGAACGGTTAACAGAATTCAACGGCCAAATTGAAAATGGCATATCCAGTATATTGGAGCCAGCCGCTGAAGTAGCTAGGAGTCAAGCTCTACAACTAGGGGAGTTCTTGGCAGAAAGCATGACTGAGACTTCTGATGCTCTTCGTGACGCCGTCAGCTCACTTGGTATTGATACCTCACCTATTGATAATTTTTTCACGTCTGTACAAATCGCGAGTAAAAAAGGCGAATCTTTAAGCACAGAGCAAATTGAAGCAGAGCTGACCAGGGCTGCTGAACAAATGTCAACCGAGCTTATCCCATCTATTAATGACCTTACAAAAGCTGGTGAATCAGCGTTCCAAGCAGTACAAAGATTGGGCGCAGAATTTGAACTGTTAACAAGTGCTGGGACGATTACCGGCTTAAGTTTGCAGCAGTCACGTGACGCTATCTCTGGATTAAGTTTTGAGGAGAGAACTAAATTTATTAATGATGCTGGTGGTTTTGAGAACTTCGCCAAGAATGTTAATTTTTTCAGTGAAAACTTTTTGACTGCTGAACAAGCATTGGCACCAAAAAGCGAAAAGCTAACTGAAGACTTGCTAGAGCTTGGTTTGTCAGCAGATATCACGATTGAAGAATTTGGTAAATTAGGCCAAACATTTGGAGATATAGGTGGCATTTCGGTTGAATTATTCCTTGGAATGCTTGATTTGCAAGAATCATTTGTCGCCACAAGAATAGCTGAAATAGCTTTAACAGGGCAAACAGATGAATTAACTGATTCATTGAATGATCTGGTTGCATCAGAGACTAGGATATTGAACCTTAGAACTGAATTAGTCGATGTAATGGAGCGTGAAGAAAATCAACTGCAACAAACTATCGACGGTTTCGGCAATCTAGCCGAAAGCTTACTAGGTGCTAGCGACAGTCTAGCCTTAGGTAACCTGTCACCACTAACACCAATTGAGAAGCGCGACGAAGCCAGGGAACAATTTTTATCAACCAGAAGCCAAGCGTTAAGTGGCGATCAAGATGCCTTAGCAGAGCTGCCTGAAGCTATCAAAAACTTTTTGTCTACATCACAAGTAGTCAACGCGTCGGGTCCAGCTTTCGTAGCTGATTTTAATCTTGCGCAACAAACCTTGCAAGACGGTGCAGAGATCGCAATCTCTGAGCGTGATATAGCTCAATCCCAGCTTGACGAGCTAAGAAATATAGTCGGCGCAGTAATTGACTTAAACCCAGCGTTAACTTCCACAGCCCCAGAGCTAATAATAAAGTTAGGCTCTGAAGTGCTGCTAGGTGCAGGCAATGCCCTAATATCAGATCAAGCAATCAAAGACGTATTTGATTCGGGTGCTTTTACTCCTGATGAACTACTGCAAGGTGCAATCAAAAACAATGTAAGCCGTGATCAAATCTTTGGCGCTACGGGTATTAATATCGCCGAGTTTGCTTTAAACCCTGAAACAATTAACCGTCTGACCGGTGGCTTAGGCATTAACGATCAAGTCATTATTGATGCTATCAACAACCCGGATAACGCCCCATTTGATCTACTAAAAGCAGCGGTTGATAACGGTCTAACGCTGGGACGTATAGCCGATGTTTTAGAATCAACTGTTGGATCTATAACAGAGGCAATCAATGCCAATGTCAGCGCAAGTGATCAACTAACAATCGCGGGCAGCATCGGACAAACTACCGTCAGTGACCAAGTAGCACCGTTTGAAACTGACACCGACTCTGCACCGAGAGTTGGGAGAGCCATTTTAAATAAAGACGGCGCTGTCGGCCTATCATCAATAGTTGAGGAACTCAGAGAGTCACGTAAAGAAACAGCAGAGCTACGCAAAGAACTAACAAAATTACGCGAAGAACAGAACAAACAAACCGAGGCAATGATTGCAGCTAACGTAATCGCCTTGCGCGAAAATGCCAACTCAATCAGTAAGTCAAATCAAGAAAACGCAAAGTCAGCAGTGTGGGCGGACCGTACTAAACAGGGTCTGCGGTAATGGCTATCTCAGAAGCGCAATGGAAAGCTTGGCTAAATGATCCAGCGGCGATCAGAACAATACTAGTTGAAGCAGACGCTAGCATTGCAGGAGTTGAAACGACCCAATATTTATCATCACGCGCTTATGTCGATGAAGTAGCGAGTAGAGTCTATCAGCCAGTAGTCGTCGGTGAATCAGTAAAAACAACAGAGAGATTGTCGATAGATGGCAACAGCCTCTTATCTTTTGGTGATATTGAATACGACAATACCAATGGAGAGTTAGATAGTTGGCTTAATGACGTATGGGTTAATCGTAAAAAAACCGTATTGATGGGAGATGTGAGATGGCCGCGTGCAGATTTTAAAATTAGATTCAGCGGCATCACAAGAGGTATCGATAGCAAAGACGGCAAAGTCCTTAATTCAATAATTAGTGACAAAATAGAAAGCTTAAACGCTCCAGTCAGTGAATTTAAGCAAGGCGGCACAGGTGGAAATAAAGATGAGTTAGTGCCTATCGTTATGGGTGAGCCGTTTAACATAAGCCCTTTAATGTCAGTTCCTGGCATGCTGGAATTAAGAGTACACCCTCAATGGGTTAAAGGAGTTCTAGAAGTTAATGATGACGGTGTACCAGTTGAAATTATTGCTCCGCCATCGGCAACCGGTACATTTAATCTTGCTGTTGAACCCGTCGGCAAAGTGACTTGCACTGTACAAGGAGACAAGCAAGACAATATCACCTACAGAAATACAGTCGGCTCTCTTGTTCGTCGTCTTGTAACTGGATTTGAAGATGTTGTTAGTAGATTCACCGAGGATGATTTAGACACGGTTCAGCTAGATGCATTCGAAGTTGCCAACCCACAGCCAGTCGGGATCTACTTAAAAGACAGAATCAACGTGTTGTCTGTTGCCAGTCAACTAACCAGTAGTGTCGGCGCACAAATTGCAATGAGTCGCGAAGGCTTGATGCAATTAATTAAGATTGAATTGCCAGCTCCTGGCACGCCAGTTACTGTTGGCATCAATGAAATGATGACACTTAACGACGGGTCTAGCTCGTTAAAGATAATTAAAACATTGCCAGTGCAAGCAGCACAGACAATAGGGTACAACAAAAACTGGACTGTACTACCAGGTCTAAAAACAAACATACCGCTAAATCACAAAGAAATATTTGCCCAGGAATGGCGGACTGTCACTAGTAAAAATGCAGCAGTAGCAGCTGAATACAAGCAGGACGGCAACCCGAAGCCAAAAGAAACAATGCTGCTGCGCGAGGTCGAGGCAAAAGCAGAGGCAGATAGATTGCTCGAATTATTCGAGGTGCAGCGTTTTGTCATGTCATTTGATGGGACCCCAGCAATGATTGACTTACGCCTGGGTGGTCCAGTTACATTGACCCATCCTAAATTTAACTTAGCAAATGGCAAGCCAGGGATGGTTATTGGCTTGTTGAGTAATTTGTTTGATTTATCAGTAACAGTGGAGGTTTTAGTATGATTTTATTTTCCGATGGCTTTGATGGTCATGTTGCGCTCACTGACAAATGGGTATCTGTTGATGCAGGATCAGTGATATTAGCTGACGCTGGTAAGTTTGGGGTAGGTACAGGTGCATTATCACTCACTGGCAGGATGCGTGCCACGTTTGATTTGCCAGCTACTAACCCACGCGGATCACTTCTCAACCCGATTCACTCTGCATTTTATATGCAGGTGGCTGAAGGATCATCATCGTTAACACAGCCTATTTTAGAGTTTACCGACTTAACTCAAAACAGAGGGTTTGCATTAATAATCACATCATCAATGACCCTAGGTTTAACCAAATGGATTGATGGCCCTGATGATGACGACCCAATCGCAATAGCCGGCGGCCAGGTGTCGGTTGGAATGATGCATCACGTAGAGTTTAAATACTCTGCACATGCCACAGCAGGGGTTGTCAAACTCTGGCTTAATCGTGTGCCGGTAATTGATTTTGTCGGCAACACACTAGAGCCGGGTACTACGCTGCCTACTGTGGACGGCATATCACGAGTCAAAATATCTCAGCCTTCGCCCACATCCCTTAACGCCATTTATGATGATCTGTTGATTTGGGATGAGGAGGGCCCGTCAATGAATGACGTCGATCAATCAGATGCGCAGCACCGAATCGAAACCTTAACTCCTATCTCTGACGGCAGCTCAACACAATTTACGGCAGTTGGTGCTGGCACTACAAACGCAGATAGAATCCTAGAAGGTCCGGCAGATGGTGACACAACATATGTTGAATCATCAGTAACCGCCAACATAGATCTTTATAACTGCAGTGATCTGCAAGGAACGCCAGTTAAAATACATGGCGTGTCATTGCAATCAAGGTTAACTAACAGTGATGCAGGTACAGTATCCGCACGAGCTAGAGTAAAACAAAATCTAGTTGACGGCATTGGTGCAACTAATCAATTGTCAGCAGGAGGAGTTTATACCCAGCACGCAGAATTTTTTGCAGTCAATCCTGATGGCGATGTCGAATGGACAGTCGCAACAATTAATGCTGCTGAGTTTGGCATTGAGGCAATAATCTAATGGACGCGGTCAGATTAACTCAGCAAGCTGCGGAAGTAATCACGTCAGGTAGCACAGCCACTCCTAAAGTTAAATTAACCCAACAAGTTGTAGAAGTCATTTATACAGTTGCAAATGCTTTTGTGCCTGCGGGGCAGGCTGTCAATGACAAAAGTGTTTTCTTGGGTGGGGAGGATATCAGGCTAACTGAAAAACATTTGGAATTTGGCGTATCGCTAGAGATCGTCGCGGACGATGGTACTGTTTATATAGTTCAGGCAAAAAGAAAACCGGTTTAAATGAACCTAGCCATAATTAGCGCCAACTTGGTAGATGGCGGGTCACTGTCAGCAACAAGTGAGGCATCAGGATTCCCTGTTACCAACCTTAAACTTGAACAAAAAAGTCTAACCTGGCGCTCGATCGGTACATCCGCAACGATCACTGCAACTATGCCAAGCGCAATAATCAATGGCGTGGCATTAGCATTCACTAACTTAACCAGTTCGGCCACAATTGAGATCCAGTTGTATTTATCAGGAGCTTCGCAATTAACTACTGGCGCATTGCCAATGGGTTTTACTTACGACCCGCCACATGGTTTTGCAACTAATTCAGGCGTGTCATTTGCTTTTGGCGGCGGCAATTATTTTTCATCTTTTTTTGCTGATAAGACTGCTGACGAAGTGCGTGTAATTATCAACGATGCAAGCAATCCAGATGGCCGGTTAGAAATTAGCAGGTTAATAATCGGCAACGGATTTACCCCCAAGTACAACGCTGACTACGACGCGTTATTAACTCCATTAGATAAAACCCAAGGCAAACGTAAAGAATCAGGCGATGCTGTAATTAATCGCGGCACGATTAGTAAACAACTGTCTTTTGATTTATCAGCGATGCCAGCCGAAGACAAGCAAGAAGTAAATAAAATCGCGCGCAGGAATGGCAAAAGCTCCCCGGTGTTTATCAGCCTGATGCCCAATGTCGGCGGTGAAGATGAGCAGTCATATCAAATTTACGGTTATGTAACTGATGATATACCGGCGGTTGTACGCGGTTTTAATTTGTTCTCAAGCTCAGTTCAAGTAGAGGAGATTTAATCGTAATGAATGAAGGTGATTGCAAATGCCAATGCCCGCTATCAGGTGAGCAAGTCGGTCGAATGCAGGCTGAGTTGATTTATCTAAGGTCACAAGTAGAAACTTTTGCAGAAATATCGAAAGGCAATGCAGAAGCAATAATCACCGAGCGTGCTAATCATCAGGGGTATCTGAAGGGTATTGATATTGGTGCCCGTATCGTTGGTTACATCGTGCTGGCAGGCTTGATGCTGGCTGCAGGCAAGGTCACTGGCACCTTGGAATTAGTTTTAAAACTATTAAAATTGTAAAGGAATATGGTTTTTAAATGGCTAGCTTTAATAAATTCAAAACTAAATTAGCTGATGATTTAGCCCCGCAATTAGCCGCTACACTTAACTCTAGCGGTAACCAGGTTAGATTATCAAAAGGAACTGATATTGCTAGTGCATCTGTATTAGTAGTTCCAAGCAATGGTAACTATTTTGATGTCACTGGTACTGAACCGGTCACATCAATTAGTGCTACTGCGATTGGTAATGTTATTAAACTGCATTTCGATGCGTCGCTTCCATTAACTTATCATCCTACAGATTTAATCTTGCCAGGTAGGCAAGATATAGTAACTGCTGCAGGCGATGAAGCAGAACTTTTCGAGTATGCAACTGGAGGTCATAGATGCACTATTTATACTAGAGCGGATGGAACAAGTGTTGTAGGTGGTTCTGACCCTGCCCTGGAAGCTCGCGTGACTGTCTTAGAAGTCGATATGGCGACAGTTAAAGGCGCGTTAGGACTTTAATCATCAAACCAAAACCAAAGGATAATAATGCCTTCTGAGGCTATAGATACACCAATCACAGAATCCAACACAGTTAGTAAAGTTAAAGTGACTTCTTTTAGTAGTAATGCCGAGGCCGGTAAAGTCGTAATTAATTTTATGATTTACCTCGCTAACGACACCCCTTACAAACGAGGTGTTATTGAAATAACAGATCCCGCTGATATTTTAGCTTTATATGCTTCGGCAGATGCCAAAATTGCGCAAGGAGTGGATTACTACAACGCTGGCAGAGAGGTAGTATATGAATACTTATTAGCTAATTTAAGTGCCACATAATGGGCCAAATTAAAACCGCAAGAGCAGAAGCCAATCTGCCCCTTAATCTATTTTTATCAGATTCCACTGGTCCAGTGGCTGGTGCTACTGTAGTTGTTGCAATAAGAGACGGAGCTACAACTAATTCATATCTTGATTTTGCAGATGGACTATTTAAAACTACTGGCTGGACTACACGGCAAGCCGCACTAACAGGGACAATTGCAGGGGTATACCCTTTGGCCGGTGGTTTAGATGTTTCTGCAATAGGTAACTTGCCAGCTAGTACAACAAAATTGCTAGCTGAGTACGAGATAACAAATCCTGCTGCAGTTAGAGGCATAGCATCGGACACAATATTAATTGAAGAAATAGCACCAACTGCTGCACAAGTAAATGCGGAAATGGTGGATGTGATGGCTGTGGATACACACCCTGAAATTACATCTATTCCTGGAGCGGTATCATCATTTAGAGATCGGCAAGGACTTATATTTGCTAAAGTGCGCAACAAACTGATCCAGGACGGTGACGCTCAAACTTTGAGAAATGATGCTGATACAGCAGATATAGGTTCGGCTACTGTGACTAAATTATTGGGTATAACTACTCGTTACAAGTGGGTTTAAAATGACTGACGAAATTGACTCACTACTCAATTTTGGTTCTTGGCATGATGACCTGCTGCCAACAAGCGCAGGGGACGGTTTATCAGAGCTAGATAGATTACATTTACTCGGCTTTTATATTGGGCCGGTGACCCCAACAGAAACAAACGAAGCGTTGCCGTTCACAAAGGTTTCAGTTATTCAGCTGAATTTAATAACTGAAACCAACCTGCCGGTTGCTCTGCAACACTCTAAACTTAAACCTGTAAATCAGAGCGGTGAACTTGATAGTGCATTAGCAACGCAGGCATTTAAACCCAATGCAATAAATATTGCAATTGAATCAGATACCTTACTTGCAATACAAAAAAGCAAATTCAGAAGTGTTAATCAATCCACTGAATTCGATAACGCTTTATTAATACAGACTGCACGCATCAAAACAGTAAACACAGTAAATGAATCTAATCTATCTATGAGGATTTATTCCGGTACTGTCAACGTAATTAATTCAGCGCAAGAAATTGACCAGATATTATCAGTATTAATTCTAAAATCAAAAACATTTGGGCCTGCTCTTGAAATTGATTCAGGACTAACTTTTGCTGTACTCGGGACTGTCGTCAACATCCCTGCATCTGTGCAAATTGAAATCAGTTTAGCAAATCAAACAATCGAAATAGGTCTGTCAACACAAACAATAGAGATATCAATATGAGTTGTCCAGACAAATTATACATATTAAAAGATCACGAAATTATTATCACAATATCCGCAACATCAGGATTTGTTGTATCTGATATTTCGTCGCTAGTTATCACGCTTAAAAAAAACAGCACGGTCTGGACATCATTTTCTTTGGCAGACGGTGAAATAACTATTGCAGACTCAGTGATCACATTAATAATCAAAAAGACAGATATAACTATTGCCGGAATTTATAATTTAATTATCGACATGACCGACAACGGTGGCAAGGATAGGGGATTAACACCATGCCCCAGCTCATTAACTTTTGACAAACAATAGGACCAATCATGGACTTAAAAAGGATCTTTAAAAAAAATGAGGCCGGCGAGAATGAGCTTGACCAGCACGGCCAGCCTATACTTGATCACATCAAAGTTTTACGTCACAGCAAAAAACAAAACTTTACTCAAAAGAAAATCGACCAAGGCGTAACCGATGGTTTTATGACTTTAAGCAAAGGGCAGATAATCTTACACGCCAAACCTGCCGACTTAATTTATAAAATAATCCGTGCGCCAGGGTACTACTGCTGCTTTGATAACAGCAAGCACGGCGGCGAAGCCGAAGCCAGGCAATATACTAAAGATAAATACGCTGGTGAAGTATGTGATGACAGCAACAACCCAGCAGGTTACCGCAAAGATAATTTCTTCCACTGTGAAATTCAGGAGACTAACTGATGCCTGGAATAGTTTTCAACATCGCACTAGGACGCTCTGTCGAACTATACAAGAGAGTAGATACTAATGACCCAGCAAATGCTGTGCTGGTAGTGGCCGTGCTGGCAGCATCGGGCATTGAATCGGAGGCTGTTTTAAAACGCAAAGACGACCTAGCTGCAGTTGTCGCGGGTACAACAAACGAAGTAACCAATCCCGGTTATGTCCGCAAAATTTTAACTGATACAGACCTGGTTGCCTTTGCTCCCGATGATGCAAATGACCGTGTGGACCTAGATATACCAGATCAAACCTGGACTGGTGTTGCTGCTGGTGATGGATGGGGTGACTTATTGATATGCTACGACAGCGACTCTACTGGTGGTACTGATGCAAATATAGTACCCATGACCATGCATGACTTTGTAGTGAACCCGGATGGATCGGACATCACAGCTCAAGTTAATGCTGCTGGATTTTTTAGGGCTAGTTAAACCATGAAAATGCCAAAAATAACCCCATTGCTAATAGAAACCAAAGATAAATGTTTTCTTAAACGACTATGGCTCTGGATTACCGCAGTTAGACATTGGCAATTACTAGAAGACTGGCACTACACCTTGCCGGATAAAACCATGATCGTTATTCCCAAAGGCTTTGTTTTCGATGGTGCATCAAGCCCACGCATAATGTGGTCGATACTGTCACCAACTGGCTTGTTACTAATCCCTGGGCTGATCCACGATTTTGGATACCGTTACGACTATCTGTGGTCAGTCGATAAATCGGGTAAGTATTCTAAATACAAAAAAGGTGCAGGTAAGCATCACTGGGATAATTTATTTAGAACAGTTGCTGAGAAAGTAAACGACATGACAATCATAGACCGTGCTGCTTGGATGGCATTATTGCTTTTTGGTGATGGTGCTTGGAATGAAAATAGGATACTAAATGATGAGGATATTTTACCATGCCGATCATCATATTTAATTCCCAGATGGCTGCGTGAGTATATATGTTAAATTTATTTTAAAGCTGCTTAATTTTAATGAAATAAATCATGAAAATAATCGGTGTATCAGAGACACTGCTACCATCTCTAAGTTATTATTTGTTCTCTCCGACTCCACAGACTATTGATTAAATCAAGCTCTTTTCAAAGGTAACTTAATTTAATTTTTTATCAAGTCTCTTTTAACGTAGATGCTGTAATATCCAGTCTTGCCAATACAGTTAGACAGACTGCTTACGACCCAAAGCAGACGGAGAGATAGTGCAAAATTCATTTTTAACGCCAGCAATAAGGGGCTTGCCGTAGCGGGGTGAGGCTTGCGCTATTAAAGCACAAACGAAACATCGCAGATGTCTGCCCGACTCGACCTCGCTTGTTAGGCTCATTCTACCCTAATGAATTCTAACTCATATTTTAGCTTGGACATTTTTGCTTGATACAGATCGACTTCTAAACCACGATCTCTAATGGATGTAACAATACTATCTTTCGTATCACTACTAACGTTTGCTCCAAGATATATACTTTTTACAGCATCCTTTGGAAGGTCAAAGAGATACACTGGATATCCTTTACTGTCATTGTTTGATCTCTCAGTCTCGTCTGTGAACAAGTGAAACAACCTGACTTCTTCTTCATAAGACCAATGTATAGGCTTTTCACATAGCAACCTCTCATAATAGTCATGTTTTTTTATATTGACCCTACTTCTTTGTGATGTATATATGACATTTCTTGGACTTGACTCACTACCGTCAAGTGCTGTCCTGTAAAAAAATTCATGAGTATCATTTAACCCTAAGACATACCCTCTATGTTCATTTGCGTAATGAGACCACATAAGCAGGTTATCAGCACTTTTTGTTAAAGATAAAACTCCCAACACCTCATTAATTTTTTTCATAAATTCTTGACCAATTACAGATGGACATAACCTTTCTGCAAAATATGGCCTCTGACTCTCTAATGTAGACTTCAGTAACTCATAATTTTTTGGGGTTCTATCTGAGTCATCACATTTTTTCCACAAGTCCCTAATCTCAGACTCTGCTCGTTCTATCATCTTTTCTTGTTCTGATTCAGCATCAATGAGTGGAAGAGCTTCAAATGGATCATTTAGGGCAAACGGTTGAGTAAATCTTATTTTAAGGTCTTTTAATACATAGAGACTTTTATCTGACAAATATTTGTATAACATTCATTGCCACCTTATTTGAGCTTAACAGTTTGATTAACGAAATCCCTTGTCTCGTTATCTACTTTTAAGCTTTTTTTTAGACTATTAATATTTTCTGCATATTTCTTTACTGTTTCTGTTTTTGCGTACTTTTTAATGAAAATACTTTCTATGGCCCGATATAATTGGCTGTATTCGAATAGGTTCTTTGCATAGTGTGATACGTCTCCGGGAACTGCTACAAGGGTTTGTTCGCCTATATACACTGGCCCCATGCGATTATGGAATCAAGAGTGTAGAATTTTAGGTGATAGGTCGCTCATCGACCCAAATCAGACGGTGAGGTGGTACAAAATTCATTTTTAACAGAGATAACGCCTACATTCGGGGCAACCGAAGCAACGCGTAGGTTGCCCCAGCCGCGATAGCGGCGACAACATGTTCTTGTTAGGCGTCATCAGGCCACCGTTCATCGTTGGGAAGGTAGATATCAAGTGCATCACATATTTTTGCAACTCGTTTAGCATTTTTCTCGTATATATTCTCGCTTGCGGCAGTGTGCAGACTGTTTGATAGGCCGATTAGCATTTTCGCTGCATCCATGACTTCATCGCGGTTTGGCAATCTAAAAAGCCTTGCTGTCCGATCATACATTGGCACAAGATACAAATGAGATTGAATTTCCGAACTAAGGGATCGGAGGTGAGTAGATGCATCGTCAATCTTTTCTTTGTCTGTAACCCCAGGATTTGCAATTATATTTGCGTAGTAGAGCAATGAATGTGAGATGTTACCGATGGATCTACGCATTTCTTGCACCGGCTCAAGCAGAATTTTCAGGACTACTTGCCCTATTACATAGACTAATACGCCAGACAGGATTGTTAAGAATATAGCCATTACTAGCTCCCAGAATGAATGAAGCCTAACAAGCAGTTACATAGTTTCCGTATATCTTCCATACTTTTAGCATTAATAGTAACAGAGTTGTTATGTTTGTCAGGTTTGCTAACTATATCATCCTAAATGAAACGATAGTCAGATCTGAAGATCATGACATTACTGGCTGTCCCATATTATTCGGCCAGATTATCGGAGATTTATTGAAAGTAGTGACTGGCTGGTTTTGGCCGACAGCCGCCTATTAATGGCGGTTTTTTTATGTCTGTATTTCTCGTTCCCACGCTCCTGCGTGGGAATGCGCACAACACAATCAAGTCCCTAATCCATAATTTTCTCTATGGTTTGGGTAAATTATACTTAGCTCTTACAAGGTCTTCGATTATTTTTGCAATAGGATTTTCTTTAGATCTTTCTTTTCTTAAGCATTCAACAACATCCGGTGCGAGTTTAAAAGCAACTTGCACCTTCCCTTCATTTTTCCTGCCTGACCCTTCTCTTTTTCCACCTCTATTTTCTGTTGTCATTCTCGCTTGCCTCTGCTGCTTTGTTTAATGTTTTTATAATCCAAGGCACAAGTTTACCGCCGTCTTTTTTTGCTGCCTCTAGCCATTTGTTTTTTTCTGCTCGTAGACAGTCAAACTTAATTAATGATTTCGGTTCCATATTTAGATATTAATTCGTATGTGAGAGAATATAAATTCTTACTGTTGAAAAAGCAGCTTAGAAAATATACCTCTGAAATTTAAAGGTTTACCGCTGACTCAACCCGCCCTAGTGAGCGGGTTGTTGTCGTTATACTTCTGGATTTAGTAGCACTTCTGCCTGTGCATCTTCCATTCTAGCTTTTGCTCTGCTTATTTTAACTATTAGCTCCGATCTGTTCTCTTCATCTACTGTGTTGAGTGCTCCGGCCAGTGCTTCGTAGTTGCTGCTTTCGTGGTCTAGTATTTGTTGTAGTGTTTGCATCTTTGTATCTCCATTAATTTCTAGGTAATCGCCTAGCCGATGTAATACATTATCCTCTTATCGCTTGATTAAGTCAAGCCTTTTTCATAAATAAAGCAATCTAATTTAACGGTGAATATGTTAGACTTATCCTGCTCACTGCCTATGGCACCGTAGACCACCTTTTCAGGTGGTCGGTGAGTATTTTATTTAATCTTCTTTCTGATCTGCTTTTTAAGTATTCTAGAACCATGCTTGTCTCTGATATCGTCCATGTCTAGTTTGCCTCTAGACTTGCTCTTATAGTCCGCCGGTCTGAAATACCACTTTTTCTTAACACTCCCCCAGAAAAACCCTGCTGCCTTTATTATCTCTTTGTGTTGTCTTGTATTGCCAGATAACCACACCCAAACCCCACATAATTCTATTTCCACGCCATCTAAATTAATTACGTCATTGATTGCGTCATTTAATTTTGAGTCGTATTCGGTATCATTATCAACAGAGAAATCTGCTTCTGATTTTAAAGCTTCATAAGCCTGGTTAATAACTTTCATCATCTCCAAACCAGCAGGATTCCGGTCTGGGTGATACTTAAAGCAAGCTTTTCTGTAAGCTGCTTTGATTATTTCTTGTGTTATGTTGCCGGTTAGGTTGAGGATTTTTGCAGCATCTGATTTATTCATTTTGTATCTCCACTAATTTCTCAGTAATCGCTGAGCCGATGTAAGTATTATCCTTCTATCACTTAATTAAGTCAAGCCTTTTTCAAATATAAATCAATCTAATTCCTTTGCTAAATCCTCGGCTGATTTTAAGAGGGTACATTTAAAAAAGAGAGTAACCTTGTGAGTAACTTTAATTTGTTAAAATAAAATATTCTTTTAAATCAATCTGATAACGATGCAATATGAATACCTCTCTCTCCGCCATAATATAGGTTCAACCAATTGAATATTAAGCGGATATTCATCAAAACATGACCCTGTTCTTACCCTAATACATTGCTTAACGTAAAAACTCGATAAAAGTATTTCATTTCTTAATCGTTTCTAACGTAGCCACTGCAATATCCAGTCTTGGCA
Source organism: Nitrosomonas sp. (assembly GCA_021774055.1). GTDB lineage: Bacteria > Pseudomonadota > Gammaproteobacteria > Burkholderiales > Nitrosomonadaceae > Nitrosomonas. Next base: position 1,266 of record JAJFJL010000064.1, on the reverse strand, counting down.
ATCTGCCACACAAGAACGGGTTAAGTTTAAAGATATTTAATTGTAGTCGTTCAGACTTATATTGGAATTTTTGTAGTATAAACTTCTAATACAATTAGACAGACTGCTCACTTAGACAGACTTCTCACAACCCAAAGAAGCCACTCGCCCCATATTGCCAAATGACAACATACCTACGGAAAGCGGACGGTCGATTCCGTTGAGCCAACTCGATCTATCGACCAGAAACAGACTTTGAATTCAACTAAGGGCAATAACTGCCATCGTCATGATCTCCAGAACTTGATATCGTTTTATTTTAGGATGATATACAGAAACTTTATAATCATTTGTTATACGTAGGAAGAAACTGTGCCGACAGCAACGTTAAAGATGTTTCTTGCATTTGGAGATCCCAAGCGATTAAGAACCGTTGAGCTTTCTAATTGGACTGGTAAAGCCGTTGCTGGTCCTAGGAGCGAGTTTGAGAAAGTTCTGGAAAGAGAGGAATCTCTTAACTCAGGAGTCTATTTTCTTACAGGCATAGATCCTGACACTAATAAGAACGCAATCTACATTGGGGAAGCCGAATGCGTAAGAGACCGAATTAAAAACCATCTATCGAAGGACTTTTGGAACAATATCGTTTTCTTCATAACGAAGGATGAAAATCTTACTAAAGCGCATGTTCGGTATATTGAAGGTCGGTTGATAGAAATCGCAAAATTAGCTGATAGATCAATTGTAATGAATAGCCAGGGGAGTGGTGCGAAGCTACCTGAATCAGACAGAGAAGATATGGAGGTATTTCTAGAAAAAATGCAGCAGGTTCTGCCGGTACTTGGAATCGAGACATTTGTTCAGGCAACCTCGAAACAAGAGAGTGACGCCGAAAGAGAAATACTCACATGTATGATCAAAAATGTTGTCGCATCAGGCTATCTGACACCAAATGGTATTGTTGTTTTAACAGGATCAGAAGCAGTCGTAAAGGAACGAAGTTCTGCAAAGAATTGGCCAAGCGTCATGACTCAAAGAAATAAATTAATTGAGGAAGGAGGGCTAAATAAAGAGGGTGATAAATACATTTTTGTTAAAGACACAGAATTTTCAAGCCCCAGCTCTGCCGCAACAGTGATTCACGGAGGTAGCACAAATGGACTCACAGCTAGAACGGCCAATCTCTAAAAGGATTGCAAAACTTAAAACAATCCCATTCAACCGACGTCAAAAAGCGGGCTGGCTGATGGGAAGCGTTAGTTGCATATGAAAATAGTTACGTGGAAC
>JAJFJL010000063.1 GCA_021774055.1 Nitrosomonas sp. | reverse complement strand
TTTAACAACCTTGCAAACTTCTGTTTGGCCCCACACTGGTGGCGAAAAAATTGTGGCTTCTGCGCCCCCTGTGTCGGCACATCCTACATAACCAATATAAATGCCTAACAAACAATCACCTACCTTCATTTCCCACGCCAGTACCGATGATGCTTTCGTCAAAGAATTGCGTATCAAGTTGGAACAACATGGTCTAAATATATGGGTGGATTCCCGCAATTTACCTGGCGGGGACAAGCTTAGTCCAGAGATCAAGCAAGCTATTCGTACTGCGCGTCACTTCATTGTGGTGCTCAGCCCAAACACCATCAACTCAGCTTGGGTGCGACAGGAAATTCAGCTAGCCGAACAAGTCGCCCAAGAAAAACAAGATTATCGTATGATTCCGTTGCTGTTGCCTGGCATTGAACCTGCGGCATTGGGGTTATGGTTTAAGGAAGAACCAGTTGGTGTCCCGATCCAGCTCGAACCTGGACAGCTACAGGAAAACATCGCCGACATTCTGGCCGCACTCGGTGAACGCCAGCCTGATGATGCATCCACACCACCCGAAGTATCCACCAAGCCAGTAGCCGAATTGCTACTGCAGCTAGAAGAACCTAAATTGACGCAACAAGAGGACGGCACATTCCAACTCAGTTGCAAGGCCAAACTAGAATATATCCCAACTGATAGCCAAGCCCAACCGTCCGTCAAAAGCAAGCCGTTTCGTTTTATATCGCCCATCGGGCAGATTGAACAAGATGACTTACGTTGGTATTTAGAACGCTATCACAGTTGGCCAACTGGGCTGTTTCGTAAACGTGCTGAAGCGATTGAAGCCAAATTGCCACAATGGGGCAAAAAGTTATTTGCTGCCACCCTCGGTCACGCAGCCTGCCGCGATGTACTGAGCGGTTGGCAACAAACTAGAGATCAAGTGGAACGGCGTGTTTCGATTTATGTTGATGACGCTTTGTTGCAAGACACGGATGAAGATAAACAGGAACAAAGTAAAGCATTGCAAGCCGCCAGCAAACTATTGGGATTGCCATGGGAGCTGTTGCATGATGGCAAAGTTTATCTAAGTGATGCTACTCATCCGGCCAGTATACGTCGCCGCCTACCCAACTATGAAAATCACCTACCGATGGTGATGCAATTGCCCATCCGCATCCTACTGTTAAGCCCGCGCCCGGAACAACACGATGTCGGTTATATCGACCATCGTGCCAGCGCGTTACCGTTGGTCGAGGCGGTGGAAAGCCTAGGGAATTTGGTCGAGTTAACCGTGCTGACGCCAGCCACGCTGATGGCGCTGCAAAACGAACTTAAACGCGCCAAAGATGCTAACAAACCCTACCATGTACTGCACTTCGACGGGCACGGCATTTATGATACGAAGCACGGCCTCGGGGCACTGTGTTTTGAAGACCCGCAAGACAGTGAGCAACTGCAACAACGGCGCATGCAATTGGTGTACGCCAAACAAGGCGACGATGACCAACATCCGCACAACATGGCCAGTTTGCTGCGGGATTACCGTATACCGCTGGTATTCTTGGAAGCCTGCCAAACCGCACAAAGTGAAGCCGACCCCAATGCATCGGTAGCAGCCAGTCTGCTACAAGAAGGCGTGGTCTCGGTGATTGCCATGAGCCATAGCGTGCTGGTGGAAACCGCACGCCGCTTTGTCGAACAGTTTTATCAATCATTGGCACGTGGTCAACGTATTGGCCAGGCCATGCTAGATGGACAAAATGCACTGATGCATCACAGTTTCCGGCTACGTATTCTCGGTGCAGGTGAACTACATATGCGCGACTGGTTTGTGCCTATTCTGTATCAGGAACAATACGACCCACAATTGTTTGCACGCATTCCCAGCGAACGGACAAAAGAAACACAAAAAACACAGCAAGATAATCGCTTAGGGAAATTGCCGAAAACACCCGAACACAGTTTTATTGGTCGCAGCCGTGATTTATTGACACTGGAACGAATGCTGTTACAACAATCTAAGGTAAATACAACAACAGCTCGCTACGCCGTTATCCGTGGTCAGGGTGGTATCGGCAAAACCACACTGGCAATCGAGCTGGCTCATTGGCTAGTACACAGCTGCCGTTTTGACCGTTGCGCGTTTGTCTCATTGGAAGAATATAGCCATGACCGTGCTGTACTGGATGAGCTGGGCAGGCAATTATGCGGTAACGACTACACCGTGGCAGAATATGGTGACGACCGTAAAAAAGCCCTGCAGCCGTTGCAACGTGTGCTGAAAAACGAATCATGTTTAATTGTGCTGGATAACCTAGAAACCTTACTAGCGAATGAAGCCGCCGTACAACCGCTGTTACAACTGGCAACTGATTTATTAGCTAGTGATACTAAAACACGCTTGTTGTTCACCACGCGTGAGCCACTCCCCGCACCGTTCAACCACGACCCGCGCGAATGCCGCCTAGGTGCGCTGGCATTGGATGACGCCAAAGAATTAGTCATGCGTGTGATGGCCAACGCCGGACTGAACCTTAAACATGACGATGACGGCAAAACGCCGCAGGAAGTAGATAACTTGGTTAACGCAGTGCAATGTCATCCACGTGCATTAGTACTACTGGCGCAAGAATTAAGCCGTAAAGGTGTAACTGCCACCACGCAAAACCTGCACAATATCATGCTTGATCTGGAGCGACGTTATCCTGGTCAACGTGAATTATCGCTATTTGCTAGCGTGGAATTGTCGCTGCAACGTTTGTCGATAGAAACGCGTGAATTGATTAAAGGGCTGGCGGTGTTGCATGATGGAGGTAATGTATCAACCATTATGCATGTTTTGGATATTGAGCAAGAAGGTGCTACTGAACTGTGTCGTGAACTGATACAAGTTGGCTTGGCGCAAGAGAAAGATTATAACTATCTGCGACTTGATCCAGCGTTACCCCACTACCTCAGTCTGTCATTAACAGCACAAGATAAAGAGATTTATCAACAACGCTGGTTATCTATCATGGAGCAACTGGTGGACTTCTTGTATCAACAACTATTTAAAGATACCAAATTGTCATTCCAACTAACCCAATTGGAACTGCCTAACTTGATGGCGTATCTAGCTGCACTCATCAACTTGATGCAAACAGAACAAGTTACCGCAGAGCAAGTCGCTGGTCAGGCTGGTAGGATCGAACAACTATTGGCTAATCTCAACTACCCACAGGCACTGGCAGAAGCAGTACGTATCCGTGAGCAAGCGTCAGAACAATTTAAGCAATGGAGTCACGCACAATTTGAAACGGAGAAGCTAACGATTGAACGTTTATTGAGCCAAAATGATTTACAAGCCTCTTTAGCTGCGGCGCAGAAACTGCTGCAAAACTGCCAACAGGCAGGAACAGATGCTTATACAGGAGCAGATTATGATTTCGCTATAGCCAATTCGCTATTGGGTCGAGTATTGGAAACAAGTGGTGCTGCAACTAAAGCTCTGCCTTATTTACAACAAGCGCAATATGGTTTTGAAGCCCTAGGAGAAACAGGCTCCAGGATGGCTTCGGTTAGCTTGGCTGAGCAAGGTGATTGCTTTGCGGCATTAGGGATGCTGGATGAGGCTGTTACGGTTTATCAGGAAGGAATTAAGCGTTCCAAAAAACTAAACGATACCCGAGGCCTTGCAGTAAAAAAAATACAGTTGGCATCGGTATACATATTGCAAAAAGACTACCAAGCCGCACTACAAGGATTTCATGAAGCACTGGCACTATTCCAGCAACTGAATGAACCAGGTGCGACTGCAGTCGTTTGGCATCAAATCGGCATAACACATAGCGAGCAAGGCCAATTTGAACCAGCCGAGTCAGCCTACCGGAAGTCGCTGGCGATTAAAACCAAGCAACAGAATCGCTCTGGTGAAGCTAGTTCACTAGGGGAACTGGCCAGTCTGTACAAAGCTTGGAACCGCCCAGAACAAGCAGTAGATTATTATCGTCAAGCAGCAGATATTTATACCCAATTGGGTGACCAACGGTGCGAAGGTTCCGTACGTAATAATCTTGCGCATACATTAATTAAACTTAATTTCCTGGACGAAGCACGCACGGAACTGCTGCGTGCAATTGACTGTAAAAAACCATTCGGCCATGCGGCTCAACCCTGGACAACCTGGGCTATCCTATATGATATGGAACAAGCTAATGGCAATCCATCCGCAGCCGATGCAGCCTGTCAGCAAGCGATTACAGCCTACCTAGCTTACCGACGTGATGGTGGTGAAAATCATAGTGGTACAGGTCGTTTATGCCTGGATGTATTACAGGCAATACAACAGCAGGATACAGAGAAAGTGGAACAGGCAATCCTGCAATTACTTGAGCAAGAAGGCTGGCAAAAATACAAAACCTACCTACACACATTGCAAGCCATCCTCACCGGAGACCGCAATCCCACTCTGGCTGAAGATGAAACCATGGACTATGACGATGTTGCCGAACTTAAATGGCTACTGGAACAATTAGCTGGTTAGTTATAACATCCCTCGTTCCCATGCTCCTGCGTGGGAATGCATACCAAAGCATGAATGGTAAAAGAAACTTAGGCTATCAACTTAAGACAGGACAAAGGCTTGCACTTAAATAGTTAGAACACCTCTTGCGTCATTCCTGCATGTTTCTAGCAGGAATCCAAGCCATACGTAGATTCCTGCTAGAAACATGCAGGAATGACGGTGGATACAATAGGCATTGATGTCCCGCTTTAAGTTGGTAGCCGAAACTTATTAGGTAACTCGCAATAAATAACCTACCAATATTGCGCAGGATTTTTGTTTGTCTTCAAGGCATATAAAGAGGCGCATAGCAAGCTATGCAACTCTTTATATAACGTAGAAGACGGACAAAAAGACCAGTAAGATTGGTGGGTTATTTATTGCGAGTTGCCTTACTACCTGTAGAGATTGATATGTATTCCCACGCAGGAGCATGGGAACAAGAAATTCCTTATCACATGCAACATTAGCAAAGGCTTGGCTACAGCAAAATCAAGTTGTAAAATAATGCTTTTCAAAACTGATCCTAGTCGCCTTACACAACAAACTAAGCAATATATTGTTACCTAAAATATCTAAATCAAAATCAACCGCAAGTCAGGCTTTACATTAAGCTAACCCATCAGTATAATCCCCTCTTCCTTGTGGTTAAGGGGGTATAGCTCAGCTGGGAGAGCGCTTGCATGGCATGCAAGAGGTCAGCGGTTCGATCCCGCTTATCTCCACCAGGTTTATTGTATTAATCACTTAGTCCCCATCGTCTAGAGGCCTAGGACACTGCCCTTTCACGGCGGCAACAGGGGTTCGAATCCCCTTGGGGACGCCAATTATGCGTCAATCGTTGCCCAGCAACGCCAAAGTAAGTCAATAGAAACATAGCAGTTAACCAACTTCTAGCCAATCCTAGGCAACCTCAGAAAACGTAGTGCAGAAACGCAATTGCGTATAGAAAAGCGTATAGATATAATTATTCTTTTTCTATCAATACCTTCACCAATTTAATTTTTTGATGGTTTTACCAGAACTACTTTTTTTTAATACAATAAAACCAATTCCTTAAAAATTATAAGATTCTAGTTTTTGGCTGTTTCATTGAATTGGCGAAGGTATTGGCTTGTAATACATTTAATACTAACCGTCCGTGTGGCGGTTTTTTTATGTCTGCTATTTATTTTTAGCGTGGCACTGGTGTGGTACCAGAGAAAACATTTAAAGTTATTTTATGGTGTACCGTTGTTATCGTCTCTTAAAACCGTTAGAATCTGACGGTCAGAAATATAAAAAATCACATGAAAAACGTTATTGCTTTAGATTTAACAGAAAACAAAGCTAAAGAGCTAATAACAAAATTAGCAAAAGACAGCGGCAAGGTTTTCTTTACTAAACATGCCGAAAAACGCATGAAGGAAAGAAAAGTTACCAGGACACAAGTTTCTCGTTGTTTGTTACATGGCCATATAACTGAGGGGCCATATAGAGACATACATGGAAACTGGAAACAAACATTAGAAACAATATCAGCAGGTGACCACATATCAGTTGTAGCTGTGCTAGAAAGAGATTCTAGTGGGGATATGATTATTATAATTACGTGCTATTAAACAAGGAGGCAGCATGTTTCATTACATAAGCTGTGGATTAAAAAATATCTGGCTAAAAAATGGATACACAACCATCAATACAGCTTATGGAGACTCAACATCAATTCATAATATTGAGGGATTGCATAAGGCTATAGGTCTTTTTTTAGTGAACAATAAACCAAAACTGACAGGGTCGGAATTACGCTTTCTTAGAAAAGAGTTAGATCTTTCTCAGACTAATTTAGCTTCTTTACTTGGGGTTAGTGAATCATCAGTTCGTGCGTGGGAAAACAACCGGTCTAAATCTTCACCAGCGGAAAAAATGCTTAGATTGCTATACCAGGAAAAAGTGCATGGTCACAAAGACATAAACATTCTTTTAGAAAGGATAAGTCAACTAAATAGAGATGCACATCAAAGCAAAATATGGCTTGAGGAAACAACCTCGGGATGGAGGCAGGCAGCTTAATTAGAACCAGCTGTATTATGGCAAGCTCTGAGGGGGTGCATTTCAAAAAGCGAGTAACTTTGTGAGTAACTTTTATTTGTTAAAAACAAATAATCTTATAAATCAACCTGTCCATGTGGCGGTTTTTTTGTGGCAACATGGGTAACACCCCATTGCCTCCCTTCGTACAGATAAGTACCCACGTAAAATCAATTTAACTAAAAAAATGGCCTAATAAACAATTATTTTCTGCTATAAGCCTCAAGATCTAGTGATTTACATAAAACAATTAACCGCTGAAGAAATTACAAAATTAAGTTAAATTAATTTTACGTGGGCACTTAAAGTATCAGCCAAAGTATCCATCAAATCTATTGATGGTTATATGGGTCTTCATAAAAAATAATTATGATTCCATGGCGAAGGATTTGGACATATTATGGTGTATTTCAAGTTTCAATGAATTGGCAAAAGCGTATAGAATCACGTATAGACTCGGTTATCATAAAATAAATTTCATTGTTAATCATCTAGTTATAACAAAGTCTCGAAGTCCCTTGGGGACGCCAATTATGCGTCTAGTTACAGCAAGTAACTTATTAAAACTTAGCAGTTAGTTCACATCCAGCCTATCCTTGGCAAGCATAAAAAAATACTGGCAATAAAATATAAAGATCCTTGGTAACTGTGACCATAGTTCCGCTAAATAACGCCTATTGATGAGCAGTGAATGCCTATCTATTATATTTAGGGACAAGGCAGCAATACTTTTTATCCATTAGTAAAAAAGAATTTTACGCCAACCGCAAGTAATACTTGGACCCTAAGTAATATATTCATCAAGTGAACCTCCACTCTCCACCCTCCTGCTTTATAATCCACCTTTTTCTATACTTGCCACAATAATGACTGCTCAGCAATTGGCATGGTATTCTGCATTGACTTCGGTATCACCTCGCGAACGGCGCTGGCTACAAGATAGCGGCTCATTAACACGCCGCATCCAGGAGCGATGCGACAACTTTCGGGTGCAACCAGTATTTCAATCACTAACAACCGCCCATCAAGATGAGTGCGCCATCATGCGCTTGCAACCTGATGAACTGGCGATGATTAGAGAAGTTTATCTTTTTTGTCATCAAACACCGGTGGTATTTGCTCATTCAGTGGTTGCGCGTAAAGATCTACGTGGTGCCTGGCGTGGGCTTAGTGGTTTAGGCAACAAATCTTTGGGGACGGTATTATTTACCAACCCAAAGATAAAACGTACACCATTGCAATTTAAAAAACTAAATGCCAGCCACGTGCTGTTTAAACGTGCTAGTCGCAAACTAGCAGCGCCCTTCCCCGCCCAGCTATGGGCACGGCGCTCATTATTTACTTTACACGGGCAATCTATTTTGGTTACTGAAGTATTTCTTCCTGCAATTTTGGACCTAGCATCGTAATGATTAAAAATCGTCTAATAAATTATGCCAAGCTAATGCGGCTAGATAAACCGATTGGCATTCTGCTGCTGTTGTGGCCAATGCTTTGGGGATTATGGTTTGCCGCAGAAGGTTTGCCAGACCTGATGATTCTAGCAATATTCATGACCGGCACCTTATTAATGCGTTCAGCCGGCTGCGTGATTAATGATTATGCTGATCGCAAAATTGATCCACATGTTGAACGCACTAAAAATAGGCCAATGGCAGTTGGTGTAGTTAGTTCTAAAGAAGCTTTATTATTGGCAGGTGGTTTAAGTTTCTGTGCTTTTTTGTTAATCCTACCGTTAAATAAGCTGACCATTGCACTCTCAGTAGTTGCGCTATTCCTAGCCGCCAGCTACCCTTTTACCAAACGGTTCTTTGCTATGCCCCAGGCCTATCTTGGGATTGCTTTTAGTTTTGGCATTCCGATGGCATTTGCTGCACAAACTGGCGAATTACCATTAGTTACCTGGTTATTGATGTTAGCAACCTTGTTTTGGGTGATTGCTTATGATACTGCCTATGCGATGGTCGATAAAGCTGATGATTTAAAAATTGGCATTCGAACTTCAGCGATTACTTTTGGTCGATTTGATGTGGTTGGGGTGATGGCTTGCCATCTAATTTTTATTGGCATAATGGTATTAATCGGCATCCTGCAACAATTAGACATCGCCTATTATATTGGCCTGGCAATTGCCTTAAAAATGATTATCTATCAATATGTTTTAATTCGTAACCGTGATACAACCAAATGTTTTAAAGCTTTTCTTGACAACAACCGAGTGGGCGCAGTGATTTTTAGTGGCATTGCCCTCGACTTCTTCATCTCATCAGGCTTATAAATGAAATACAAAGACCTTAGGGATTTTATTGCGCAACTAGAGCAACAAGGTGAACTAAAACAGATCACTACTGAAATCGATCCAAATCTAGAAATGACCGAGATCTGTGATCGAGTATTAAAAGCTGAAGGACCAGCGATTTTATTTAACAACCCGAAAGGGCATAACATGCCGGTGCTAGGGAATTTATTCGGCACCCCCAAACGAGTCGCGATGGGCATGGGACAAGAATCTGTCGCCGCATTACGTGAAGTCGGCAAGTTATTGGCGTATCTAAAAGAACCTGATCCACCAAAAGGCCTGAAAGATGCCTGGAACAAACTACCAGTCTTGAAACAGGTGCTTAACATGGCACCCAAAGTACTGCGCAAAGCCCCCTGCCAAGAAGTCATCTGGGAAGGTAGCGATGTTGACCTTGGCAAATTACCGATTCAAACCTGCTGGCCCGGTGATGTTGCACCACTGATTACCTGGGGTCTAACCATAACCAAAGGTCCCCATAAAACTCGACAAAATTTAGGTATTTATCGCCAGCAAGTAATTGCACCCAACAAAGTGATTATGCGCTGGCTAGCACATCGCGGCGGCGCACTAGATTACCGTGAATTTTGTTTGAAGAACCCGGGCAAGCCTTACCCATTAGCAGTTGCATTAGGTGCTGACCCAGCCACCATACTAGGTGCTGTCACCCCAGTACCTGATAGTCTTAGTGAATATCAATTTGCCGGACTATTGCGTGGTTCAAAAACTGAAGTCATCAAATGTATCGGCAACGACTTACAAGTCCCCGCCAGCGCTGAAATTATCTTGGAAGGCGTAATTCATCCTGATGAAACCGCATTAGAAGGCCCGTATGGAGACCATACTGGTTACTACAATGAACAAGAAACCTTCCCGGTATTTACTGTTGACCGCATCACTATGCGCCGCGACCCAATCTACCACTCAACTTACACCGGCAAACCACCAGACGAACCAGCCATCCTAGGCGTTGCATTAAACGAAGTATTCGTACCGTTACTACAAAAACAATTCCCAGAAATTACTGATTTTTATTTGCCACCAGAAGGCTGCTCGTATCGTATGGCAGTGGTCAGCATAAAAAAACAATATGCTGGTCATACCAAACGAGTGATGTTCGGCATTTGGAGCTTCTTACGCCAATTTATGTACACCAAGTTTATTATTGTGACCGATGATGATATTAATATCCGTGATTGGAAAGAAGTAATCTGGGCGATTACCACCCGTGTAGATCCTGCACGCGACACTTTAATCGTAGAAAACACCCCGATTGATTACCTAGACTTTGCCAGCCCAGTATCAGGTCTTGGTGGAAAAATAGGCTTAGATGCCACTAACAAATGGCCTGGTGAAACCAACCGAGAATGGGGAAGAACCATCGCCATGGATTCAGCGGTTAAAAAACATATTGATGATATTTGGGGGGAATTAGGGCTGTAGATCTACTTCGGAATATATGCATTCCCACGCAGGAGCATGATATAAACGTAGGGTGAGTTTTACGCACCAACATTACAAATGGTGCATGGAATGCACCCTACTTTGTTTCATGCAAGCTCCTAAATAGGCAGCAAACAAAAAGCAAAAGTGTAAACTACTTTTGATTTGATATGAAAGACACCGTTCCGCGCATATTCCTTAGGTGAGTATAAGCAAGATATTTGATGTAAATATAGGCGTTTTAAATCACAATAATTGATGCTACAAAACAAAAGCCCCCTTAAATAAATTGACAAACTATCTAAGAGGGCGTCTCCTGTTCTTTATGACAAAAAAGGAGAA
>JAJFJL010000062.1 GCA_021774055.1 Nitrosomonas sp. | reverse complement strand
AATCCATTGTTAAACGTTAGTTTTAGTTCTCCGTCTGACAATACGATAGATTTTCAAATTGATAAAGATATTAGCTTGTCTTTTAATGAAAGTGTTGTTTCAGGTAATGGCAGTATAATAATTAGTAATGGTACAGATACTCGCACCATTGATATTAATGATATCAGTCAAGTCACTTCTGGTTATAGCGGTATTACTGTTAAACCATTAACAGATCTTATTCCTGATACTACCTATAATATTCAATTAGCTAATGGGGTTATTACTGATACTGCAGGTAATCCTTTTGCGGGTATTAATAATGCAACTACACTAGATTTTAGGACTGTTGTTTCTAATCCATTATTATCTGGTAGCAGTACCAATAGGATAGATTTACAGATTGATCATGATATTAGTTTGTTCTTTAATGAAGATGTCATGCCAGGTAATGGCAATATTATTATCAGCAATGGTAGCGACACTCGCACCATTGATATTAATGACTCTAGTCAAGTCACTTTTGGTTATAGAGGTATTACTGTTAATCCATTAACAGATCTTATTCCTAATACTACCTATAATATTCAATTAGCTAGTGGGGTTATTACTGATACTGCAGGCAATCCTTTTGTAGGGATCAATGATACAACCACACTTAACTTCACTACTGTTAATTCTAATCCATTGTTAAACGTTAGTTTTAGTTCTCCGTCTGACAATACGATAGATTTTCAAATTGATAAAGATATTAGCTTGTCTTTTAATGAAAGTGTTGTTACAGGCAATGGCAGTATAATAATTAGTAATGGTACAGATACTCGCACCATTGATATTAATGATATCAGTCAAGTCACTTCTGGTTATAGCGGTATTACTGTTAATCCATTAACAGATCTTATTCCTGATACTACCTATAATATTCAATTAGCTAGTGGGGTTATTACTGATACTGCAGGTAATCCTTTTGCGGGAATTAGTGATGCAACGACACTTAACTTCACTACTATTAATTCTAATCCCTTGTTAGAAGGCAGTTCTAGTACTCCATCTGACAATGCTATAGATTTTCAGATTGACCAAGATATTAGGTTGTCTTTTAATGAAAGTGTTGTTCGAGGCAATGGCAGTATAATAATTAGTAATGGTACAGATACTCGCACCATTGATATTAATGATCTTAGTCAAGTAACATCTGGTTATAAAAGTATTATCCTTAATCCATTAACAGATTTAGTTCCTAATACTACTTACAATATTCAATTAGCTAGTGGGGTTATTGTTGATACTGCAGGTAATCCTTTTGTAGGGATCAATGATACAACCACACTTAACTTCACTACTGTTAATTCTGATCCATTGTTAGACGGTAGTTTTCCATCTGACAATGCGATAGATTTTCAAAGTGACCAAGATATTAGGTTGTCTTTTAATGAAAGTGTTGTTCCAGGCAATGGCAGTATAATAATTAGTAATGGTACAGATACTCGCACCATTGATATTAATGATCTTAGTCAAGTAACTTCTGAGTATGGAGGTATTGTTGTTATTAATCCATCAACAGATTTAGTTCCTAATACTACTTATAGCATTCAATTGGATAGTGGGATTGTTACTGATTTTATAGGGAATGCATTTGCTGGCATTAACGATTCTACTACTCTTAACTTCACTACCATAAAGCCTTTAATATTGTTAGATAGTAGTTTTCCATCTGACAATGAGATAGCTTTTCAAGTTGACTGGGACATTAAATTAGATTTTGACAAGCAAATTACTATTGGTAGTGGCAATATTACAGTTAGCAATGGTAGCGATACACGTATCATTGATATTAATGATCAGAGTCAAGTAACTCTTGATTTTGATAGAATACTCATTGACCCAACGGATAATTTATTACCTGGCAGTGATTATTTTATACAGTGGGATGAAGGTATTATTATTGATTTAGTGGGAAATCCTGCTGCTGGTGTAAGTGATGAGACAACTCTTAACTTTACAACTATTGGTTGATTTGTTAATGATATGGTAACCCTATGACTGATAATGTTTTTTTAAGCATTAAAATAGTATCAGTCATAGGGTTGATTCATTACCCAGCATCCGTACCGTAACGGCAGATGCTCTTAATATAAATAAGAAAGAGGAGCTTTATGTCAACAGAATCACATTTAGTATTACTAGGTGTAACAATTCAACAAATCCAGAATTTTATATCTTCACAATTACACGATAAATTAAACTAAGCGGAAATATAGATTCAACACAACATGCACGACTAATTGAAATTGCTAACAAATGCCCGGTTCACAAAACAATTACTAATCAAATCAATATTCAAACCATCGCGTCAAAATAACCTATTTAACTATCAATGAATACCAGCAATAGTAAAGAGAAATTTCGGATTGATAAATGGCTTTATGCAGCACGCTTCTTTAAAACACGCTCGCTATCAGCAAATGCTATTGATAGTGGCAGAATACAAATCAATGAATTGCGAGCAAAGCCAGCCAAACAGGTGCTAATTGGCGACCATTTGCATATTAGAATTGGTAGGTACCAGTATGTGGTTGAAGTACTGGCGCTCTCTAATAAACGAGGTTCAGCAACTTTGGCACAAAAGCTTTATCGTGAAACAGATGATAGTCGGAGAAAACGAGAAGAGATCGCCGCACAAATTAAAGCCATGCCACAACAAACATTTTTAAAAGGTAGACCAACTAAGCGTGATCGGCGTGATATATCACGTTTTAAGGATAATGCTTAGATTTTGCAACAGGATTAATGATCTAGATATAAGGAACCTATAAATGAAGTACCGCGTATTTATTGAACAAGATGAAGACGGTGCATTTGTAGCCGAAGCTCCAACGTTGCCTGGTTGTATTTCTCAAGGAAATACTAGAGCAGAGGCATTAGAGAATATTCATGAAGCAATAGAAATTTATCTTGAAAGCTTAAAGATGCATAATGAGCCGATACCACCATTTATCCATGCAATATCCTGCTATCTTGGTGAGGCGTATAACTTCATGGTTGTATAAGTAAAACGGCGCAATGCCCTGCGGTTATTGCGCCCTACTGTGCTGATGAACCAATAATGGCTCCAGTGACCTGGGGTGAAATATTACAAAACATTTTCTATCCAATTTTGGTAAAGAGTTATAACGAACAAGCTTTGAGCAGATTTTTCACGTTCCTGCGTAGGAATGTTAGAGGTGTCAAATCTATTTTATAGGAATATAATACTGCACCAAGGGTGCTAACTAATTTAATCTATTACAGCATCTTTGACTGGCTGATGCCGGGAAAATTTAGCACAATAATACCGTCTTTATTCTTGTTCAGCCTATAGACGATATAGTTTCCTTTGAAACGAATACACCGAATGCCTTTACCTATTTCTGGTCTTTCGACGAAAAGTGTTGGTGATTTGCTAATTTTACGCACCATAGCCAAAAGATCACGACGGTATTTATTGGCATGCTCCGTACCCCATTTTAGACGGGAGTGGGCAATTTCATTTTCTAGTTTTTGCGCGGCTGTTTCTGATAATTGATAACTGTATTTTGTCACTCATCATGCCCATATTTATCTTCCATTTTAGAGAAAAACACCTCTCCATCAATAAGATTTTCCTCTCCTGAATCTAATCTTTCCTGAATATCTCCAACCTCTTGTTGCAAGAATGACAAATCTTTATCGCGACTAAAAAAGTCGTTTAATGCTTGATGTACAACTTCGCTGGCACTTTCATACATGCCAGATTTTACTTGTCCGTGGACAAGGGTTTCAAGTTCCTTCGGTATGGATACGTGTAAGGTCATTACTAAAAACCTCCATTATAATATATGGTTATAATTCAAAAAACTGAGAAGTAAAATAACATACTTATTCTACCTATGAAGCAGTTGACTACCAACGATTTGAAAGCCAAGGCATGCCTTGTCTTTATGTTGTGAGCATACCCTTACCATTAAACTGGTAGCCATATTTTATAATTGAACAATTATTAGTTTCCATCTCTCATATTAATATCAACTGTAGAAATGTACGTTGGTTTATGTTCTGGCAAATGCGCTGGAAGTTTTATTTTGGCGAGATCTAAAAGTGGCCGCGCATTTAAAATAATAGTATTCTCCAAGGAGCCACCATTGCCAGGATTTATATTGATATAAAATTGCAAATAATCATTTTTATCACTATTTTCTTTACCTTCTGGTGGTGCACCAGGATTATATATACCAAATGATAGTGAGGTGTCAGCGGTTAGAAATACAGGATCTTTAGTTA
>JAJFJL010000061.1 GCA_021774055.1 Nitrosomonas sp. | reverse complement strand
CATCCATTTAGACTTGTCCTTTTACTCTGATTCTTTGTTGGTTCTACGGTTACATAGAACAACTATGCGCCCTACGAACCGCCTCAAATCAGAGCAAAATAACCTCGCCTAAATTGGATGATTTATTATTTCCTTGCCCCTCAGCTTTGCTTCTTTCTTGGTTCTAAACTTTTTATCATTCA
This sequence comes from Nitrosomonas sp., assembly GCA_021774055.1. Lineage (GTDB taxonomy): Bacteria > Pseudomonadota > Gammaproteobacteria > Burkholderiales > Nitrosomonadaceae > Nitrosomonas. The sequence continues at coordinate 5,951 of JAJFJL010000061.1, read as the reverse complement.
ATTGTTCATATTAAAAAACTAAACAACTGGTGAAGGCATTGGTGCATTCCATGCACCATTTATAACGTTGGTGCGTAAAACTCACCCTACCTTGAATGTAAACCGAATAATGAGTGATGCTCCAAAAAACTCAGGAAATATCTTGTCGTTGCCAAATAACGTTTATTTGTTCGGCCAGCGTCATTGGGTCAAATGGTTTTGAAATTACATCAAGCGCACCTAAATCCAGTAGAAACTTAACTTCATCCGGCTGTACTTTTGCAGTCATAAAAATAACCGGTGTATTTTCCAACTCCTTAAACTGCCACAACGCTTTTAATGTATTAGGGCCATCCAATTCAGGCATCATTACATCCAGTAATAACAAATCAGGTGCGAAGGCAACCGCTTTATTCAGCGCATCTTTACCAGAACTACAAACCTGCAGTTCAAAACCCCCAATAGACTCCAAAGAAACAATGGCAATTGCCTGAATATCCAATTCGTCTTCTACATATAAAATACGTTTCAATGGTTGCATCAACAATTACTCCTCTGATTCTGCATATTCAGTTGATATCGCAACAAACTCACTGATTAGATTGACAAAATGTTCCACTAATTTTGGATCAAAATGTTCTCCACTCTCTTGTTTGATTAAGTTTACTGCCTTCTCAATAGGCCAGGCTTCTTTGTAGGGCCGCTTAGATGTTAGTGCATCAAAAACATCTGCGATTGCTGTAATACGCCCTACCAGTGGTATTGCTTCACCTTTTAAACTATTTGGGTAACCTTTCCCGTTATATTTTTCGTGGTGTGTCAACGCAATAGCGTGAGCCATTTTCATCAGCTCAGAATCATCACCCGTAAGAATATCTGCGCCAATTTGTGAATGTGTTTGCATAATATCCCACTCTTCCGGTGATAACCGTCCTGGTTTAAGTAAGATCTGATCAGGTATGCCAATTTTACCAATATCATGCATAGGTGCAGCATGTAGCAACAGCTCACATTGTTTCTCATCCAAACCAACGGCTTTAGCAATTAATACACACATTTTACTCATACGAATAATATGTAAGCCTGTTTCATTATCACGATACTCTGCTGCTCTACCTAAATACCGAACAACCTGTAAGCGTGTCGCAACAAGCTCTTCAGTTCGTTCCTGCACCCTTGATTCAAGAATCTCATTCTGATGCTGCATAAATTTATGTGCTATTTGTACTTCTAATAAATTGCGGATACGTGACAATAGCTCGTTAATATCAAAAGGTTTAGTTACATAATCACGTGCACCATTATCAAGTGCTCGTTGACAAAAATCCTGTGATCCTTGGGCTGTTAAAACTAAAATTGAAGGGGGACTATAATTTGTCACTTTATTAAGTTGATCCATAACACCATAACCATCTAATATTGGCATATTAATATCTAACAAAATCAAGTCGCTATGATGCTGTTGATAAAGTGCTAGAGCCTGGCATGGGTCTTGCGTGCAAACAACATTCTGGTACCCGTTAATCTTAAGGATGCCAGACAGCAGCTTAACATTAGCTGACTCATCATCGACTACTAGAATATTTGCCTGCTTATAATCAGCATTTAATTTATCTTGCATTTATTAACCTTTATAACTATTTATTACCTAGACCATGCAGAATATGTGCGATAACTTGCAAAGTCTAGTTATTCCTGTTTTTCTACAACAAAGCTTCATTAATAGCCTGCAATAAGGCATTAATATCAATTGGTTTGGTAATATAACTACTAAATCCTGCTAGTAATGCATCTTCAATTGTTTTTTGCATAGCATCTGCACTGATAGCAATCACCGGAATATGACAGGTAGATTCGCATAAATGTAACTTCTTAATCACTTCAAAACCACTCATTTCTGGCAGATTAATATCTAGTAAAATTAAACAAGGTTGATTTTCTATAGCCATCTTAATACCTAAAATAGGCTCTGATGCGCCATATATTTGAAAATCTGTATGTATCTCTATCAATTGCTTAACTAACATCAAGTTAGCTTGATTATCTTCAATATACAATATACCTTTTTGTTTTGATTCGTTATCAACAGATACTACAACTTTGTCACTGTCATTGTCATTGTCACTGTCACTGTCACTGTCACTGTCACTAGCTTGTTTGACATTATTGCTGCCATTAGGCAATTCTATCCAAAAAGTGGAACCCACATTTACTTGACTTTCAACACCAATATTGCCATTCATTAATTCAGTAAATTTTTTACTAATTACTAAACCAATCCCGGTACCTTCCACATTTGAGTTTTCTGCTCCAAGTCGATTAAAAACGATAAATAATTTAGTCTGCTGTTCAGTAGTTAAACCTAATCCGGTATCAGTGATGCTAATACGTGTCTGATTATTATCTACCTGATTAAAAGAGATAATAATCTTGCCATCTTTACGGTTATATTTGATCGCATTACCTAACAAATTTATTAAAACTTGTTTTAGCCTAATAAGATCAGCCATAACAGTGTCTTGACATTCGAATAACTGACCGACTGCAACTTCTATTCCATCTCGATAGAGTTGAATCGTAATACCTGTCTCTTTGGTTAAAGGTGCAATAAGTTGCAAAGATTCATAGATTACCTCACCCAAAACAACACGTTCTAAAGTAATCTCAGTATTACCAGACTCAATTTTAGAGAGATCAAGTATTTCATTAATAAGCTCTAATAAATGTTTACCCGCAATAAATATTTCCTGAACACTTCCTTCTTGAGAAGTAGTTAACGGTTCCTTTTTATTCATTTGCAACAATTGACTAAACCCCATTACCGCATTTAAAGGGGTTCGTAATTCATGACTCATACTAGCAAGAAATTGTGACTTGGCACTATTAGCTGCTTCAGCTTCTTTTCTAGCGCTAATAAGTGCCTGCTCATCTTCAACTTGTTTACTAATGTCAGTGTGAATACCAATCATTCTAACAGGCACATTATCATTGTTACGACTCACAATAGCACCCCGGCACAAAATCCACTTGTAGCTACCATCTTTACAATACAAACGAAATTTAACAGAATAAAATGGAATAAAGCCCGCCAGATAGTTCTTAAGACAACTTTGCACTCGGTCATAATCGTCAGGATGAATACTTATTTTCCAAGTGTCTACGTCAGGTTTAAGTTCTCCACTACAAAAACCAAGCATACTTTCATAACATCCCGAAAAAGATAGACTGCCAGTATCAATATTCCAATCCCAAATACCATCACCAGCTCCCTCAACAGCAAAGGTTAATCTTTCTTCAGTTTCTCTTAATGTGGTTATATCGGTTCTAGCAGAAACATATTTATAAGGTTTACCTCTGTCATTCAAAAAAGGTACTATCGTTGTCTCTACCCAGTATCGCTCACCATTTTTTCTGAAATTACAAACTGTGTTTTTCCAAACATGACCACTAGCAATAGTTCCCCACAGATCTTTATAGAATGATTTATCATGGACATCTGATTTGATAAGGCGATGATTCTGCCCAATCAATTCTTCACGGCTATAACCACTGATTTCACAAAATTTATCATTAACACTAGTAATAATACCTTTAGCATCAGCACTACTAACAATAGCATGTTGATCCATGGTAATTGTTTGGAATCGACTCTCTCTCAATAAAGACTGTAAATCTGAATAAAATCGTTTACTCCAGCGTGCTCTTTTTATTCTGGCTAAAACTGCAGCAACCAAATAATCAGGTGTAACTGGTTTTACTAAAAAATCGTCACCCCCTAGATTCATTGCAGCCAATTGATTATGAAGAACAGACTCTGCTGATAAAAATATGATTGGCATTAAACTCCAAGTATCATCTTGCCTGATCACTTGCGCCAGTTCAGACCCTGAACATTCAGGCATATAAATATCGAGAATAACCAAGTCAGGTTCAAAATCATATAAACTATCTAATGCTTTCATAGGTAAAGATAAAGCCTTAACTTCTATACCAGCATTTGTAAGAATTGTAGTAGCATAAGTTAACGAAGTTGGTTCATCATCAACGATCATCACTTTATAAGGATCAATGGTGATCTGTTTGGTCAAACCATCTAAGGTTTGCACCAGCTTTTCGATATCAAGTGGCTTACAAAAATAACGAATAGCACCCGCTCTTGTCGCAGCAAGCCTAGCTTCTATATCATTTCGTACAGAAATAAAAATAACTGGTGGAGATACGTCAAATTCCTTTTTTAACCGAGAGATAACTTCTGCGCCCGCAATTTCACCTTCTTTAAACATTAAATCCATAATAATTGCAGAAGGCATTTCTTTCTCACAAGCGTTCTCAAAATCATTTATCTCAGAGAAGCATTGAACTTTATAATCAACATGTTCAAGCTTGGTAGCCAAGTCTATTGCTAGAAGTTCATCATCTTCTGTAATATAGATTAGCCTTTTTTCATTTAATTTATTAATTTTTTCTATATCTATATCATTCTGCAATTTAGCAGGCTCTATATTTGGAATATTTGAAGGTTGCCATGTAATAGCAACCATTTTAAGATCAGACAATAACCTGCTAATTTGTCGCTGTATTGTGCTGGATAGTGTTTGCTCAGTTTGGTTTATTAATGGTTTAATTATTTGTTCTATATCTCTTGCTAGATGACTAATTGCGGTAGCCCCGAAAGTCCCCCCTGAACCTGCCAAGCTATGTATTAACAGATGAAGATCAACAAGTTCTTTGTTGCTTGCCTTATTCTCAATGATCTTATTCCACAACTTATCAATTTCATCAATTTTATCAGGAAGTTGCTGATGAAATTTAGCGACAAGTGCTGCTAACTTTTCTAACACATCAGATGCAGTGCTATTAACCATATCTATTTCTCAGTTTTTCTATTATTTGAAATTAATCTTCACTCGCAACTGGTAAAAAAATCAAGCATTCTACTCGGCAACCAAGTAAGTTTGCCTGGGAAAGGTGCATGCATAAAACCAGCGTGGCCACCTTCTGCTGAAAAATCTAAAGTAACCGCAGATGACACTTCTTTTTGTGTCGGTAGGGCAGATGCTGGCATAAAAGGATCATTGCGTGCATTTATTAATAACGTGGGCACTTTAATATGTCGCAACCATGGTTTACTACTTGATTTTTCCCAGTATTCATCAGTATTACGAAAACCATGTAAAGGTGCCGTCACCAGGTTATCAAACTGATAAAGTGTGCTACATGTTGAAATTGCTTTTGCATCCAATAGACCTGGATAACGTTCAATCTTCTCCATTGCTTTATATTTCAATGTAGATAAAAAATGACGCGTATAAACTTGATTGAAGCCAGCATCTAAAGCCGCACCTGCCGCAGCTAAATCTAACGGAACAGAAATAACCGCCGCTGCAGTTACGATTTCATGTGCTTTTTCAGCTTGTTCTCCAAGCCATTTCAACAAAGCATTACCGCCCAGTGATACCCCGATAGTATAAATATGAGCACATGTATTCAATACACTAGGATGTTGTTTAATTCGTTGTAACATCCAATTAATTTCTGCAGAATCACCAGCATGGTAGGCACGTGGCAAGCGATTTGGTAAACCAGAGCAGCCTCGAAAATGGATCACTACACCACGCCATCCTACTTCTTGTAATGCGCTCATAATACTAAAGGCATAATGACTATTAGAGCCACCTTCCAAACCATGAAATAAAACCACCAATGGAGCATCATTAGTACCATCCATCCAGTCAATATCAACAAAATCACCATCATCCAATTCCCAGCGTTCACGTTGATAAATAATCTTTTTTTTAGGTTTGATTAAAAAAGGATAGATGGTTTGTGTATGACCATTAGGCAACCAGCTTGGTGCAACATAAGGTTTTGTTTTTGTCAGCTGTACAATAGTTTTCATTTTGATTTTTACCTAGATCCTGTAAGTGATCATGCATATAATGTGTAACAAATTGTTTCATAGAGTGAATTTT
>JAJFJL010000007.1 GCA_021774055.1 Nitrosomonas sp. | reverse complement strand
ATAGGGTCGAGAATTTACCGCTTGAAACAACATGTTCAAGGGTGGATGGCGCACTATGGATGTGGGGTAAAGTACAATGATGCGGTTGCGTTTGATGGGTGGATTAGAAGACGACTGAGAATGTGTTATTGGAAACAATGGCGCAAACCCAGGCGAAGAATTCGAGAGCTGATCAAGTTAGGGGTTCATAAACGAGAAGCCATTCATATGGGCTTATCGCGTAAGAGCTACTGGCGACTTTCTAAAACATTAGCCACCAATGCAGGATTAAACAATGAGTATTTCGATAACATAGGACTCATCTCCGTGCGCACGTTATGGTGCAACATTCATCATCCGGTTACGACCCGATAGACACTTGCATGTGGATTCGATTTGCCCGATGAAGCAGCTCAGCTAATAACTGGCTAGGCGCCGTATACGGACCCGTATGTACGGTGCTTGTGGGAGGGGGCTACTTGAGTAGCTTCCTATCCCGATTAGGCGGCTGACTTGATGTAAAAAGACCTCTTACCATAGCTGCCAGAGTGTATATCACTAACCAAAGCATGAAATAAGCAAGCGGGACTACCCAACCAGCAAAAAGAGCGAATACACCGGAAGCTCCATCGCTGTCCCAACCTTCGGGCAATTCTTCGTATCTTTCCTGATCAATAAGTTCGCTAATGCGATTTTGTTCTTCAACAAATGCAGTAAAAACTACGCCCCAGCCGAGTAGTGCAAATAGAACTATCAGCAGGACGATTATCCACCAGCCAGGCTTTTTGGTAATGAACTTTAAGACCAATAAGGCTGGGGGGAAAACTACAAATGAGAAAATCGCAATAGAGGCAATAATGTCGTTCACTTTGTCCGCCTAATGCCGAGGTGAGCGTAAATTCACCTGATAATGGACTGCGGAGCAGTGGGATTATCAGGTGAATTTTCAGCTCGAGCGATTGTTATCGAGATGCGAGAGTGAAACGGAGCATTTCGATGGGAATCGATTGGGCGTGCATCGCTCACCTCGGCATTATCCGAGTCGCGTAGCAAAGCGGAGCGGCTCGGATAACTATTTAGTATCAAGCAAATAAGCCTGATATTCCTTAAGTATTCGCCACAAATACAGGCAGATATACTTCCATATTAATATCAATGCAAATCATCCTAATACCCAGTATTTAATCCACAATAGCATTCACTTACACTCTAATATTTAATTATTATATAAATTTGCCATGATAAATGATATTGTCCGGTAAATAGGGTATTTTTAATGTTAATGGCCATCTTTATCGCTACGATAACTCATTTGCCTGCTATGTAAAGCGATTGCCAATATAGCAAAGCCTGTAAATTATTAATATGGTAATTCCCACACTCTCATGCAAATAATTTATCATTCTTGTTAACTTGTTCATATGTCAAAACAAAACCTACTTTCAGAAATGCGCGATGTTCTACGCCGCATGCATTATTCAATCCATACAGAGCGTTCTTATTGTGATTGGGTAAAGCGATTTATACAGTTTCATCATTTACAAGCACGTGAGTCACTTTTTGTTGATGCAGAAAAGAAAGTTGAAGATTACTTAAGTCATTTAGCGGTACAAGCTAATGTAGCGGCATCGACCCAAAATCAGGCACTCAATGCTTTGATATTTTTATATAAGCAGGTTTTAAAGCAACCATTAACAGGTGTTAAGGCAACTCGTTCACGTCAGGAGCCACGTATTCCTGTGGTATTAACTCGTGATGAGGTGAAACAGGTACTTGGGTTTATGTCTGGGACTGCGGCTCTGGTGGTGAAGTTATTGTATGGTTGCGGATTACGTATTTCAGAAGCTGTACGATTGCGGGTGCAGGATATTGATCATGGTTATCAACAAATAACGGTTCGTGATGGAAAAGGTATGAAGGATAGAGTTACACCTTTGCCTGAGTTGGCAATTGCTTTGTTGAAGGATCACTTGACAGGGGTTAAAGTGATCTTTGAGCAAGATCTTAATGAAGGTTTTGGTGCGGTTTATTTGCCACAGGCCTTGGCGCAAGAGTATCCAAATGCTGCCCGTGAATGGCCGTGGCAGTATGTATTTCCAGCACGTTCTTTGGCTGTTGATCCACGTTCTGGCATTACCCGACGCCATCATTTAGATCAATCTGTGGTGAATAAAGCGATTAAAACCGCTGTGCGTCGTGCCAAAGTAGATAAGAAAGTTTCAGCACATACTTTTCGACATAGCTTTGCTACTCATTTATTACAGCGTGGTACAGATATTCGTACAATCCAGTCTTTGTTGGGTCATAAAGATTTAGAAACTACCATGATTTATACGCATGTGTTAAAACTAGGTGGTGAGGGTGTGGTTAGTCCATTGGATGATTTGTAGATCACATTATTTGTATCCTTCGCAATATGCTATGTTTTATCAAAAATAAGGAGAAGTTAACATGGATGATGATGATCAACTGGAAGTTTTACAAACTGAAGAATCGTCTGGGGCGAAGATTGAGATTGTGCAATATGCTTCATTGAAGGGTTCAGATGATTTGGTGGCGGCTGAGAAAGTTTTCTTTGCAAATCAGGCAGGGATTCATCTTAAGCTAATACGTATGCAGTTAACTCGGAGTGAGGTGATTATTGAGCCTGGTGCGCTTTATTATATGCGCGGACGGAATTTAGAGCTGGAGTCTAGTACCCAAGGTGGTGTTGGTCGTGGTTTGATGCGGAAGTTTCTTAGTGGTGAGACTATATTTCAGTCACGTATCAAAGGTACTGGTGAAGTTTATTTAGAGCCATCTTTTGGTCATTTCTTATTATTTACCATTGAAGATGATGCGGTGATCGTTGATAAAGGTGCTTTTTATTGTGCGTCGCGTGATTTAGAAGTTACTGCAGTGATGCAACAAAATATCTCTAGCGCGCTGTTTGGTGGTGAGGGTTTATTTCAGACTAGGATTAGTGGTAGTGGCGTGGTGGTGTTGGTATCGCCGGTTCCAGTTAGTGAGTTGGTTTGTTATGAATTAGAGAAAGGAGAGAAGCTTTCGGTTGATGGTAATTTTGCTTTTGTGCGTAATGAAACCGTTACCTTTAGGGCTGAGAAGTCGGCAAAGACTTTATTCCAATCGTTATCTGGTGGCGAAGGTTTATTACAAACTTTTGAGGGCCCTGGTGCTGTTTGGATTGCACCTACACAGGTGGTTTATAACCGAATTAAACAAATAGGTAGTATCTCTAATATGAGTCAGGTTAAGGGTAGTATGGGTACTAATACTTAGGAGCGCGCATTAAATAACTTAAACAACTAGCTTTGTATTTATATTCATCTTCTGTGTTATGCAAACAGTTACATAGCCGTGCTATGCGCCTGTTTGCACGCCTTGAATATGAGCGTAAATCCTGCGCTAGTTGCTCAAGT
>JAJFJL010000060.1 GCA_021774055.1 Nitrosomonas sp. | reverse complement strand
AGCGAAAATTTGGAGAATCGAGGCTAAATTCTCACCGGTTTGAGGCGAATATTGGGTATATTTAACAAAAACTGGGGAGGATTTGGGCCGGCTTCTCCGAATTTGCAGCCGAAACTCATAAGTCCGACAGGCTCCTAGACGCCAAAATTATTTAATGCTTGTTCCTAAGTTAACGATATAATCACTACAATATAGTAGTTAGGCGATTGTGATTGTATCTGCCCTGCCTAGAACCATAAAAGATTAAAATGCCAACCTTGCTTGTCTATGTCTATGTCTGCGTCTTTGGCGTTGTGTAAAAGGTCCCGTACGCATTGAATGCGAAGCCCTATCCTGCGCAATTTTGGCATTTAATCTTTTCTTGATCCCTAACTTATTTCTTTTTTAATAAGCATCAGTTATTTCTTAAACTATTAATGCAAGTATCAAACTCAACAGGTATAGTTACGCCTCAATGTGTTCATATTGACAATCCGCTACAATTAAAAAGCGGTACGCTACTTGATAGCTACGATTTGGTATATGAGACATACGGTAATCTGAATGCTACTAAATCGAACGCAATTCTGATTTGTCATGCACTTTCAGGGAACCATCATATTGCTGGTGTCTATGCTGATAACTTAAAACAAGTTGGCTGGTGGGACAATATGGTTGGTCCTGATAAACCCATTGATACCAATAAATTTTTTGTTATTGGTGTAAATAATTTGGGAGGCTGCCATGGGTCTACCGGGCCGACCAGTATTGATATTAAAACAGGTAAACCGTATGGTGCTAATTTCCCGATTGTAACTGTGGAAGATTGGGTAACATCCCAAGTGCAGTTAGCCAATTATCTAGGTATTGATCAGTTTGCGGCTATTGCTGGTGGTAGTTTGGGTGGTATGCAGGCGCTGCAATGGACCCTGGATTATCCTGAGCGTGTTAGACATGCGTTAGTTATTGCCGCTGCATCAAAGCTAACTGCGCAGAATATTGCTTTTAATGATGTTGCACGACAAGCGATTATCACTGATAAAGATTTTCATGGGGGTGATTACTATGCGCAAGATACTTTGCCTCGGCAGGGTTTAAGACTTGCCAGAATGTTGGGTCATATCACCTACCTTTCTGATGATTCTATGGCTGCAAAATTTGGTCGGGATTTACGCAGCGGTAAGATTTCTTTTGGTTATGGGGTTGAATTTGAAATAGAATCTTATTTACGCTATCAGGGAGATAAGTTTGCTGATCAATTTGATGCCAATAGTTATTTGTTGATGACTAAAGCATTAGATTATTTTGATCCAGCAAGTGCCTATGGTAATAACTTAAGTGCAGCATTTCATGCTGTTAAATCGAATTTTCTAGTATTATCATTTACATCTGACTGGCGTTTCTCACCAGAGCGATCACGTGATATTGTTAAAGCATTATTAGATAATGCTATTAATGTTAGTTACGCAGAAATTACTTCTAGTCATGGCCATGATTCGTTTCTGATGGCAAATAAGCATTATCATCAACTGATGCGTGCTTACATGGATAATATCGAAATATAAACTTTAGTATGATTAAAACTACCAACCCCTCAATACCACCACCTAGACCTGATTTTTCTGCTATTGCAACATGGATTAAGCCAAACTCAAAAGTGCTTGATCTTGGCTGTGGCGATGGTTCATTGCTACGTTATCTGCAGGATTCACGCGGCATTACTGGTTATGGTGTGGAAATTGACGATAATAATATTTTGAATTGTTTTCAGAATGGTGTAAATGTTATTCAGAATGATCTAGAGTCTGGCCTATCTAGTTTTAGGTCGGAATCATTTGATTATGTGATTTTGTCACAAACATTGCAGGCAGTGAAACATACAGAAGGTATCATTAAAGAAATGTTGCGGGTTGGTAAACAAGGGATTGTGTCATTCCCTAATTTTGGCTATTGGAAAAACCGTAAACAAGTTATTTTTGGTCATATGCCTGTTTCAGAAACTCTACCATATAATTGGTTCGACACTCCCAATATTCATCTCTGCACCTTGGGCGATTTTGAAGCACTATGCCGCCTACATAATGCACATATTCTAGAACGAATTGTGATGAACGGTGATCAACAGATTACCGTATTACCTAACCTTATGGGTATGCTGGCATTTTATCGATTTGAGCTTCATGAAAAGTAGAAATCATGGCATCCTTCATTATTCGATTTAAGGTATGGTGCGCTTTGCGCACCAACGTTGGAATACACCCTACTTGTAATTCAAAAGTGTAAACTACTTTGGGGCTGATATGAAGGATGCCGGTTTTTATTCTAAATTTAGCATGCCAGAAAATTCTCCTTTGGCAATTTTTTCTAAATGAAGTTTAGCGCGTTTACTAACTCCACCGCTATGATTAAGATACAACTGTGCGGCTAGCTTGGGAGAATAGGTGCTAACAGTGTATTCCAGCGTATCAATTTCTTTAGTTGAAAGTGATGATACTGTTAGCTTCCCTTCTCCCATTTTAATTACCAGCTTATTTTTGTTACTAGCTGATATTAGTAATGCGGTATTGCGATGCTTATTGATTAGTACCGTTGGCTGCATGAGATATTTTCTAAAAATCTAACTTCACTCTAAAAGTGTGATCCATAGCTGGTTTCTGTTGAGAAATCCTCCCATATATAGGGAGGGGAAATAGATGGGCCAGTGGGAATCATAAATGTTATTAAATCAAGTGCGCCGATCACGGTGCGACCAACAGTATGCATAACGCCAGTAGCTACACCAACAGTCATTCCATAGGGAACACCATGATACTTGGTTGATATGATTATATTCTTAGGGAGTTCTGCGACACCAGTAACAACATTGGAAAGACCACTAACCATTTTTTTTCCAGATGCAGATTGATAACTTTCCGCCATCGTTGATTGGGAAAAGAATAGGCATAAAATAGCTATTGCTAGCATTGGTTTAAATATTTTAGTCATTGTAACTCCATAAATAATGAATTAAACCACGATTTCTTAGGTGGTGGTTTGAAACCTAGATACTGTATATTTGTTATAAGTACGACCTATGTGAATAGTAACAAAAATACTAGTTATTTGAATAATTGACAATTCACTATAGTTTACGTAAATTTATCGCGTTACGTGTTCTTAACAAAGATTCAAGAAGTACGTATATTTAGATAACATGTTAACCTCAATCAATAACTTTTGGCATTCAATAAAACTATTATGAAATTAAAAATAACCGCAATTACCCCACTTCTATTTATTTTACTATTATGTGGGTTAGTTAATAATTCCAGCGCAACACATACTTCAGCGCCTGTATTAGTAGAACCTAAAACTGAATACTTTGTTGGTGAAAAAATAAAGTTAAATGGTTGGGTTAACTATAACGATCAACCTACTGCCGATGTTCTTTTAAGTTTCAGGGTGTTTAGTCAGGGTGGAGCTATGATAAGCAAGCAATCATATCCCAGCGATCACAAAGGTTATTTCAACTTTGAGTTTGACACAACTAATCATCCTGCCGGTTCATATCGTGTCACGATTACTTCTCATTGTTTGGAAATTCATAGATCAGTTTGTTCTTATCGAAATGATACGGTAATTATTCTTGTTCATGAAAGATAAATGCAATCATGCAAGTGATCACACTAAATTGTATGATCACTTGTATGATCTAGTCTTCCCGATTTTGTAATTGTTCTCTACACTGTTTTTCTTTACCAGAAAAATCAATTAAACCAACAGATCTGAGACATTCGTTGTATTTGAATAGCGTCTCATTTCTTTCTTGAATATCTTTAACTAATCCCGCAAGTTTTTGTACGTCATCGATAACATCGTTTAAATCAATTTCAGCCAATTTAACACCAAGATCATCTACACCTTTCTGGGTTTCCTCAAGTTTTTGCAAGGCAACTTTATTTGATTTATTTATTTGACCGACTTGTTTAGCAAAAGAATTTTTAGCTTGATTTGTATGTTGTTTTAGTTCATCAAGGTTTTTTTGCATGATTGAATCTAGTGTTACTTCATATGCCTCTAATTTAATCTGAATAAAAGCATTTATACCTTCTTCAAGATCCGTTAATGATTGATCAATACCTTCATTAAGAGACTGCATTTTAGTGTTTATTAAGTCACTAACATCACTATCAATTCTTTCTATAATAACATCTGATATTTTATTAAATGGTGTCCTAGAATCGATAATTTCTTTGGTAACATCCTCTAGATTTAATCTAATATTATCAGTTAGTTGATACTTCATTTCGCCTATGCTGTCTGATATTCTATCAAAGGGTGTTCTAGAGCTTATAATTTCTTCGGTAACATTATTTAGGTTTAATTTAATATCATCAACCAATTGTTGCTTTATTTTATTTTGGGTTAATTTCAACTGCTCTTCATTTGCAGCAATCAGCCATGAAACCAGGATTAATTCTTGTTTTTGTGTATCACTAAGACCATGTGTGAGTTTTATCAATGTGTTGGCAGCCATGGCTTTATCAGTTAACGGCTCAATATGACTTAGACTGGTTGTGTTTAACAATTCTTTTAGCTGAGTCTGCGTAATGGTTACGTTAGCATCAGCTTTTGACATCTCTGTTGCTTGGCGAAATAGCTCATAAGGTAAGAAAAACAAGGCTAGTGATAGACATATAATATAGATGCTCTTCTTCAGATAGTTTTTCTTCAATAAAAAACTTGTACCATATAATCCTATAATTATTAGGACTGATGGTGCCAAAATAGAAACAACCTCTAACCAACTCCTGTTCTCCAGAACTTCGAAGGGAAACATGTCAAGTAATTCAGTTACAAATTCATTCATTAGTCACTCCCAATGTAAGGAACATACATGAAATAATACTCGTTTCTCGGTTTACACTTTGCCTACAAAAAACACGAAAAAAAATGAAATTGGTAATACCCAGATCCTGCAAGTGATCATGCACATTTTGCACAATAGATTGTTTCATATAGCAAACTTTATTCTCTAGAAATATCAATAAGTATTCCATGCAGAATAAGAATCACTCCATGGAACAATTTGTTACACACTATATGCATGATCACTTGCAGGATCTAGGTAATATGTAGGTTAGATATAGCGAGTAGTGAAACCCAGAATTTCCGTGATGCTGGATTTAGCTACTTGCTCTACCAAGCCTACACTATCGTTTTTTTTCGAAAAAGTGTAAATTGTTTTTAAGATTTTATGAGGGATGCCATTTATTACACGGTATATACTTCATGCGGTCATGATTTCAGTTTTCTAGTGGATTATTTTTGCCAATATCAGCGTTACCTAGCTATGTGCTTGTTTCAGCGCCTTGTTCTTGACAAAAATTATCACACTATAAAACCCGAAATCATGACCTCGCGAAGTATATGTACAATCAATGTGTTCTTAAGACGATTTATAAATATCCCCAATTTTCATTACGTGATTCTATAACATGGAACATATAGTTAGGAAATTACCGATTAAGATTAAATTATAATATAGTTAAATAACTATTCAAAAACAAGTGGTAACAATGAAAATATTTTTTTTGTTACTTTGGGTTGTCATTACATATCTTTCTAATAGATCGCCATAATGATGCAAGTTATGAACATAATCATATGATTACGTTAATTATATAAATTAAGTGACAATACTTAGTTCTTAATCAATCCAAAGTACACCTGGTTGTCGTTGCATGTTCCAAGTTGATAGTTTGTCATCATGACACATTCCGTAGCGAAATGATGCCGGCAATGACGGAAACTTAAACCGTAAATCAAAAAACCAGACACAAATACCAGATTCGTCATAATCAATATAATCTAGTTGAGGGAATACTGAAAATTGTCTAAATTGCGAAAAATTAGGTTGAATCCAAGCCTCATGCGCCAATTTAGATTCGATTAAATTATCCCCGTATTTTTCAATATATTGCCAATTGATAGTTGTTACTGATTGATAAGCTATCGACATTTCTTGTAACCATTTTATTTTAAAAGATTGCAATGATATTTGTTGGTAAGGCCATAAATTTATATTTGCGAGTGCGTAGGTACTCTTATCTTGGATAATAATTTTCCAATTAAACGGTGATAGTGGTTGCGGCAATACACTAACTGTTGCATTAGCTGATGTCTGTGTATTAGCATGATGTTGGCCAACCTTAAGCGCACGTTCATGCAAACTTAATAGCAGTGTAAAATAAACTACTAGACTCAATAAGGTAGCAACAGCAAAGATTCTGTGTTGTGGAAACCTCCAGGAAAGAAATAATCCTATTATAAGGATTATAGTTACCGACGGATCAATAACGAAGGCTAGTGGCAACGAAAAACGTTGCATTGAAAATGGTGCAAATAGCATCACGCCATAAGCTGTGACCCAATCACCGGCAATATGAATGCCAAGCCCAAGACAAGCTGGAACATAAAAAAGTCGCCAATGGTAACGGCAAGAATTAAATTTTGAAAATAAAATTGCTAATAGCCATGCCCATAACGGCAACATAATTAGGGAGTGTGTCGGACCTTGGTGCCAATTAAGATAAGTAATTGTGCTAATTAGGCGAAGCACAAAATCAATATCAGGAAAAATAGCTGCAGTTAGTCCTGCCGTAATTTGTAGCCGTAATGGCAATGTTTTTGTTTGTAATGGTGATGCCATTGCACGTGCTAGCAAGGCACCACTTAAGGCATGCGTTAGCGTATCCATAATTAATTAAGTTTGAATCAGCTGTTAGTTTTTTTGATAATTACTAAATACTGCGCAGTGGCTGTTTAGTCTCTGTATTTGATTTATTACCTAGATCCTGCGAACTATCGCACATATTCTACGCAACAGATTGTTACATATAGTAAACTTTATTCTTTAGGAGTATCAATAAGTATTTCACACAGAATAAAATTTACTCTATGAAACAATCTATTGCAAATTATATGCATGATAACCTGCCGGATCTAGGTATCACTAAAAAAAGCATGATCTAAAGACATTGCGATTCTCAATTTTTGCTCAAGGAATTTACTTGTTAATTTAGAATCTGTTGATTCATCTTTCATCCAAACTAAGAAAGTTGATAAATAAATCATTGTAAGTACTGATTCTTCTAATGCACGTCGCACAAATGTTGCGTCACGTTGTGCGGATTCTCTTACCCATTGAACAGTACGACTCACACGTAATAATCCTGGGATTTGGATATGTAAATGTCCTAATTCCATTTTAGCTACAATCATTTGCCTGGTAACTTTACGTTGAACCGACAGCGCATTAAGCCAAGCCATAATAAGTCGGTGGATACGTTGTTGTGCGTTTAAATCAGCAAAACTAACTGCCTGTGTTTCCTTAAGCATAGTACTGTCCGCACGATCAAACCAGGCTTCTACTAAGTCTTCTTTTTCTTGAAAATGAAAATAAATTTGTTCTAGTGATATATTTAACTTATCTGCGACATCATAAAGGCGTACATCTTCCCATGAGGTGCGTTCACCTAATGCAATAGCGGCATCAACAATTGCATCGCGTCTTATCTTATCATTTATCATTACATACCTCTCTTTTCTAAGTGCCGTATTAATAAAGTTTTTTTATACGTTAGATTGTTTTTTATCTAGATCTTACAAGTAATTATATGCATAGTGTGTAACAGATTGTTCTATAAAGTAAATTTTGTTTTGCATGGAATGCTTATTAATATTCATAAGGAATGTAGTTTGTTATATGAAACGGGTGCAATACAAAAAAGTGGCACATTAATCAATGAGAGCGATTATTCTCTAGCATTTTGTTATAAAACATATTTCTTGCTATATTCAAACCTTTTTGACAAGCACTTTTTATCCTTCCAGTCAGAACCAATGAGCGTAAG
>JAJFJL010000059.1 GCA_021774055.1 Nitrosomonas sp. | reverse complement strand
GAATGCCTCTTGCATCTGCCATTTTTTTAAAATGAGCTCTGTAGGGCGCAATAACCGTAGGGCATTGCGCCGTTTTGCTGATATATTCCTATACGATGAATGTGCAACGCTGTTATATGTCCGATGTGGCGCCTTGTCAGCCCTTACGAACTATTGAGTTACGCAAAAGATTAACACATAAACTGTTAAGACTTTCATCAGACCTTGCTGCCTTAATAGCAAGCGCTTTATGAAGATCCTTCCCTACACGAATAACAAATTTCCCTGAAAATGATTTATTTACAACAGATTCTGGTAGAGGAAGTTCTTCTTTCTGATGAATATCCACCCATTCATCAACAATACTACAAAGCTGTTTATAAACCTCTGTTTCATCACTTCCGTGGCAACAGGAACCAATGAAACCAGGTGAAGAACCAATATAACATTGGTCTTCTTCTGACCACTCAACTAGTTTTATATATTGGTCTGCAATTTTCATTTTTTGACCTCATTTATCTTTAATTCCACTTCTTTCTCTTGATATTTGAGGGCATCACTAGCAAGATTCCCGGAAATAGTGATTTTTGCCCCAGAGGGATGAATAAAGTTTCGGTGACTACCTTTCCCACCCCTATTAGAAAAACCAGCTTTTTCAAGCATTGAGATTAGCTGGCGAATTTTCTTGGGCATGGCCAAATGATACTATTTCAGTACTAACTGTCAAGTGAGCAGATTATATCTCAACAGTTCCCGTCTGCATCATAACAAATTGATTTAAAAGGAATAAAAGAAACCGTTTTCGTAAACTATTTTTTAACTTATTTATATTTATCAACAGGTTATTGTGTTTCGTGGCGAAAATACCTGATTATATCTAGCTTGTGCTATCTGCAAGGCGTAAGAGGTATCCACAAAGAGGTATCAGGTCAAACATTGCAATAATAATTAAATCTCAATAAAATTAATGTATTAATGTTGCATGTAACACCTTTATCTTGCACAGTGACAATAATTCATGAAGGTTTACGTCAGAACGGATTTAAAGGTAACGTATAGATATAGGCTAACACTAGATGTTCGAGTTTTTAGCTATAGCTAGGTTTAAAGGTAGCCAGTTTCATCTGCCGTATCAGGTAACAAATTTATTTTAAATGTATTTAAGTTTTTTCATGAAAAATCAGATGATGCTCTTAATTAACTAGTTACAAAAAACGTGAACACCGAATAGCAGTATATTTTTTAGGAAAGAAATGAGCGAATCAAGTAGTGCCAGTTGTCTTATTGGGGTTAGGGACGAGGTAATAATATAATCAAGGTTAAATAACACATATAAATAAAAGTGTGCAGACATGATAAATTATAAAGAATACATAACTATTGAACCAGGAAAACGATCAGGAAAACCTTGTATACGAGGGATAAGAATAACTGTTTACGATATTCTAAATATGCTTGCTGACGGAATGACCTATGATGAGATCTTAGATGATTATCCCAAAATCACAAAAAAAGATATTCTTGCCTGTTTAGCTTTTGCAGCTGACAGAGAAAATAAAATCACCCGGTTAAGTGCATGAAGCTGTTGTACCCACTAGGGTCGCGTCTATATTTGTGGTATATGAGTCTAGACCCGACCCTAGCGCCCTACGTTATATTTTTTAGAACTTCCAATTTTCTTTCTCCATGAATTGCTCAAGGTTAATACATGGAATGTTAAAATGCTTACATACATTCGGAATTTGCGAGGCGTTCTCTTTGTATTTCTCTGTTGTTACAACACAACCATCTTGAGCTGAGTTTGCCTTTGCTATTACAAAAGGATCGGCTACTGGCTTGCCCTGTAAACGTTCTTGTTTCCTGACTAAACCCTGAAAATGAGAAACTTGAAAAATACTCCCGATAAAAATCATCTCATTTTGCATCGGCTCTTGAAAAATCTGTTTATTGTCGTTTATCCAATTTGCCAGTAGATCATCTTGACCATCAAGCTCTCTAGAAACCTCTTTCACAGAAATTATTCTTTGGTTTGCTATCAATTCATCAAATTGTTCCCATAAAGATGGAAACCTATCCGGATAATAATAGCGAAACATCCAAATTAATGGTCCTGAGTCAAAGACATAGGTCATGTAGAGGATTCCATGCTATATAACTGCGACTCCATTCCAGAGATATTTTTTACTTTTACCCCTAAATAATCTGCCAATCTTTCTGTTGTGATCCTATTTTGATAAAATTGAGAGAATGCCTTTTCAATATACCTACTTCCAAGATACGCACCTTTTGTATAATAATAGTTCCCACCACTTCCTTTGCTGATACCACTTTTTGCCATTCTCCATTCCCTAACTTTTCTAGAATAGAATTCCTGGTCAATTCTGTCTGAATCGTAAAATTTGCGAAGGATTACTTCTCGACTAACATGATAAAAATTGGCTAAGGAACTAATACGTTCGTCATTAATGTCAATACCTCTAACCTTCTGATCAAAGTGCTTTGAAGGGACTAAAAACTCCCCTGCAAAACTGTTGCAAATAATTTCTATTCGTTCTTCATCTCCATCTAAGTAATCAAGATAATCCTCAATATTTGTGTCGATACCGCCAGTCTTAAATAATAGATGTGCAAGTTCATGAAATAGGGTAAATATTTGTCTTGTAAAAGGCTTGCTGTTATTCACATAAATGACTGGAAATTTATCATCGTAAAGACAAAAACCTGAAAACTCATCACTTTGAAATGCATCTTTAAAAATGAATAATCCAAATCCTTCAAGTATTTCCCTCCATTCTTTAAAGGCATTTTCAGGATTGCCAAAAGAATTTTGTGTCTCTATATTTATATTGATGTATTGGCGAACCGTTTCCCCCATTTCTTTTGCAGAAATATTTGTAGGGAATTTTAGTTCCCTTGTTATTTTTTTCTCCGAGGGATTCACACCATCATACAAATCAAATAGGTTGAGTTGAAATGATTGTGCCTTTCTTAACAAGAAATGCATTTTTACAGGCATACGTTGAATTTCGTACTCAGGGAGAGTACGAAAAGACTGTTTAGCTGTTATTTCTTTCGGAGGTTCAGGAAAAAAAAAGATTGCTAACGGACGTTTGTAAACTTCATAAGCTAATCGTTCAAGTTGAGAATATAAAGGTATTTCATAACCTAGCTCCCATGACTCAATCACTTCATAAGTAATGCGCTTACGATTCATTTTTTGCACAACTTCATCAATAGTTAGCCCAGCGGACTCTCTAGCCCACTTTAAAACTTCACCATTGATAGGAATTGCATCATTCATAACTTAACCACTTAAATTGCATTAATAATATGTATGAAATTGTAACAAAAGCATCAAGAGCACCGCAAAACATAACGGACAAGCGTTGAGCAGATTCTGTCTAATTCGTGCCGTCTGCAAGACGTAAGCGATATTAGGCAGAATTCTACTCCAACGACTTGATAAGCAGAACGCGATAGCGCGTTCTGTCCTATCAGTGATATATACATAATTCATTTATTACAGTTTATATAACACTCAATCTTTCGTTAAAATATAGTAACCAACTATCAGCTCCGTAGGGCGCAATGCCCCACGGTTCACACTCTACAATTTCCAGCCTCAGTCACTACGTTCAGTAACTTCCAGCAAATGATAACCAAACTGCGTTTTAACTGGCCCTTGCACTTCACCGACAGGCGCACTAAAAACAACTTCATCAAATTCTTTTACCATTTGTCCTGGACCAAATTCTCCTAGGTCGCCACCTTGTTTACCTGAAGGACATTGTGAATGTTTTGCTGCAATATCTGCAAATTCGGTGCCACTATCAATTTCGCCCTTTAGGCTGTTACACTCTTCTTCTGTTTTTACCAAAATGTGACGTGCGCTGGCGCGTGCCATAATTTACTCCTGATTATTTTAAAGCCTGAATTTTACCAGTGATCATGCTCCCAATGTATGAGTACTTGTAAAATTCAGGTAATCTTTTAGTCTCATAAATTCTATACCTAATTATGCTTGAACTACGTCAAATCAATAAATCTTACACAGGTGGGCTACAAGTGTTGTCTGACCTGTCGTACACCCTGGATGCTGGTGAATATGTGGCAATTATGGGTGATTCCGGGGTTGGTAAGTCAACTTTATTGAATCTTATTGCGGGGCTAGATACGCCTGATAGCGGTGAAGTATTAATTGATGGGGCGGCAATATCATCATTGGATGATAATGCTGCGACACGGCTGCGGCGTGAGCAATTTGGTTTTGTTTTTCAGGCTTTCC
The DNA here is from genome assembly GCA_021774055.1 of Nitrosomonas sp. Taxonomy (GTDB): domain Bacteria; phylum Pseudomonadota; class Gammaproteobacteria; order Burkholderiales; family Nitrosomonadaceae; genus Nitrosomonas. The sequence continues at coordinate 9,650 of JAJFJL010000059.1, read as the reverse complement.
ATGTGTTGCCACATCTGACATTGCAGCAAAATATCGCCTTACCTTTGTTGTTAAATGGGGTATCGATTGATGGTGTGGAGAAGATGTTAGCTGCGGTCGGTTTGCAGGGGCGTGGTGATCATTTTCCGCGTCAGTTATCAGGTGGTGAGCTGCAACGTGTGGCGATTGCACGGGCCTTGATTCATCATCCTAAATTAGTCTTGGCGGATGAACCGACCGGTAATCTTGATCCTGATACCGCGCATGAGGTGTTGATGTTAATGCGCACTGAGATTAAGGCGAATGGGGCTTCTGGCATTCTTGTTACGCATTCAAAAGCAGCGGCGGCGACGGCTGATCGTGTGTTGATGTTAACCAAAGCAGGGCTGCATCCGCTTGCTGCCGATCAAACGTCATGAGTAGCCGTTTATTATTTCGTTGGTTATTAGTCGGCGAATGGCGCGCACATTTATTGCAAGCGCTGGTTGCGATTATTGCTATTGCCTTAGGTATTGCGCTTGGGTTTTCAATTCATTTAATTAATAGCGCAGCTTATAACGAATTTTCTACAGCCACCAAGCATCTTTCTGGCCAGTCTGATTTACAAGTACGTGGTACGCAGGCGATGTTTGATGAAATTCTTTATCCAACATTAGTGCAACATAAATCGATAGCGCTGGCCAACCCAGTGTTGGAGTTTGATGTAGTAGTGGCAGATAAATTTGCGGATAGTCGTGATAATAAGTTAACTATCTTGGGCACTGATATGTTTCGGGCGATAAATATTTCACCTGATGCGATTGGTATCTCAACTGATGGTGATCGACTTGATGGCTTATCTGATGATGCGATTTTTTTATCACCAGCGGCAATGGAATGGTTGCAAGTTAAGCAAGGTGATTTATTGCAGCTACGTAGTGGCGTACAAACAGTCACCCTACGTGTTGCTGGTGGTTTGTTGCGCGCACGGGTTGGACAGCGAGTTGCGGTGATGGATATTGGCGCTGCGCAGTGGCGTTTTGATCATCTTGGTTTGCTGTCACGTATCGAATTAAAATTAGCCGAAGGGATTAATCGTGATGCCTTCAAAATAAGTTTGGCGCAGGAGTTAGGCGAGCATTACCGAGTAATTGAATCGGCTGATCAAGAAGCGCGCATTAACAATATGTCGCGTGCCTATCGGGTTAATTTAAATATGTTGGCAATGGTGGCATTGTTTACCGGTGCCTTTCTGGTATTTTCAACCCAAGTGTTGTCCATGATCCGGCGGCGACGGCAGTTCGCTTTGCTGCGGGTATTAGGATTAACCCGCGCACAATTATTACGCCAGGTTTTATTGGAAGGCACTGTCCTGGGTACTATCGGTTCATTGTTGGGGCTAGCGTTAGGTTACGCCACGGCAGCGACAGCCCTGCATTTCTTTGGTGGTGATTTAGGCAGTGGTTTCTTTTCTGGTGTCAGGCCAGATATTCATTTTAGTTGGTTAGCTGCGGCAACCTTTTTCATCTTGGGGTTAGGGGTGACTTTATTAGGTAGTGCTGCCCCTGCCTGGGAAGCCGCAAATGCTAAAACTGCACCCGCACTTAAATCAGGCAGCGAAGATATTGCACTAGTAAAATTAGCAACTCCCTGGCCAGCAATCGCTTGTCTAGTTGTTGCCGGTTTATTTACCTTATTCCCGCCTGTTTTTGAATTGCCAATTTTCGGCTATCTTGCCATTGTATTGCTAATGGTTGGTATCATCGCTTTGATGCCGCGTTTCTCAGCATTATTCTTTTCCGCCTTTCTGGCTATCAGCACTAAAAAATCATCCGCTGCGGTGCCAATGTTGGCACTTTCCAGACTTGCCAACGCACCCAATCAAGCTTCGCTAGCTTTAGGCGGAATTCTGGCAAGTTTTAGTTTAATGGTGGCAATGGCAATCATGGTGACTAGTTTTCGAGTATCAGTTGATGACTGGCTAGGACAGGTATTGCCTGCGGATATGTATGTAAAGTTGGCTTCTAGTGGTGATAAAGGTGGTTTCCAGCCAGAGCAGCAGCAGGCAATGGAAGCGATACCAGGTATCAGCCGTCTTGATTTCTCACGTGCGTTACAGCTAACTCTTGATCCAAGTCGTCCTGATATCACCTTAATTGCCCGTCCAGTTGATAACGATAGTCCTGAAAAAATTATCCCGATTATTGGTGAAGCAATGGCATCCGCTTCATTTCCAGCAGGCAGTATGCCAATTTGGGTCTCAGAAGCAATGGTTGATTTGTATGGTTATCATATTGGCAATCAAGTTAACTTGCCGTTAGGAAAAGCGGGGGAGGTTGCACAAGATTTTGTGGTAGCCGGTATATGGCGTGATTATGGCCGTCAATTTGGTGCGATTCAGATGCAATTGTCTGATTATCAACAACTCACTGGTGACGAAAATGTTAATGCTGCCGGCTTGTGGTTACAAACCGATACCGCTTCAGAACAAGTTATGACTACATTAAGAGCTTTGCCATTTAATGATGCCTTGGAAATTTCACATTCAAGTGAAATTCGTGCCACCAGTTTAAAGATTTTTGATCGTAGTTTTGCCGTCACCTATTTATTAGAAATGGTCGCAGTTGTTATTGGCTTACTAGGCGTAGCTGCCAGTTTCTCAAGCCAAACACTTGCGCGTGCCAAAGAATTTAGCATGCTAACCCACATCGGCATGGTTCGTCGCCAGATATTTGGCATGTTAGCGGCTGAAGGTGGCTTGCTAGCTGTATTAGGAGTTTTTCTAGGTTTTGTGCTGGGCTGGACAATTAGTTTAATCCTGGTTTTTATCGTCAACCCACAGTCATTCCATTGGACCATGCAACTTCATTTACCTTGGGGATGGTTAATCCTTGTTGCCTTAGTGATGGTTATTTCTGCGGCATTAACCGCATTGCTAGCCGGACGTAGAGCGTTATCTGGCAATACTATTCGTACTGTACGTGAGGATTAACAATGCAATTTTTAAAATCTATTGTTAAATGTTGTCAGTTGATATTGATTGTCCCACTGATATTTTTGTTAGGATTTTTGGTAAGTAATGTACACTCTGAATCATCTAGATTGTTAACAGTGGTGCCTGATTATAAATTAACCTTTCCACATGATTATGGCGCACATCAAGACTTCCGTATTGAATGGTGGTATGCCACCGGTTGGCTTAAAACAGAGGATAAAGAACCACTAGGTTTTCAAATCACGTTCTTTCGTTATGCAACCGATCATGACACTGCTAACCCCAGTCTATTTGCGCCTAAATACTTAATTATCGCGCACCTGGCATTATCAGATCCAGCTGTTGGTAAACTATTACATGAAGAAAAAACTGCCCGTGAAGGTTTTGGTTTAGCCTACGCCAAAGAAGGCAATACTGATGTAAAACTAGATGATTGGACCTTGGTTAAGGAAGAAAATGGGCGTTATTTAGTTGATATGCAAGGCGATGATATTGGCCTGCAATTATCACTAACCCCCACACAACCAGTGCTACTACAAGGTGGTGATGGCTTCTCACGCAAGGGCCCAAAACCGGAACAAGCCAGTTATTACTACAGCGAACCACATTTAGCAGTCACCGGCACAGTATTTCGCCAAAATAAACCACAAACAGTCACCGGTAGCGCTTGGTTGGATCATGAATGGTCAACCGCATATCTTAATGAAGACGCTGATGGTTGGGATTGGGTAGGGGCTAATTTAGATGACGGTTCAGCATTAATGGCATTTCAGATTCGGCATAAAGATGGCAGCAAACTATGGTCTTACGCCGCATTACGTAATGCTGCTGGAGAGCTCACATTATTTGAACCGGAGCAGGTAGACTTCACTCCAGAGCGTACCTGGCAATCACCTTATACCGACGCTGTCTATCCCGTAGCCATGCGCATCCGCACCGGAGAAATCGAATGGCTTCTTACCCCGTTATTTGACGATCAAGAACTGGATGCCAATCAATCAACCGGCACAGTTTATTGGGAAGGTGCCGTCACACTAACCCGCGATGAACAACCGGCAGGGCGTGGTTATCTTGAATTGACCGGGTATGTTAGTGCCTTGGATATGTGAAAAACGTAGGATGTGCCGACGAGGCGCATCAATGATGTGCTGAATAAGCGTGGGAATCTATGAACATGTTGATATTTAATAAATTAAATGTGATTGATGCGCCTCCTTGCGTCGGCACATCCTACGTGCTTCGCTTAAATTGAACAAATTATTATTTCCTCGCCCCTAACTTAGAGAACTCAATATGACGGATACTTCAAAGCACCCTGGCAGCAAGGATCTGACTGTCTCTCAGGTAGATCGACAGAATATTCTCAATAATCCTTATGTGCTGGCTGAGCTAGAACAGGCGAGCAAGGTGCAAGGCATTGAGTTTGAAAGTAAAGTCTTCCTTACTAAGGAACAAATGGCGCGGTTCTTTGAGGTGACGCCCCGCACGATTGAGAATTATTTGGAAAAATTTGGTGAGGAATTACGCCAAAACGGTTACGAGATAATACGCGGTAACCGATTGAAAGAAATGAAGGAAGCTGTGGAAGCTCAGGGTGGTACCGAAACAGATTTCGGTACCAAAACCACTGTGCTAGGGGTATTCACTTTCCGCTCATTTTTGAATATGGCGATGCTAATGGTCGAAAGTGATCGTGCCAGATTATTGCGCCAGACCATTCTGGATATTGTGATTGATACGATTAACCAGCGTACCGGTGGTGGCACGAAATATATTAATCAGCGTGATGAAGATTTCATCATTTCCTATTTTGAAGAGGAAAATTATCGTAAAGAATTTACCGATGCGCTACGTGATTTTGTGGATATGGGCAAGATCAAGTATCCACTATATACCGACAAAATATATCGCAGCCTTTTTAAGGAAAATACCCAGGAATACCGCAAAATATTGCGATTACATGATAAGGAAAGGGTACGGGATACCTTTTATTCAGAAATTCTGGATTTAGTCGCGTCCTATGAGTATGGCTTTGCCAAAGAGTTAGAGGTGGCACATGAGAAATGCGGTAGAAAACTATCTGTTACTGAAGTGGATAGCTTGTTTGAGGTGTTCGAAACTCAGGCGCATTGGACACCGCTTATCAATAAAGCTCGGCAAAAAATGGCCAGCCGTGACTTGGCATTCAGGGATGCCCTTCATAACCAGTTAAAAGAGTATGTGACGCCAGTTGAACGTGAAGAGTTTGAACGATTCCTGGGTGAAAAGAGTAAAGAACTGGCGGACAGGTTGGAGGAAGCTAAGGATGTGATGAAGCGCCTCAAGGAACGCGATTAACCGTGGCGATTGTTTTTCTCACAATAAATCAGGCGATAGAGATTCATAATAAAACCGTCGAAGTAAGTGGTGGTGGTTCATTAGAGCATCTTGATATGGGTAAGCTTGAAAGTGTGCTTGAGCATATCCAGAACGACGATTATTACCCGACATTTGAAGAAAAACTGACACATCTTTTTTATAGTTCGAATAAGTTTCATTGCTTTGCGGACGGTAATAAACGAATCGCCATTACCTTGTGCGCACAAATGTTGCTATTGAATGGGTATTTGTATTGTGCAGGACGCTTTCTACATGAAATGGAGAATATTAGTTATCACGTGGCGGCAGGACGAATAGACAAAGATTTTTTGCATGAAATTATCTGTGCGTTTATTGCTGAAGAAATGGATAACGAAGAATTAAAATTGAGAATATTTCATGCTATATCCGAGAATTAAAATAAATATATAGAAATTTAAAAACTTAAACCTGGCTCTTGCGAATCAATCAGCCAGCGTAGGATGTGCCGACGCAAGGAGGCGCATCAATGACGTGCTGAACAAGGGGCAAGGAACTGATCAAAAACCATTCCACAACTAAAACAAAATGACTGCCTACATACGCCCCCATGTTCCTGGTGCCTCTTGGTTTTTTACAGTTAATCTTGCGCAACGTAAAAACAACCGATTGCTGGTAGATAAAATTGATTTATTACGTGAGGCATTTAAATATACTAAACATCGCTATATTTTTCGTATGGATGCGGTGGTTATTCTGCCGAATCATATGCATTGTATTTGGACATTGCCCCAAGCAGATACGGATTTTTCCAAGCGCTGGAATATGTTAAAAGGTTATTTCTCGCGTCATATAGAAAAAGGTGAAAAAATTTCTACCGGCCGAAAATCTCGCCGTGAAAGGGGAGTATGGCAACGCCGATTTTGGGAACATTTAATCCGTGACCAAAATGACTTTAACCGGCATGTGGAATATATTCATTGGAACCCAGTAAAACATGGTTGGGTTAAAAAAGTGAGCGACTGGCCTTATTCTAGTTTTCATCATTATGTTGAGCAGGGTGTGTATACCGAGAATTGGGGAAGCTGTGAACATATTGATATTGACGCGGCTAAATATGATTGATGCGCCTCCTTGCGTCGGCACATCCTACGTATTGGGGAAAGATATTGACTAATAAAGTTAACATAGCTGCGACTGCTAACATGACAGAGAATAGTAAAAAGCTACAAAAAATTACTGCTGATGAATTAGATGCTGTAATTGCACATATTGCTGATCAGGGAGATACTGAATTTGTTCTGCTCAGGTCAGATGTACGAGTGACTGTGGAGCAATGGCCAGCCCGATGGCAAGAATGTGCAAAAATTTATCAATTGACTGAGCTTGTTGGCAATCTGTGTGAAAAACTTGTTTGTCTCACCAATCTAACTTCACTTGAACTGTTGGGCAACGGGATTGGGAAATCTGGTGCAAAGCACTTGTCTGTACTCAGCAATCTCACATCGCTTAATCTGGGGAACAACAAGATTGGAGATGTTGGCGCAAAGTATCTGTCTGTACTCAGCAATCTCACGTCTCTTGTCCTGTGGGATAACCAGATTGGAGACGCCGGCGCAAAGTATCTGTCTGTACTCAGCAATCTCACTTCGCTTGACCTGAGTGGCAATAAGATTGGAGACGCTGGCGCGAACCACCTGATTTCTCTAGCTAACTTGGGTTATTTGGGTTTAGGTAGGACCGCAATTACTAATTTAACACCTTTTTCAGATTTAAGATTTTTGCAAAGTCTTGTTGTTACTGGCACGCAAGTTGCAGACTTATCACCAGTAAAAGAATTAATCAAAAAAGGTATACCTGCAAGATGGGATGAGGAATATTCTCACTCAGTTGGCATTTTTGTAAAAGATTGTCCTTTGCTCCACCCTTCCCCAGAAATTATGCAACAAGGTCCAGAAGCAGTACTGAATTATTTCCAGGAGATTGAAACCCAAGGTGTTGACAAGCTTCGGGAAGCTAAGGTGCTCTTGGTTGGTGAAGGCCGTGCAGGTAAGACCAGTTTATTACGTCGCTTGTATCAACCTGATGAACCATTGCCAATAGAAGATGAGACCACCAAGGGTATTGATATTCACCGCCATGATTTCTTGGGAGATAAACAGCGTACATTCCGTCTAAATGTATGGGATTTTGGTGGACAACAGATTTATCATGCTACCCATCAGTTTTTTCTTACTAAAAATTCGCTTTATATTCTGCTGGATGATACCGCCAAGGATCATAAGTCAGTAACTGATATAGGTTTCCGCTATTGGTTGGAGGTTATCGACTTACTTAGTTACCATAGCCCGGTTTTGGTGTTCCAGAATGAAAAAGGTGGGCGCAGTAAGAACATTGACAAAGCGGGTATTAAAGGCCGTTTCCCGAATGTAAAAGACTTTTATCGTGGCAATTTGGAGCAAGCCGGATCAAGCGCTGATTTATCTAAGGCAATTGAATATTTTGTACAACAACTGCCGCATGTGGGGGAGGATGTGCCTAAACAGTGGGTCAAAATCCGGGCAGCTATTGAAGAAAAGGCCAAGGGTAAGCCCTATATTTCACAACAAGATTATTTTGCATTGTACCGACAGCATCTTGAATTTGATCGAATCAAGGCGTTACATTTAAGCCGCTACTTGCATGACTTGGGTGTATTTCTACATTTTCAGGATGACCGCTTGTTGCGCAATACTGTGATTTTGCAGAACCGCTGGGCGACCGAGGCGGTTTTTCGTATTTTGGATGACGAAACAGTAAAAGCAAGTGGCGGACGTTTTACCACTTATGATTGTGAGCGGATTTGGGCAGATTCTAAATATGCCCACATGCACTCAGAATTACAGGCACTGATGGAAAAGTTTGAGCTTTGCTATGCATTACCTGATTTGCCAGCAGAGGGTGGCAGTACATGGCTCGCACCGCAATTGCTTGCTCCTTCAATGCCACTTGAATTAACTGATTGGGTTGCTCCAGTTGATCTGGTTTTAAGTTACCGTTATGCCTTCTTACCAAAAGGGCTTGTTAGCCGCTTAATGGTTAGAAAACATAAGTTTGTTAAGCGCCCTGAAATGGCCTGGGATACCGGTGTATTGTTTGAACGTGACGGCAGTAGTTTACTGGCACAGCTTGCATCAAGTGGTAATGAAATTGTGTTACGCGCCCGTGGCCCGGAAGGTAAAGCATTGCTTAGCGTTATAGCGGCGGATCTGGATGCCTTGAATGCAAGCTTTACCGGGCTGGACGAAAAAGTTGAGAAGTTGATTCCGTGTAATTGCGAGCAATGCTTAACTTCTACTAAGTCTGAATTATTTGAACATAGACGGTTATTAAAGCGTAAACAAGACAATAAACTTACAGTTGAATGTCCAGGAAGCTATGAAATGGTTGATGTATTATTACTGCTAGATGGCTTTAATCTGGAGCATTTATCGCACTGGGCAGAGAAACAGCCGCCCAATCAAGTGCCAGATACAACGACAGCAAATAAAACCATTAAAATTTTCTTGGCTTCATCTGAAGAATTGCGGGATGACCGTGATGCATTCGACCTTTATTTCCGGCAACAAAATGATCAATACCTCAAGAAAGGGATTTATCTTAAAATTATTCGCTGGGAGACTTCTCTTGATGCTGTATCAGAAAAAGGGTTGCAGGATAAATATAACCAAGTAGTGTGTTCCAGCGATATTTTTGTAAGTCTGTTTATGACCAAAACAGGCTGTTACACTGAAGAAGAATTTGATGTTGCCCATAAGAAATTTGAACAGAATGGCAAACCGCTTATCTACACCTATTTTAAGGAAACCTCGATATCACCGGTTGGCGCAAATCGGAATGCTTTGCAATCACTCTGGAAGTTTCAGGATAAACTAAAAGAAATGGAGCATTTCCAGACCGAATACAAAAATATCGAACACCTAAAACAACAATTTAGAGATCAGCTTGATAAGTTGCTGGACGAGGGACTAATTTAACCTAGAGTTCTGGGGGACATAATATTTAATATTTCAATTCAATATTGTGTCCCCAGAACTGCCAGAACTCGCAGCATGTTATGCGTATTAGTGATGAGCTTCACGCTCCAGTGTTTCGCTGACCCATTGATTAATACTTTTGCCACTTAATTGTGCCGCAGTTGCGACCGCTGCATGTATCTCTGGAGTAATCCGTAACATTAGGGTGCAATACAAAAAAGTGGCACATTAATCAATGAGAGCGATTATTCTCTAGCATTTTGTTATAAAACATATTTCTTGCTATATTCAAACCTTTTTGACAAGCACTTTTTATCCTTCCAGTCAGAACCAATGAGCGTAAG